>JAIYAJ010000125.1 GCA_027489105.1 Zymomonas sp. | reverse complement strand
GGAAGACAATCTCTACATCTGGGGCGACATCTCCGGCGCGATCCCGAGCACCCCTGTGACTCTGAAGGGGCACCTCGGCTACTCGAAGGGCAATTCGGGCCTCGGTCCGAACGGCACCAGCGTCGCGCCCACCGGCAAATATCTCGACTGGCTGGTCGGTGCCGATGTCGCGGTCGGACCGGTGGTGCTCGGCATTTCCTATGTCGATACCGACATCTCGAAGAGCGAGTCGGCCTATCTGCTGCCGAACTTCTCGTCGACGAAGAACGGTTCGTCGATCGCCAGCGGCAAGGTGGTCTTTTCGGTGAGCGCCGCTTTCTGATCCGCCGAAACCTCAAGGACGGGGCGTGCCGCTGGCGCGCCCCGTTTTTCATGTGGTGAAGCGCATCGGCCCTGACGGAAAGCATCAGAAACATTTCGTTGCAAAGATGCTAATGACGCATCGCAGCAATTTCTCCTGCCAAGATCGGCGGATATCCGCGCTTTCCGGACGCAGGGGCATGGTGTGGCGCAATCGCCATAGACAATAAGCCGCCATTGCCCTCGATGCGCGTTGATCGACCCTCTGCGTTGCTCTGATCGACGAAGCCCGTTTGCTTACTTGCGAATCAATCGCAATATATGGCGACGGAGACGAAGCCATGCCCACCGATCTGCTGAAGACCCTGACCTATCTCTCCCTGCACCTGACGATCGGGTTCGGCGTTGCCTATGCGCTGACAGGATCGGTGCAGGTCGCGGGCGGAATCGCGCTGATCGAGCCCTGCGTCAACGCCGTCGCCTTTTTCTTCCACGAGCGCGCCTGGAAACGCCATGCTATGGCGAAACGGGTTTACGCGCCCATCGCAGCCTGACCCGTTTCAATCTGCGGGATCGTCTTCTCGCCGCGCGAACCGCAGGATCAGAAAACCGAGCAGGCCGGCCAGTAGCGATCCGGCGAGAATACCGATCTTCGCCTCGGCCTGCAGGATCGGTTCTCCGGCAAAGGCGAGCAGCGTGATGAACAGGCTCATCGTGAAGCCGATGCCGCACAGAAGCGCGGTCCCGGCCAACTGGGCCGGGGTGGCGTGCGCGGGCATGTCGGCGATCCCCGCCCGGACCGCGAGGATCGATGTCCCGAACACGCCGACCACTTTCCCCAAGAGCAATCCCAGGCCGACTCCAAGCGTGATCGGAGCGGTGAAAGCCTCGGATGGAAGGCCGATCACGCGAACCCCGGCATTGGCCAGACCGAATATCGGCAGGATCAGAAAGGAGACGGGCATGTGCAACAGATGTTCCAGCCGGTGCAGCGGACTCCGTGTCTCGGAGTCCGGTCGGCCGGGCGTTTCCTGCAAGGGGATGGCGAAGGCGAGGGCCACGCCTGCCAGCGTGGCGTGGACGCCGGAGCCCAGAACCAGGACCCACAGGACGAGCCCGACGAGCAGATAGGGGGACAGGCGGCGCACCCCCAGCCGGTTCATGGCGAACAGCAGGCCGGCGCACCCGGCCGCGGCAGCAAGATGCGGCAGCGACAGCTCCGCCGTGTAGAAGAGCGCAATGATGATCACGGCGCCGAGATCGTCGATGATCGCGAGCGCGGTCAGGAAGATGCGCAGGGAAACGGGAACGCGCTTGCCCAGCAGGGCGAGTACGCCAAGCGCGAAGGCGATGTCGGTCGCCGCCGGTATGGCCCAGCCATGCGCCGTCGGCCCCGGATTGAAGAACAGATAGACCAGCGCCGGAACCGCCATGCCTCCGGCGGCGGCAAGCCCCGGCAATATGCGCCGCGGCCAGGACGACAGTTGCCCGTCGAGCACTTCCCTTTTGATCTCCAGCCCGACCAGCAGGAAGAAGATCGCCATCAGCCCGTCGTTGATCCAGTGCTGCACCGACAAAGGGCCGAGCAGGGCGTGGAGGCTATGCTCATAGGCAGGGCCCAGGGGCGAATTGGCCACGATCAGCGCAAGCGCGGCACAGGCCATCAACATCAGGCCGGCGGATGCCTGCCCGTGGAAGAACTGGCGAAGCGCGCTGCGCGGTTTCAGGCGGGAAAGGACCATCGGAACTCCGGGCATAGGTCTGCCCGCTGGCGGCCCGACCAACGGCAAAACCTGCCCGTCCCGGCCGGACGAGCACCCCCGGCCGCTATCGCAGAGGCTTGTCCCCCTCGCAAGCCCGCTGGACTATCGCCGCCTGTACCGAAAATACCAGACCTCATGGCCCTTCGTGCGTGCCTTGGCTTCGTAGCGCGTCTCGGGCCAGTCGTCCGGGCGGACGAGAAAGTCCCGCGGGCTTTCGCCCAGCCATTCGAAGTCGGGGGAGCGGCCCATGATCATCATCGCCCAGCGGACATAGACGGGGTGGTCGGTGCCGAAGCGGAATTCGCCGCCCGGCTTCATCTTGCGCGCGATCAGGCCGATCGGGCCGTCGTTCATGAAGCGGCGCTTGGCGTGGCGCGCCTTGGGCCAGGGATCGGGGTGAAGCAGCCAGGCGCGGTCGAGCGAGGCATCGGGCAGGCGCTCGAGGACATCGATCGCATCGCCCATGTGCAGCCGGACATTGTCGAGGCTCAGCTCGTCGATCTTCAGCAGCGCACCGACGACGCCGTCGAGAAAGGGCTCGCAGCCGATGAAGCCATGCCCGCGACGCTGCGCCGCCTGCCAGGCCATATGCTCGCCCTTGCCGAAGCCGATCTCGAGCTCCAGCGGGCGATCGTCGCCGAACAGGACGGGCGCGTCGAGCGCGCCGGTTTCGGGCACGCTGATCTCCGGCAGCAGCCGCTCGACCAGTTCCGCCTGTCCCTGCCGCAGCTTGTGCCCCTGCCGGCGCCCATAGAGGCGGCGGATCGAGAGCGGATCATTCATGGTCACGACCTATTTCGTAGACGGCGGCCGGTGGGAGATTGCGCAACGTGCTGGACAGCCGCCGGGCCTTGAGGCCGAGCCGGTCCATGACGGGCTTCCGCACCGGACAGACCGGGCTGTAGCTGAACTGGTAGAGGCGGCCGCCCGGTCGCATGAGGTCGAAGCAGCCGCGCAGGATCTTCATCTGCTGGCTCACGTTCATGCTGAGGATCGGCAGGCCCGAAATGGTGGCGCCGGCAAGGCCGTTCACGAACAGGGCCCGATGCCGGTGAACACCGGCCGCGTCACCGCGCACGATGCGCGCCTGCGGGAAGCGCGTCTCAAGCATGCGGGCGAAATCGGCCTCGTTCTCGATCAGAATCAGGTCCGACTGCTGCAGCCCCCGGTCGAGCAGCGCCTTTGTAAAGACGCCCGTGCCGGGGCCGAGTTCGATCACCGGGGCCATGTCGGGGGTGATGTGGGCCGTGATCAGCCGGGCGAGCGAGGGTCCCGAGGGCGCCACGGCTGCAATGCCGAGCGGATCCCGCGCCCAGGCGCGCAGGAAGGCTGCGAGATCCGACATGGGCGCTCCGCTCGAGGTCACGACGCTGCCCTACTCGCTTCCCGCCATGCTGCGCCAGAGGAAAGAAACGGCTGTTCAACAATAAGCCCGGCCCGGACGCGCCGGGCCGGGGGCATGAAGATCGGGCCAAAAGATCAGGGCTGGACGATCAGGCCAGGGCGGCCTTGAGCTTGTCGACCAGGTCGGTCCGTTCCCACGGGAACAGGTCGCCCTCAGCCTTGCGACCGAAATGGCCATAAGCTGCGGTCTTGCGGTAGATCGGCTTGTTCAGGCCGAGATGGGTGCGAATGCCCCGCGGGGTGAGCCGGCCGAGCGCCTCGATACCCTGGATCGCAGCCTCGATCGCGGCATCGGAAATGCCGTCGCTCGCGGTGCCATGGGTGTCGACATAGAGCGACAGCGGCTCGGACACGCCGATCGCATAGGCCAGCTGGATCGTGCAGCGGCGGGCGAGCCCGGCGGCGACGATGTTCTTGGCGAGGTAGCGGCTGATATAGGCGGCCGAGCGGTCGACCTTGGTCGGGTCCTTGCCCGAGAAGGCGCCGCCGCCATGGGGGGCTGCACCGCCATAGGTGTCGACGATGATCTTGCGGCCGGTGAGGCCCGCGTCGCCGTCCGGCCCGCCGATCTCGAAGCTGCCGGTCGGGTTGATGTGATAGACGGTCTTGTCGGACAGAAGCTCGGCCGGAAGGATGTCGGCGACGACCTGCTTCACATAGGCCTTGAGCTCGGCTTCCTTCTCGCCCTCGTCATAGCCCTTGCCATGCTGGGTCGACACGACGATCGCGGTCGCGGCGGCCGGCTTGCCATTTTCGAAGCGCAGCGTGACCTGGCTCTTGGCATCGGGCTCGAGGAAGGGCGCCGCGCCCGAGTGGCGGTCGGCGGCCATCCGCTCGAGGATCTTGTGACTGTAATAGAGCGTGGCCGGCATCAGGTCGGGGGTCTCGTCGCAGGCGAAACCGAACATGATGCCCTGGTCGCCGGCGCCCTCATCCTTGTTGCCGCTGGCGTCGACGCCCTGGGCGATATGGGCGGACTGGCCGCGGAGGTTGTTCTCGAAGCGGAACTGGTTCCAATGGAAGCCGTCCTGCTCGTAACCGATCTCGCGCACCGTCTCGCGGACGGTCTTCTCGATCTCTTCCTGCGCGCCCGCAGCCCAGGCGCCGTTCTCATATACGCCCTTGCAGCGGATCTCACCGGCAAGCACGACCAGCTGGGTGGTGGTCAGCGTCTCGCACGCGATGCGCGCCTCCGGATCCTTCGACAGGAAGAGGTCGACGATGGCGTCCGAAATCTGATCGGCGACCTTGTCGGGATGGCCTTCGGACACGCTCTCGGAGGTGAAGAGATAGTTGCTGCGCATAGGTACTGACTGACCCTCTTGGGATGATAG
>JAIYAJ010000569.1 GCA_027489105.1 Zymomonas sp. | reverse complement strand
GCGCGCCGCAGCCGGCGAGCAGCAGGACCAGCCCGAGCGCCGCCGCGCGGACATGGGCCACCACCGCGCCTTGGTCCGCCCGCGCGCTCATTCGACGATCGCGTCGCCCAGCAGCCCGACCGACAGCGCGTAGAAGTTCGAGCAGTTATAATCGAGGATCGACCGATAATTGGTCGTCAGCAGATAGCCCGTGCGGCCGGGACCGTCGGGCTCGATCAGCGTAGCGAGCTCGTTCTCGGCCGGCACGCGTCCGCTCAGCATCGTCAGCCCATGGTCGCGCCATTCGGCGATCGTCAGCCAGCGGCTCTGCCGTGCGAACACGCGCGGGCAGCGGGGCGAGTTCATCGGCGAGCGGATCGCGGCTCGGTCGATCCCCTCGGGCACGCGAACCGCGACGCCCCAGGGCACATCCTTCTTCCACCCCGCATCGCGCAGATAATTGCCGATCGAGGCGAGCGCATCGGGCTCGCTGCGCCAGATATCGGCCTTGCCATCGCCGTCGCCGTCGCGCGCCAGGCGCAGATAGACGCTCGGCAGGAATTGCGGATAGCCGGTCGCGCCGGCCCAGCTGCCCTTCAGCCGATCGCGCGCCACGCCGCGCTGCATCAGCAGCAGCGTGTTGAGAAACTCGCCCGCGAACAGCTCGCGGCGACGCCCCTCATAAGCGAGCGTGCCGAGCGCGTTCAGCAGGTCGAAATTGCCGGTAAAGGTGCCATAGCCGGTCTCATGTCCATAAATGGCGAGCATGATCTGCTCGGGCACCCCGGTCTCGCGCTCGATCCCGAGCAGCAGCGGGCGAAGACTGCCATAGCGCGACCGGCCCATAGTGATGCGCACCCGGTCGACATGGCTCGCCAGATAGGGCGCGAAGGGCGGCGTGGCACTGTTCGACGTGCTGGCGCCCGGCTGCCCGCGATCGAGGCGCACGACGCGCGCGTTGAAATTGACCGTCGGCAGCGTCCGATCGAACAGCTCGCCCGAAATTCCCATCCCCACCGCCCGGTCGCGCAGCGTCGCCAGATAGGCGCGCATCAGGCTGTCTTCGCTCGGCGCCGCCGGCTCGGGCGTGTCGGTGAGCCGCGCGGCATCGTCGGGGGCCTGGGCTTCCTCGGCAACCGGCTGCTCCTGCGCCGCCCACGCCGGCACCGTTCCGACAACCGTCCATGCGGCCGCCAGGACCGCCCTACGCAACAGGCTCCGCATCATATCCCCTTTGGTAGAGGATCGTGCTTGCCACAGCTTGGCCGCGCATTGAACCGCTTTGATCGTAGCCCTTGCACGAAAGGCCGAACGAGCGATAAAGCGACCCCACCGCGCGGCCCGGCTTCGCGGAGAGGTGGCCGAGTGGTTTAAGGCAGCGGTCTTGAAAACCGCCGTGGGTGGAAGCCCACCGTGGGTTCGAATCCCACCCTCTCCGCCATTTTCAGAGCGCCTCCGAGGGGCGCGCCGCTCTGGAGGCCGCGAGCTTCAGGCCACTGAAAACTCCTACCGCCACGGCTGTGTTGGCCGTGTTGGGGGAGATCTACGGAACGCAGCACCCATTCAACCGCTGAAAAGAACATTATTAGCGGCAGCGAACTGACGGGAATCGGCTTGTTTGAGCGCCGGCTTCCCGTCCTATGGACAGTCAGGACTTTACAGGCTTTCTAACTGCCTTCGCTTCATTGTTGGCATATTCGGCAAAATTGGCCTTGAACACGCTTACAAGTTCGTCGAGCGCCGCCAGAGCATCTTCGCCTTCCTTGGGTGGGAAACGCTGCAAGCCATTGCCTCCCCACGCTTTATACTCGAAATCGATCGTTTGATCCTTGCCGAACTCGCGGACCATGAACAGGGTCCGCAGCGAACGCCCATAGAGCGTCGACTTCTGATAGAATACGTCCGCCACGATCAACTCGGAATAGCAGGTCGATTTCGAATCCGACCTCCGCGTCTTCACCGCATTCATCGTCTTGCGCTCAAGTGGCTTGGCGTGCGTCACGATGGTCGTGCCGGGGCTCATCTTGAGCATCGTGCGCAGGTCGAGCGCGAGCAAAGCATCGAGCTGGCTCGGGCTGTCCAGAGCACTGGCGAGCAGAGTCCGGTTGCTCGCATCGCGGTTCGCGTGAATGGCAGCGTCCAGCAGACCGCCACCCAACAGTCCCATCGTGATGGAGTTCATGCGCTCGGCAGGCCAGATGTGCAGTTCGCAACCGTCGGCGGCTGCCGAGGTGGGGGCGAAGGAGGCGGTTTCGGGAGCCGCGTTAGCCGGGGATGCAGTAGGTCCTGACGGTTCGGCTACCGTCGCAACTGCGGCAGCGACGCTATCCTGAGCATTTGCGGGACTGTTCCCGGCAATGAGCAGCATCATGCTCGCAGAAATCAGATAGTTCTTCATGCTCGATAATTCCCTGTTGTCGAGGCGGATGCCCCCTCATCTTTTCTTCTTGATGGGGGTGTTGAGCGAGGTGCCGAAATCCTGGACGCTGCGGACCAACGCCGTTTCCAATTCCTTCAGCGCCGGGGCAGCATCGGTTCCTGGAGCTGGAGGGAAAGCGGACAGCTTTACGGCGATTATCTGGCCGAAGCTTCGGGCTGGGCCCTCGATGTCGCCGAACCGCTTGAACCGGTAGATGACTTTCAGATAGCGACCGCTGACGATGTCCTCCTGAAAGAAGACATCGTCGATCGCCAGTTCGGCCTGACAGGAGGAGGGCGGCATTCCGGTCGTCGCCGCAAGCCAGGAACCGGGCGAGGTCCGCAGCGTCCTGCTGTCCAGCGCACCTTCATGAACTGTTGCGCTGTACCCCTCCAGCCCCAACGCCTTGGCCACAGCCGCCGTCGACAATATGGCTCGCTGGCGATCGGTATCCAGAGGACCGACGGGCAGCCTTCTATAGCCGTCGCGCCCGTTCACCGCCCCATCGACGATGCCTCCATGCGCCCATCCGAGATAGGTGGAGCGGAGGTTGCTGCCGGGCCAGATGTGCAGGGAGCAGCCCTGCCCAGCAGGGTTCGGAGCGGCAGGCTCTACCGCTGGAGAACCGGGGTCCGCCCTGCCTGTGGTCGCAATCAGGATGAGGCCGACGAAGATCGACGATTGGAGCACTGGTCTTTGGAACGGCATAAGGATCGAGGAGCCTGAGAGAATCGCGCTGTCGAGGCATCTTCTAGCAGGCGGAAATTCTGCGTCTTTGCGCGATTCATCCAATCTCGATCAAATTGCCCCTCTGTCGAGGCCTCGCGCCCGAAGGAGCTCGGAAGCGCGTCTCTGCCAAGCCCGAGATCAGCTCATATCCGCTGCATTAGAAGCTCGACCGTAGGGGATAACCAGCCCGGTCCCAACCCTGTCGCCTTCCCCGCGGCCGAACAGACATGGGCGGCGGGCATCAGGCGACCGTGGATCGCCATGCGCGCCTTGCGCCAGGCGCAGTCGTTGCCGGCCACGCTGGCGAAGCGGCCCTTCAGCGCTGCTGCCAAGGCCAGCGGGGAAAGGCCGCGCTGGAGAGGACGACCGGTCAGACGATCGAAAGCCCTTGGCCAGTAATTGACGAGCCAGCGTCCCGAATGGCCTTCCTTGGGCGACAGGCGGCTGGCGGTGCCGCAGATCAGCAACTGGCCGCCGGGGCGCAACAGGCGGTGGAACTCGGCGATGGTCGGGGAGAGCGCGTCGGCGTCGACATATTCGAGGACGCTGTTGGCGACGATCAGGTCGAAGCTCGCATCGGGAAAGGGCAGCGGCTCTCCAGGTCCGACTACAACCGCCCGCGCCTCAAACCCATGTCGCCTGCAATTGGCCGCCGCGATCGGTGGCATCGCGGGATCGACATCCACGCCCGTCGCCCGCCCACCGAGCGTCGCGAGGACGACCAGCGAACCTCCGACATTGCAGCCGAATTCGAGCACGTCCCTGTCCGCGACCTCGATCGCATAGGCGTCGAGCACATGGCGCAGATGGGCCCATTCATAAGCAGCATAGCCGCCGACCCAGCGATCCTCTGGATCGAGCCCCGCCGCTGCCGCCAGACGCGCGAACAGCGCGCCGGCTTGGTCGTCCCGCAGGCGAGGCGCTCCGATCATCGCCGCCTCAGCAGCCTTTCCAGCGGCCATGCCATCAGCAGTGCCACCCCGATCGCAGCGCTGTCGGTGATCCAGTCCCAGACGCTGGCGTCGCGGTTCAACACAGGGATCGCCTGCGTCAGTTCGATCAGCGCCCCGAAAATGGACAGGCCGATGACGAGCCGCGGCCGCCCCGTGCCGCGCAGGGCCCATCGACCGAACAGCGTCAGAAACAGGAAGGCCGCGATATGGTTGATCTTGTCACCGGCGCCGAGATCGGGCGCCTCGTTCGACGGCATGATCGCCAGTCCGTAGATGACCAGCACGGCTGCTCCGAACAGCCAGCGGC
Source organism: Zymomonas sp. (assembly GCA_027489105.1). The sequence goes on along the minus strand of JAIYAJ010000569.1, from coordinate 1,878 downwards.
GCACGCGATCAGGCAGCATCGTCATCGACTTCCTGAATCACATGGCCCCCAAATGAAAATGGCCGGGCGAATGCCCAGCCATATCCATGTCCGACGCTCGGAACCAAGCTTATTTCTTGGTGAGCGAGAGCCCGCCGAAGCGCTTGTTGAAGCGGGCGACCTGGCCGCCGGCATCGAGCAACTGCGACTTGCCGCCCGTCCACGCCGGGTGGACCGAGGGATCGATGTCGAGCTGAAGCGTTTCGCCTTCCGAACCCCAGGTCGAGTGGGTGTCGTACGTCGTACCGTCGACCAGCTGGACCTTGATCCGGTGGTAATCGGGATGGATATCTTTCTTCATCGTCAGAAGCTCCAGAAAATGGCTGGTTCCGACCAGCCTGGGGAAGCGAAGCGCGGCCCTTACAGCGTCGGCCCCGATCTGGCAAGACCGACGCCGAAGCCCGCACGGGCGATCATTCCTTGGGCGGATCGGCGATCATCGCGGTGAAATTGGCCTGCGCGGCGAGCTTGTCGCCCAGATAGGCCTTGCCCTCGAACTTGCAGACGCTGCCGCGCTTCTGCGCGAAGGCGACGTCGAGGCGCAACAGGACGCCCGGTTCGACCGGGGTGCGGAACTTCACCTCGTCGATCGTCATGAAATAGACGAGCTTGCCCGAACCGGACAGGCCCAGCGATTCCACGGCGAGAACGCCCGCCGCCTGGGCCAAAGCCTCGACGATCAACACGCCCGGCATGATCGGACGCCCTGGGAAATGCCCCTGGAAGAACTCTTCGTTGATCGTGACGGCCTTGATGGCCGAAATCCGCTCGTTCACCACCAATTCCTCGACACGGTCGACGAGGAGCATGGGGTAACGATGCGGGATCGCGGCCATGACCCGCCGGACATCCAGCGGGCCAAGCACGGTCTTGTCGTCGTCGCTCATCGTGCGGCGATCAACGGCCCTGCGGCGCGGTCGCCTGGCCCTGCTCGGCCTGGCCCGGTTGCCAATTGGCCGGCGGAGTGATCGACGCGCTCGGCACCAGCGCATTGAGCTGGGTCACGACGTCTGCGGTGAGGTCCGAGGTCGGCTGGAAGGCGAAGGCAGCCTCCGGACGCAGTACGACGCCGATTTTCTTCGCGGTCATCGCGGCCTTCAGCGCCTGCTCGACCTTGGCTTCGACCTGCTCGCGGACATAGGCCTGCGGGCGGGCGAAGGGAACGGCGAGGCGCTGCAGCTCGGCCTGGGCGGCCTGGCCCTTCTGCTGGAAGGTCGCGATCTTCGCGTCGAGCGTCGCCTTCGGCGTCGCGCTGTTCTTCTGGAGATTCTCGATCTCGGTGCGGAGCGTGTTGAGCTCGCTCTGCAGCGCGGTCTGGCGGGTCTGCGCGGCGGTGATCTGGGTCTTGTAGGTCGTCTGGACCTGGCTCATCGCCGACTGGAAGGCAGCGGAATTGACGATCGCGGCGTCGAGATCGACCACGGCGACCGCTGCGGGAGCAGCGGCGGCAGCGGCGGCCTGCGCATTGGCGGCGGCCGGCACGAGCATCAGGGCCGCAGCAGCGGCGGCGGTCTTCAGAAAAGCTTTCATCAGAACTGTGTCCCTACATTGAATTGGAAGGTCTTGGTGTTGTCGCCCTTCTCCTTGAGGAGGGCCTTGGCGATGTCGATGCGGAACGGCCCGAAGGGCGAGTTCCAGTTCACGCCGAAACCGACCGAGAGACGCGGCTTGGCGGAGTTGCCGACGAAATCTTCGCGGAACGGACTGATCGTGGAGAAGGCCCGCGTGTTCTGCGAGTTGCCGACGCACGGGCCGGTGGCTGTGGCAGAATAGCCTACCGAGCACAGCGTCGCTGCACCCGGATTGGTCGTGTCCGTCAGCGGCACCGTGTAGATTTGC
>JAIYAJ010000210.1 GCA_027489105.1 Zymomonas sp. | reverse complement strand
GTTGCCCTGGTCGCCAACCAGCACGACGCCGGTGCTCGAGGTGGCGGCGGACAAGGTGTCGTTGCCGGTCGATCCCCAGGCGTTCTCGAAGCCCGTCGCGCCGAGGTTGAGGTTGACCGCCGACGCGGACAAGGTCGCCACGGCCCAGTCCGAGCCCAGCCCGCCCGCGATGGTGTCGCCTGCGCGGTAGTAGATGAAGTCGTTGCCCGAGCCGCCGATCATGCTGTCCGACTGCGGGCCTTGGCCGATGAGCGTCAGATTGGCGGTGGCGGTCGCGCCATTCATCGTGTCGGACACGAAGGATCCCCAGATGACCTCGAGCTGCGCCGCGCCCACGTCGATGTTGAGTGCGCTGCCCTGCCCTCCGAAGTAGGTATCGATTCCGGCGCCGCCGGACACGCTGTCGATCCCCTCGCCGTAGATCGTGTCGTTGCCGCCGCCGCCCGCCAGGTTGTTTGCGAAGCCGGCCGCGCCGACAAGCACGTCGTCGAAGCCGGACCCGATGACGCCTTCGATGCCGAGATAGAGGTCGCCGGCTGCCTCTCCGCTCTGCCCGGCTCCCAATGTTGTCGAGAGGAAGGCCTGGATGGCCGTTCCGGCGTTGGCATAGCTCACCGTGTCGAAGCCCTCGCTGCCATCCAGCAGGTCCGCTCCGTCGCCGCCGGACAGCGTGTCGTTGCCGAGAGCGCCCGTCAGCGTGTTGGCGAACGCGTCGCCGCTGATGGTGTCGTTGCCGGCCGAGCCGGTGACGTTTCGGATGTTGACCAGCGTGTCCGTGCCGCCCTCGGCGTCATTGGCCGTGCCTGCCCCGAGATTGACGTTGACGCCATTCGGCCGCGACGCATTGATGCCGACCAGCGTTGGCACGCCCGATCCGTCATTGGGGTTGCCCCAGTTCGCATACGAGACGGTGTCGATGCCTCCGCCACCGGTGAAGGTGTCGTTGCCGGACAGGCCGTAGAACAGGTTGTCGCCTGCGTTGCCGGTGATCGAGTCATTGAAGAACGTGCCGACGACGCCTTCGAACCCGGCGATCGTATCGGTCGCGCCGCCGATGTCGGTCGCGCGGCCGGTCTGCAGGTTGACGGTCACGCCCGTCCAGGGCGTCGTGCCCTCCCACGGGCGCTGGAGGACGTTGTAGGCACTCTCGGTGGGATCGAAATTGTAGCTCACGATGTCGAAGTCGTTCCCGCCATCGAGATTGTCCGCGCCGGTCGATCCGTTGATCGTGTCGGCCCCGCCCCCACCCGTGATCGTGTCGTTGCCGCTGTCGCCGGACAGCAGGTTGGCGGCGTTGCTGCCCTGGATGGTGTCGTCGCGCTCGCTGCCGGAGATGTTCTCGACGTTGACGAACGTTATCGTCGCGCCGGGCGTCAGCCACAACGTCGCGGTGCCGCCGACCATGTCGACGAAGGCGCCGGTGCCCGTGCTGCCATAGATGAGGTCGTCGACGAAGAGTGACAGCCGGTCGCTGTCGCCGGCGCCTCCGTTGAAGAAGTCGCTGCCGCCCATGCTGCGGAAGAAGTCATACCCCGCGGACCCGACGTAATGGTCGGCGAGCGCCGTGCCCTGGACTCCTTCGACATTCAGGACCGTGTCGATCTTGCCGTGCGGATCGCGCACGGTGCCGGTGGCCACGGTCGTTCCGCCGACGGTGATGTTGGCGCCCGAGAAATTGGCGATGATGCCGTTGGTGCCGCCGCCAAATTCGGCCTGCGCGTTATAGAAGAGCAGGTCGAAGCCGGCGCCGCCGTCGATGTAATCGTCACCGTCATAGCCTTCGAAACGCTCTTCGCGCAGGTTGGCCGTTGAGCTGCCGATCATGTAGTCGCGGCCGCTCGTGCCGCGCACCCGCTCGATGTCGACGAGGGTATCGAAGCTGCCGCCGGTGTCGCGCGCGGACGAAGCCGCGACCGTGTAGCCCTCGTAGGTGACGGACGAAGCGGACAGGTTGACGATGACGCCGAGCCCGGTCCCGTCGGGCGCCACGTCCTGGTAGGTGACGCGGTCGCGATCGTCGTAGCTCTGGTCGCCATTGGCGCCGGGCGTGCCGTTCACGAAGTCGATGCCCAGCCCGGGCCTGAAGTCGTCGAAGCCGTCGCCGCCGACAAGCGAATCGTTGCCGTTGAAACCGCGCAGTCCGTTGTCCCAGGCGTCGCCGATGATCGTGTCGTTACCGCCGGTCCCGTAGACGTTTTCAATGTTGGACACCGTGTCGGTGTTGCCCCAGCCATCGATGATCGTGCCGTTGACGAGGTTGGCGTTGATCGCGCCGGCCCCGCCGTACTGGCTGTCGCGGGTGTAGTCGAGGGTGTCATACCCGCCGCGCCCGTTGATCGTATCGTTGCCCTGCAGACCCTGGAACAGATTGAAATAGTTGTTGCCCAGGATCGTGTCCGCAAGCATCGAGCCGCGGATGTTGTTGATGTTGACGAACGTTTCCGTCGCGCCGAATGTGTCGGTCCCGGTTCCGCTGGTGGTTGCTCCGGCACCGTCATTCAGGACGATGTTGATCCCCTGAATGCCGCCGTCCTGGCGGTAATCGGCCCAGTAATTGCCGCTGTAATTGGCCGACCCTGGCGCGAAGAGGATCGATCCGCCCGTGTAGTTGTCCCGGAATGCGACTGAGGTACCGCCGACATAGGTGTCGCCGCCAGCCCTTCCCTGGAAGAAGGCATAACCCGGCGCGCCATAGAAGACGTCGGCCTGCGCCGTGCCGCGCGCTTCCTCGATGCTGATGAGCGTGTCCGTGTTGCCATAGCCGTCGCGCGCCGTGTTCGCGGCGACGTTGAATCCAAGCACGTTGACCGTTGTGGACCACAGGTTGACGATCACGCCGCCATTGCCGCCGCCGACAGAGTCGTTGTCGTAGGACGTCATGTCGAAGCCGTCGCCGCCGTCGATCGTGTCGTTGCCGCCGACGCCCCGGAAGAAATCGGCTCCGGCCGCTCCCACCAACGAATCGCCGCTCGCGCCGCCGTTCAGGAAATCGTCGAACTGCATCAGCACGCTGTAGAGCCCGGAGCCGTTCGGCGTCGGCCCCGAGAGGAAGCTCTGGAACGTGACGGCCGTGACCGACGAAAGGCCCGTTATCGTTTCGATTGATGCCCCGCCGCCTGCCGCGCGGTGCACGAGGCCGCCGACGGTGCCGCCCTGCAGCGTGCCTCCGACAAGGTTGAGGCCCGACCCATTGACGACGAGTTCCGTGCCGTCCGACAGGTTCAGGACGACGCTGGACAGGTTCGAGCCATTCGGGGTCGAGTAGGTTGAAGTCAGAACGGTCTGGAAGGCTGCGCCTGCCGTCAAACGTGTGTATGTCGCCATCGTTATCCCCCGATCCCGTCGCTGCCCTTACGTCCGCGGCCGATATTGATCCACTTGCATCATGATTGACAAGTGGTTGACGTGGATTCCGGCGAGGCCGGACATCGAGGCTGCGGCCGGGCCATGGGGTGCGGCGGTTGACCTTTCGCCTGCGAAACGCCATTCCCGATGCCGCGCCGGCCGGGTCAGCTCGTCGGCGCGGAAGCCCGGACCCGATCGCTTGCCCCCATCTCTCCATAAACCCGCCGCCTTCGCCGCCGACATACCGCTGCCGCCCTTCACCGGCGAAGGGCCATGCGCATGACGTCGTCTCCGGAGACAAACTGGTTGCAGGCAGCGAAGCGACGGTTGGCGGAAACCGCAGGCAGACTCGGCGTGCAGGTCGGCGCGCGGCAGCTTCAGCCGCCGCCCGAGGGGTGGTCCACCCGTAACGAGGCGCTGTCCTACCACACCTACGCGCGCGAGCGGATCGCGGCGCTGCGGCTCGCATCGACCGAGGCGGCGCAGGATCTCCGGGCACGGGTGCTGCGCGCCGAGTTGCTGGCGGACAATCGCCCCCTGCGC
>JAIYAJ010000477.1 GCA_027489105.1 Zymomonas sp. | reverse complement strand
GGCCGCGCCGAAGGTCGCCTGCGCGAACCCCAACCGTCCGACGTACCGGCTGAACCGGTTCGATCCTGCCAAGTCCACGGTCGTGCTCGATATCGGCGCGCTGCTTGCCGGCACGGACATCACGGTCAATGCGCCCAAATCGGCTTCCGGCTGCATGTCGTTTCCCGGAGACACCGACTGCGCCGGCATCTTCGACCGGCTGGGCCTGGCCTGGGAAGGCAAAGCCTCGGCAGGGCAGCAATGGGTGCGGGCCGACTGACCATGCAGCGCGCGTCGAACATTGCTCTGGCCCTATCCGCCGTGGCGATGCTGTTCAGCATCGCGCACGCCCAGCAACGCCAAGCAGCCCTGCGGCCGATCGACGCCATGGTGCCCAGCCGGTACGACTTTGGCCTGCCGGCGTGGGCGCCCAAGCCGGTGGAGCCGGCTGCAAATCCGACGACGGCGGCCAAGGTCGAATTGGGACGTCATCTCTTCTACGACAAACGCCTGTCCGCTGACGGCTCGATGTCGTGTGAGAGCTGCCACCAGCAATCCCGCGCCTTTTCCGATGGGCGCGCGGTTGCCACGGGCGTGACCGGTCAGTCGACGCCCCGCAATTCGATGTCGCTGGTCAACGTGGCCTATTTTCCGGTGCTGACCTGGGCCAATCCCCTGCTCAGACAGCTGGAGCAGCAGGCACTGGTGCCGCTGGTCGGCCAGGAACCGGTCGAGCTGGGTTTGGCGGGGAAAGAGCAGGAGATGGTAAAGCGGCTTGCGGCCGAGCCACTCTATCGGCGACTTTTCGCCGAGGCCTTTCCTGAGGCCAATGGCGAAATCTCGCTCGCAACGGTCGTGCGCGCTTTGTCGGCCTTCGAGCGCTCCATCGTGTCGATGCGATCGCCATATGATCGTTACCGTTACGAGGGCGATGTCGATGCCGTGTCCGACAGCGCGATCCGAGGCGAAGCATTGTTCTTCTCCGAACGGCTCGAATGCCACCATTGCCACAATGGCCTGAACCTCGCCGACACGGTGCTGCACGAGCGCAACAAGGCCGGGGAGATCGCGTTCCACAATACCGGCCTCTACAATCTCGACGGCAAGGGGGCATATCCGCCCGAAAGTCCCGGCATCATGGAGATCACCGGCAAGCCCGAGGATATGGGCCGTTTTCGTGCGCCGAGCCTACGCAATGTCGCGGTGACCGGTCCTTTCATGCACGATGGCTCGATCGCGACACTAGACGCAGTGCTCGACCATTATGCCGCCGGTGGCCGGACAGTCGCGTCGGGGCCGCATGCCGGTGTCGGGCGCTCCAATCCCCTGAAAAGCTCGTTCGTACCGGGCTTTACCCTCACGCGCGAAGAGCGGGCTGATGTGATCGCCTTCCTGAATTCCCTGACTGACGAGGCGCTGCTCCATGATCCGCGTTTCGCCAATCCGTGGCTCCAAAAGGACGAAAGCAAATGATGAGGCTGACACCGGCGGCGCTTGCCCTGATCGTGATGACGGTGCCCGCCGTCGTGCAGGCTCATACAGCGCTGCAAAGCGTCAGTCCGGCGAGTGGCAGCGTGCTCACCCAATCCCCGCCGGTGTTGAGGCTGACCTTTCTCGAACCGGCTTCGTTGACCTCGCTCATGCTCGTCACGGCAGCGGGCGAGCGGCCATTGTCCTTCACGCCGACCGGACGCGCCTTGACCTTCACCGCAGCCAGGCCGGGGTTTGCGCGTGGCCGCAACGAGATACGCTGGCGGGCGCTGTCGCGCGACGGTCATGTCGTCGAAGGCAGCATCATAGTCGTTCTGCGCGCGCCCAAGCCCTGAGATGCTCGAGGCAGTCGCTGCCGTCATCAAGGCGCTGAATTACGCTGCGGCGCTGACCAGCGCCGGGGTAGTGATTTCGCAGGCATCACTCGCGTGGGGCCTTGAGACACCGTTGCCGTTCCCCGCGAAGCTGGTGCGGCGTGCCGGCGGTCTGCTTGTCCTCACCTCCTGCGTCACCGCACTGATCTTTGTTCTGCGGCTGGGCGGCGATGTGGATAAAGCGACGCTAGACGCGATCTTTATGTCTCCGCTCGGCGCCTCACTCGGATTGCAACTGGTCGGCGGCCTTTGGCTGGCGCTGCTGGCAGGACGCGGTAATGCAGCGATCAGCGCACTTTTGATTCTCGCCGCTTTCGGCGTCGTCGGCCATTCCGCCTCGCGCGGGATGGCGACCTCGATAACGGTCGTCCTACACGTTACTACCGCTGCTTGGTGGTGCGGCGGGCTCTGGATCCTGCTCGCCGCCAGTCGCGTTGCCGCACCGGATTATCCTGAGTTGATCGGTCGGTTCAGCCGACAAGCGATCTGGGTCGTTGCAGCCCTGCTTATCGCGGCACTGACGACCGCCGCGCAGCTGCTTGAATTCCGGTTCGACCTTGCGCTGGCCTATGAGAAGGGCCTGCTCACCAAGCTGGGGCTGACAGTGCTGCTGCTCTCGGTCGCCGGCATCAACAAGCTCGTGCTCACGCCACATCTTACCAGCCAGGACTCGTCGCATGCCTGGCTGAGGCGGGCGATAATGGCCGAATTGCTGATCTTCACAGCCTTGCTATCCGCGACGGCTTATCTGACGACATATCTGTCACCGCATGGTTCGACCAACGGTACGCATGCCGACCAGAGCGAAGTACAGGCCAGCGGCCCGATCGTTATCGTCGATCCATGGGCGCCGGCCATGCCAGGCGGTGCGTCGACCGGTGCAGCCTATCTGAAGATCGTCAACAACCAGCCTATCGAAGATCGGCTGATCGCGGCGAACAGCCCCTGGGCTGAGCGGGTGACGCTTCACGCGTCAAGAGCCGACAAAGGCATCGCCCGCATGCGCGATCTGGACGCTTTGCCGATCCCTGGGCGCGGGCAGGCAACGCTGCAGCCCGGCGTCTACCACCTCATGTTCGAAGGTCTCTATGCGCCACTCGTCGCCGGTGACACGCTACCAATGACGTTAACCTTCGAGCGGGCCGGAAAGGTGGAAGTCCACCTGACTGTCTTGCCGCTGGGAGAGCGCCCCGCTGAGAGACATCGGCACTGACCTTTCTTGTCGCAGACCAGAAAATGTCCGAAATCGGCCGGTATACTGCCTCACACTTATACGCCTGATGCCGCTGCCCCCCCTCAAAAGGTTCAGCGCACCAGCCGCTCGCCGACCTCGCCACCTTACGCTCAAACCCGACAATCTGCTGATGCATCCCAACGATGCAACACGCGCTCGTCGCACTTTCCCCGTGCCAGCGCCGTCCAGGCCTGCATTAGCCGGCTCAACCTGCCCAAAGGGTACCGAAGCTATTGCTAAACAACGCGGCGGAACGCATTCTACCAATTCGACAAGATCGTCCACTTGCCCGACATATCCCGAGCCAGTTTTAACCCGCTCTCGTAACCAGATTCCGGCCGACAGCCACGAGAATAAACGCTCGCCCGAGGGCTTCATCAAACCAGTTGAGCGCTTCTACCCAAAGGACTGAACCGCCCCGGCTTTCCCGGAGGCTCCTATTTGTGAGAAGGAGCTTTCGTTATGAGCAAGACCCGGAACAAGTTTTCGCCTGAAGTCCGTGAACGAGCGGTGCGGATGGTTGGCGAGCATCGCGCTGATTACGGCTCGGAGTGGGAGGCAATGACCTCGATCGCCGGCAAGATTGGCTGTACGGCTGAGACGCTGCGCCGCTGGTGCCGTGAGGAGGCGAGTCGACGAACGGCACCAGCGGCGCAGGCCGCCGACGACAAGGCCCGGCTCAAGCTGTTGGAGCGCGAGGTCAAGGAACTGCGGCGGGCTAACGAGATTCTGCGCAAGGCATCGGCGTATTTTGCGCAGGCGGAGCTCGACCGCCAAGGCAAATGGTGATGTCGTTCATCGACGCGCACCGCAAGGATTTGGGTATCGAGCCGATTTGCCGGGAACTGGCAGTCGCCCCGTCCTCCTATCATGAGCATGCCCGTCGCCAGGTCGATCCCGGCAGGCGCCCCGCACGTGCCCGCCGCGATGACGAGATCAAGGCACAGATCAAGCGTGTGTACGAGGCCAGTTCCGGCCTCTACGGCGCGCGCAAGGTCTGGCATCAGTTGCTGCGCGATGGCGTTGCAGTCGCCAGGTGCACCGTGAAAAGGCTGATGGCGGCCATGGGGCTTGCAGGTGTCCGGCGTGGCAAGACTACGGTCACCACGGTCAGCAACCCGAAAGCCCCGTGCCCGCTGGACAAGGTCAATCGTGAGTTCCGGGTTGAACGGCCGAACGCACTGTGGGTGGTCGATTTTACCTATGTGCACACCTGGGCCGGGTTCGTTTACGTGGCCTTCGTGATCGACGCCTATGCCCGCCGGATCGTGGGCTGGAAAGTCAGCACTTTGGCCACCGCCAGCTTTGTTCTGGATGCTCTGGAGCAGGCGATCCATGCTCGCAGGCCGGGGCCGGAAGATGGCCTGATCCACCACAGCGACAGGGGCGTTCAATACCTTGCCATGAACTACACCCAGCGTCTGGCCGAGGCCAACCTCGTGCCCTCGGTCGGCAGCGTCGGCGACAGTTACGACAACGCATTGGCCGAGACCATCAACGGCCTTTACAAGACCGAGATCATCTGGCGGCAGCGATCCTGGCCGAGCGTATCAGCCGTGGAAATGGCGACCCTGCGTTGGGTCGATTGGTACAACAACCAGCGCCTCTACGGCCCCATCGGCTACATCCCACCCGCCGAGGCCGAGGCAAATTACTATGCAGCCAAAGAGACCCTCGATATGGTTGCATGACTCAATTGAAAATGCCTCCGGGAAAGCCGGGGCGGTTCACCCTTCCGCTCACGCGAATGTGCGGATGGCTGCGTCAGGCTCTGCATATCTGTGGTTCGACGCTTCCGCTGACGGCATCATGACGACCAGGGCGGCGATACTCGGCACCGCTCTTCAACTTGTGAGCCAGTCGACAGCCTCACCCTTATCCGTAAAAAACGCCACCCCCTCTCGCGACGTCAGCCGCTTCGCCTGCAGCCGCGCGAGGCTTCTCGCGGTCACGAAAGCCAGACGGCGAGAACGGACATCATCGCTGCCGACAAGTTTTGCGAACTCGCCGACGCGCTCCTGACTCTGGATATCCATCTCGCATATGTCGCACAGAGTGAGATGATCATTGGCCGCGCATGCCAGCATCGCGATGGCTTCGACCAGGCGCGCGCGCATCTCGACGATGGTCGCGCTTTCGAAGAAGCCTCCCATGGTCAGGCGGATCAGTTTGAGATCCTTCTCAACCTCGATGGCGAACCAGCCTTGCACGATCGCACTCTTCCTCTGCAGCCTGCCGATCCGGACCGGGCACGAAAGGATGCCCGCCGATTCGCGACATTGTGCCTGCCAAATCCTGACAAACGGGAAGCATGCCGGAGCACTGGTCGCCGCCACCAAGCGATAGTTGTCATTATATCTCTTTCTGCTATTTTATCTATAGATTCTTTAGCAGTTATAGGAGGCTGAAATGGCGACGATAGAGATCGACTTTGAGGTATATAAGGAACTGACCGTCCGACGAGCGACCGAGGCGATGACCTACAACGACGTGATACGCGGCCTCCTCGGCCTTGATGCCGGGGAGGAAGTGGTCGACGCTCAGGTGCTTCCCGTCGGCGGTCTCACGGTAAAGGGGGTGTTTCTTCCCAACGGAGCGCAGCTTCGCGTGACCTACAAAGGCCAGACCTACACGGCCGAGATCAAGGACGGCGCCTGGATCGGCGGCGACGGGGAACGGCGGAACACGCCCTCGGATGCTGCCTGTGCCATCACAGGAACCAACGTCAACGGCTGGCGCTTCTGGCACGTAAAGCGGCCGGGCGACAATGGCTGGAGGGTACTCGATTCACTCCGCCGGTGAGTGTCGCGTTTTTTTTCGCGGCGGCCTAGGCTAGAGCGAAATCCGTTCCGATTGCATCGCACGGATCGCTCTAGACTATTGTTTTACCGCGCTTTCCGAGTCACCAGATGATTCCATCTGGTTCGAAAACGCTCTAGCGCGAACACAGCTGGCAGGCCGTTCAGAATGGCCACAGGAGCTATATACCCGGCGACGCTCGATCATCCCCGAGACGTGCTGAAGAGGCCTACCACGACCATTTCCCATTACGGGAAAAATGGCTTATTCCCATTATGGGAAATACTATAGTGACGGTGTGAGGATAATCGCGCGCTCAACGATCGTGGACTTTGCCGCCCGAAATCCGGCAGCAAAAGCCTCTCTTGCACATTGGGCAAGCCTTACCAAGGCAGCCGACTGGCAATCGACAACCGACGTCGTCGGGGCATTTTCGAAAGCCAAGGTGCTCAATGGCGAGCGCGTTCGCTTCGAGGTAGCCAGCGGTGCCTATCGTCTGATCGTCGCATTCAAGTTCGACGCTCAGATTGCCTTCGTGAAGTTCACAGGCACCCATGCGGACTATGACAGGATCGATGCCCTGACCGTGAGCGACTACTGAGGATTTCTACACATGGAATTGAAAGAGCCCTTCCGCTTCGATGTCCGTCCAATCCGCGATGACGAGGATCATCGGGCTGCACTCAAGACAATCGAAGCGCTGTGGGATGCCAAACCCGGTAGTCACGAATTCGATCTCCTCGATGTGTTGACGACACTGGTGGAAGCCTATGAAGCGAAACGCTGGCCAGTCGATGATCTCGACCCTGTCGAAGCGATCGAAGCCGTGATGGAAGCCGAAGGTCATAGCCGTGCCGAGCTTGCCGCGCTCATCGGCCAGTCACGCGCGACAGAAATCCTTTCGAGGAAGCGCCCGCTGACCCTCGCGATGATCCGATCGATCAGCGAGGCGTGGAGGGTGCCGGCCGCAACACTCGTGAAGGCATACCGGCTGGAGCGGTGAACGACCGGACAGCGAGCCGAGATCGAGCCCCTTTGAGTCAGCCGTCAACTCTCGCATCACCTCTGCACCGCCGCTCCGCAACGCTACTGCGCATCGACTAGGCTTCTCCGCGATCCGGCTATGGGCCTCGCATAAAGGCGACACCGGATCATCAGATCGATACATGAACAAGAACGCTCGCTGCTCCTTGGTTTCGCGCGGCGTACGACCTCGCAGAGTTGCGCCCCTCTCCCGTCACCCACATGAATCGCTGGCGAAATCCGGCGCCTTCCATAAGGTGGCGGAGTGGCCGGCTTGGGGGATGGCGTGCGTTCGGATCATGAGGGGGGAGTGACGGGCGATTACCGATGCCGCGCGCCCTGCCGCTATGGAGCCGGGCCGCGATGAGCATGAGCGGCAGCGCGATGGCGCGGATCGTCGGCATCCAGACGATCGTCCAGTTCGTGATCGACTTTTCGGCCAGCCTGATCGTCGCGAGGTTGTTGTCGCCGCACGAACTCGGTGCCTTCTCGATCGCGCTGGCGGCCGTCGTGATCGCGGCAACACTGCGCAGCGCGGGCGTCAACATGTTCCTGATCGCGGCACCCACGCTCGACCGGCCGATGGTGCGCACCGCGCTGGGCATGGCGATGCTGACCAGCTTCGCCTTCGCCCTCCTCATCTTCCTCGCGGCGCCGGCCATCGCCGGCTTCTACCGAGAGCCAGTGATCGCCGACGTGCTGCGCATCGTCACCCTCTCCTATCTGATGGCGCCCTATCAGGTGCTCAGCCACGGGCTGCTGACCCGCGCGCTGCGCTTCAAGACGATCCTCGTCGCGACGCTGGCAGGGGCTGCAGCCGGGGCCGCGACCTCGGTCGGGCTGGCCTATGCCGGCTGGGGCAGCAGCGCCATGGCGTATGGCTCGGTCGTCAATGGCGCGGTGGCGCTGGGCCTGTCGG
>JAIYAJ010000096.1 GCA_027489105.1 Zymomonas sp. | reverse complement strand
TGAGCAACGCCAAGCGGGCTCCGGTCTCACGGCCGGGGACAAGCCGCTTGTTGCGACTCGACCCGGAGCGGGGAGGGGCGCGATAGTCCGGGCAGGAGAGCTTCATGCCCGCGATTCCATCCGACCCCGGCTTCGTCCACCTTCACGTCCATTCGAGCTATTCGCTGCTCGAAGGCGCGATGACGATCCCGGCGCTCAACAAGCTGGCGCTGGCCGACAAGCAGCCGGCGCTGGCGCTGACCGACACCAACAACCTGTTCGGCGCCCTCGAGTTCTCCGAGAAGATGGCGGGCTCGGGCATCCAGCCCATCGTGGGCGTGCAGCTGTGCATCGACTGCGAGGATGTGGTGTCGGACTCCCGCCGGCCGCTGCATGTCGTGCATCCGCACGTCGTGCTGCTGGCCGCGAGCGAGGAGGGCTACGAGAACCTGCTGGCGCTGATCTGCGTCGCCTACATGGACCCGGAGTTGGGCGCGCCGCCTTGCGTGCCGCTCTCGATCTTCCAGAAGCACAATGAAGGGCTGATCGCATTGACGGGCGGCATGGGCGGGCCTGTCGACCTCGCGCTGAACGAAGGCCGCCGCGAGCAGGCGGCAAGCCGGCTCGATACGCTGCACCGGGCCTTCGACGGGCGGCTGTATGTCGAGATCCAGCGGCCGGGGACGGGCGGCGCCCTGCCGAGCGAGGGCGAGCTCCTGGCGCTCGCCTATGAGCGCGGGCTGCCCATCGTCGCCACCAACGAGCCGTTCTTCGGCAAGCCCGCGGACCATGAGGCGCATGACGCGCTGATGGCGATCGCGGCCGGACGGCTGATGTCCGACGACGACCGCCGGCGCGTGGCGGACGGGCAGTATTTCGCCAGCCGGGCCGAGATGGCGCGGCGCTTCGCCGATCTGCCCGAGGCCGTTTCCACGACAGTGGAAGTGGCGATGCGCTGCGCCTGGCGGCCCACGGTGCGCAAGCCCATTTTGCCGCGCTACGAGACGGCGAGCGGGCGCGACGAGCCCGAGGAGCTGCGCGAACAGGCCGAGGCGGGGCTGAAGGCGCGGCTGCAGGCGCATGGCCCGGCGCCGGGCTTCACGCAGGAGGACTACGAGAAGCGGCTGGCCTTCGAGCTTGGCGTCATCGAGCGGATGAAGTTCCCCGGCTACTTCCTCATCGTGGCGGACTTCATCAAGTTCGCGAAGAGCCAGGACATTCCGGTGGGGCCGGGGCGCGGCTCGGGCGCAGGCTCGCTGGTGGCCTACGCGCTGACGATCACGGATGTGGACCCCCTGCGCTTCGGGCTGCTGTTCGAGCGCTTCCTCAACCCCGACCGCGTCTCGATGCCCGACTTCGACATCGACTTCTGCCAGGATCGGCGCGAGGAGGTGATCGATTATGTGCGCGAGCGCTATGGTCATGAGCGCGTGGCGCAGATCATCACCTTCGGCACGCTGCTGGCGCGCGGCGTGATGCGCGATGTCGGCCGCGTGCTGGAAATGCCCTATGGCCAGGTGGACAAGCTGACCAAGCTGGTGCCGCAGGCGCCGGGCAAGATCACGCCGCTGGCCGAGGCGATCAAGCTCGAGCCCAAGCTGCAGATGGCCGCGACCGACGAGCCCATCGTTGGCCGGATGCTCGAGATCGCGCAGAAGCTCGAGGGGCTGCACCGGCACGCCTCGACCCATGCGGCGGGCGTCGTCATCGGCGACAGGCCGCTGCAGAAGCTCGTGCCGCTCTATCGCGATCCGCGCACGGGCGGGCGTGTCACCCAGTTCAACATGAAGTGGGTGGAGCAGGCGGGGCTGGTGAAGTTCGACTTCCTGGGCCTCAAGACCCTCACCGTGCTGACCACGGCGGTGAAGCTGATCGCCCAGCGCGGCATCGAGGTGAAGCTCGACAGCCTGCCCTTCGACGACGCCAAGACATACGAGATGCTGGCGCGCGGCGAGACGGTCGGCGTGTTCCAGGTGGAAAGCGCCGGCATGCGGAAGGCGCTGATCGAGATGAAGGCCGACCGGGTGGAGGATCTGATCGCGCTCGTCGCGCTCTATCGCCCCGGCCCCATGGACAACATCCCCACCTATTGCCGCCGCAAGCTGGGGCTGGAGAAGGCGAGCTACCTTCACCCGGCGCTGGAGCCCTACCTCTCCGAGACGCATGGCATCATCGTCTACCAGGAGCAGGTGATGCAGGTGGCGCAGGCGCTCTCTGGCTATTCGCTCGGCGAGGCGGATCTGCTGCGCCGCGCCATGGGCAAGAAGGTGAAGGCCGAGATGGACGCCCAGCGCGACCGCTTCACCCGCGGCGCCACCGAGCGGGGCCTGTCCGAAAGCCTCGCTTCCGAGATCTTCGACCTTCTGGCCAAGTTCGCGGATTACGGCTTCAACAAGAGCCACGCGGCGGCCTATGCGGTCGTCTCCTACCAGACGGCCTATCTCAAGGCGAACTACCCGGTGGAGTTCCTGGCCGCGTCGATGACGCTGGACATGTCCAACACCGACAAGCTCGCCGAATTCCGGCGCGATGCGGAGCGGCTGGGCATCAAGGTCGAGCCGCCCTCGATCAACCATTCCGGCGTCGCCTTCGATGTGGCGGATGGCAAGATCTTCTATGCGCTTGCGGCCATTCGCGGGGTGGGCGAGGAGGCGGTGAAGTCCATCGTGGCCTGCCGCGCGGAGCAGGGGCCCTATCGCGACCTGGCCGATTTCGCGCGGCGCATGGACACGAAGCGCGTCAACAAGCGCACCATCGAGGCGCTGATCGCGGCCGGCGCCTTCGATGAGCTGGAGCCGGACCGCGCCCGCGCCACGGCGGCCATCGACGGCATCGTGGCGCTGGCCCAGCGCACGCGCGAGGCCCATGAGGGCGGGCAGAACGAGCTGTTCGGCTCAGGCGCGGTGGATGCGCTGGTCATCCCGCCCTATCAGCCCTGGCTCGCCTCCGAGAAGCTGCAGAAGGAGCATGGCGCGGTCGGCTTCTTCCTCTCGGGCCATCCGCTCGATGATTACGCGCTGGTGCTGCAGCGGCTGCGCGTGCGCCGCTTCACCGAGTTCGCCGCCACGGTGCGGCAGACGGGCGCCTCGATGGGCCGCGTCGCCGCCTCCGTCATCGACCGCTCGGAGCGCCGCACCAAGACGGGCAACAAGATGGGCATCGTCCAGCTCTCCGATCAGAGCGGGCATTTCGAGGCGGTGCTGTTCTCCGAAGGGCTGCAGCGCTACCGCGACCTGCTCGAGCCCGGCGCGGTGCTGCTCTTCATGATGTCGGCCACGCTGGACGGGGACGAGGTGAAGCCGCGCATCGAGAGCGTGGAGCCGCTGGATGCCGCCGCCGCCCGGCAGAAGCAGGACATGCGCATCTTCGTGCGCGACGAGAAGCCCGTGGCCGCGCTCACCGAGCGGCTGAAGGGCCAGGGCGACGCCCGCATCTCCGTCGTCGTCATCGTCGATCAGGGCGACGAGGAAATCGAGATCGAGCTGCCGGGGAAACGCTTGGTCAACCCGCAGATCGCGGGGGCGCTCCGCGCTGTGCCGGGGGTGGTGAGTGTGGAGTTGTGTTGAGGATGTTCATTCAGACCAACTCTACGGCGAAACTATTTTCACTGCCGGAAAATATCCTGTAAAATCCTTCCGGTTGCTTGAAATCAAAGGAGCAGCATTGACTTCAGCCACCGCGCCTATCAAGAAATCCGGCACTACTCCTAATTTCGGACCTTTGTTGTCCTCCTTATACTTTTTAAAGGCTCGACCCGCGCGGAACAATGCACTGTCCGATTCTGCTAGCCGCTCGATTCCCCATGCGTCCAAAGCCTCATCAAGTTCTTGGTTACTGTTCATCGCGATCGAAGCTTCGCAATAGACAATATCACAGATAATCATTGGCCCAGAGCGTTTCCTTTTTGATATCTCTGCGACTGACCATAGATGATTTTTGTCTTGATCGTCTAGGAGAGATATCAAAATGCAAGTATCAACAAAGGCGGTCATTTCTCCCTCGTAAGCTTGAGTAATTCCGCAGCCGTCATAGTCGGTTTAATGCCTCGTGCTGCTAGCCGGCTAATTGCCGACGCTGCTTTAGCTTTGACGAAGTCGTCAACGTTAAAAGCCTCAAGTTCGTCGGGATCAAGAAAATCAAAGCCAGCATGTCTCGCCAACGAAGCGCAGATCATTGGGAGCGTCTTTAAAATGTTAGGATTTGAGACGTGAATAGCTCCACCGGGGCGTACGTCAATATAATTCTGGATAGTCGCAAGATTTGTTAATGTAAGACCTTTTACAAAATCATCTGAGAATCTGTTTATGCCTCCGCACGCTGCATATAGTTTTGATAGATGCTTTATGGCTAACTGCTTTTCAAGGGAACGAGGGCCGGTTAGTTGCATAAATCCATTTGATGTAAGAAGCGCAGCATAGTCATTTGCCAGCGTAGTCTTGCCCTGTAACAACCGCGTTTGTACGATTCGATCAAGGGCCAGGAAAAGCGCATTTATCCACCAACGCTCGATCTTCTCGGTTTTGCATTTATAAAGTTTTCCTATCTTGTAAAGATACGCAAGATTTGTCGAAATTTTACGTGAGGTTTGAGCTTTAAATCTTGGGTCGTTTGATACGTATGATTGAATGTCATCAGCTGATGCTCGTGTTGCATCCCAATCTAGGTCGGCAGCTAACCTTTCGCGTACATAAGAGTTTGCCCATAGTGCAGGTCGATCTTGACCTGGCTGAGCCTTATTCCAAATCCCCACGAAGCTGAAATTGAAGGCGAATAGTGCTAAAAGATCAAAATCGGAACTATGCGGAAAAAATTGCGCTTGGAAGCACAGTTCGTCGTAGATAACAAAGTCTGCGCCCAGTTGAGGAGCATTAAAAAGGAAGAAATTTAGTGGGATATAGTCAGGCCGCCCGGAGCTGGCAATACGCTTTCGGAATGCGGATCTTGGAACGGACTGAACGCCTTCAGAAAATCCTTGATTAATCTCGGCGTGAAGTTGTTTAAGGCCATTTGACGGCGCTCCCCAACTGAAGTTTTTCGTAAAACTTCCCGGCCGCCACTCCTCAATTGCATCGTCCATCTTGATCATTCCGGTAAGGAATCTATTTAAATGGCGTTATTGAGCCATCGGTTTTAGAGTTATGCTGGTAAGTTGGCCACGAAGGTTCATAGTCAGGTTCGGCTTGATTTCCCCAACAATGCCAGCCTGCTCTAACGCCGCGCCCAAAAAGCTCAAGATAAGGACCCGGTGAGCACGATTCGATGATAGCATATTGCTCGTCGGGTTTGCGCGAATGCTCACGCTTTCTGGTTGCGATGAAGTTAACTTGGCTTCGTCCTGGATCTAGGGTCCTGTTGTTTTTTCCACGTACACCAAATAAAAGAATTTCTGTAACATTCCTAAAGTAAAATCCAACACCACGACCGTCAGGGCCGCCGTCTTTTCTTATCTTGTGCCATATAATATTTGATTTATATTTAAATCCCCATGCATTTAGTACTTCCAGTCCTTCGGGGAGGAGCGCGTTTGGTACCCAGAGATAGATATGGGCTGATTGAGACGCAACGCTGGCGACTGGCAAGGATTTGATGCACTCTAAATCTAATGTGCCATATCGCGACAGGCGTCGGTGTTCCGGCGCTACCTTCCCTGTGCGATTTACGAATTGCCATGGAGGATCGGCTAGAATCGTTTTGAAACGCCGGCCTTCAACATGCTTTAGCAAATCGGCGGCGGGAGATCGCCCTGTGGTCGGCGTATCCAGCATCTCTCACCTCGTCGATTCTTACACATTTTTCAAGACCGTGCATCGGATGCAGCCGCGCGTCCAGTCAATCGTGGCTGGCAATTTAAGGCAGAGCTACACGACTTTGTGCTGGCGTCGTGACAGGCTCCAACCGAGTTCCATGCGCAGTCACTCCCTTGCCCCCGCCCGCAAACCCTGCTAACGCCCCCGGCATCCCACATGCGGGCCTAAACGGGCGGAAGCTTATTCCGTCCTTCCGGTGGCTGATCGCGGTTTCGCCTTGAGGCGTCGCCCGGTCCGCCGCGCTGGTCCGCAGAGGCACTCGTAACCGGAAAGAACCACCCAATGGCAGTTCCTGAATTCTCCATGCGCCAGCTCCTCGAAGCCGGGGCGCATTTCGGCCACCAGTCGCACCGCTGGAACCCCAAGATGTCCCAGTACATCTTCGGCGAGCGCAACAAGATCCACATCATCGACCTCGCGCAGTCCGTGCCCATGCTGCACCGCGCGCTGCAGGCCGTGAGCGACACCGT
>JAIYAJ010000235.1 GCA_027489105.1 Zymomonas sp. | reverse complement strand
GCCCGCAACCGCCTGGCCCATATCCCGCCCGATCTGGAGGCCGAGATCCCGCGCCTCTGTGGCATCGAGCCGCGCATCTGGGAGCAGCACCGCGACCGCATGCCGATCAACGCAATCGATATGCTGGAGCACGCCAAGCGAAAACAGCTGCAGGAGCGCATCGCCGCGCTGGAGTCCGCGTTGACCGCTTGCGTCATGCAGATTTCCGAGGATGCCGTGGCATGGGATCCCGAACGGCTCCCGGCCGTGATTGAGGCCAAGCGTGTGTTGCCGTCACTGCCGCCGCTGACATGACCTGCCCGGGTCAGACCCAAGCATCCCACAAAATGACAGGGCCGCCTCCGGGCGGCTTTTTCATGCGCGGAATGTGGAGTTAACCTGCTGGTTGTGCTATAAAATTCGGGCCGAATTGGTGTTGGAAGCACCGCCTCGGCCCTGACCACAACGCGAAGGAACCGCGCCATGGCTGCATATCCAGTACGCCCGATCCGGGTAGAGAACAACGTCGCGTACATCCCCCTGACGAAAGGCTACGAGGCGGTCATTGATGCAGCCGACGTACCGTTGGTCGGCGGGTTCAATTGGCTGGCGCTCTTGGGGGCGCGCACGGTCTACGTGCTGCGTCACAAGAAGACACCAGCTGGCCCTAACGTCAAATTCTACCTTCACCGCGTGCTGCTCGATGCGCCCCCCGACATGGTGGTGGACCACATCAATGGTGACGGCCTCGATAACCGAAGGGCGAACCTCAGGTTGGCCACCTATGCACAGAACAGCCGCTACTCTCGGAGGGCTGCGTCGAACACGACGGGCTTCAAAGGCGTGACCTACGCTGTACGCGAAAAGCGGTGGCAAGCCCAAATCGTTGTCGATGGCCGGGCCAAGTACCTCGGCTCCTTTGAGCACCCAGAGCTTGCCCATGCAGTCTATTGCGCCGCAGCCCGGTTCTATTTCGGCGAATTTGCTCACCCCGGCTGACCCGCAAATCCGTCTCCGTCTAGGTGCCCCAATGGCGCCCCTAGACACCTTGCATCCCGGCAAGATTTTGGGTGCTTGTCAGACCCCCATTTTGCGGGCATGCATTCGGCATCGTCGCAATACGTGCCAGACACCGGCCCCGGGCCAAAACCCGTCAAGCCCCAGGCACCCCTCGGCCAACGGTTTTTCCACCGCAGCAAATCGGTGTCTGTCTAGGCCCCCATAGGGCTATTGCCACTCCGATCGGCCCCGCGACGATGCCCCCTTGCGGGGCGCGACAAATGCCGGCACACATCGCGAACCAACCCTCTCGGAACCTCCACCGAACAAGGGACTGGGCGCACGGTAGCGCCGTCAGGCGCGCTACCAGTGACGGGACAGGGTGACACGGCCACCACCGCTCACCCGGTCTCAGAGGCCGCCAACGATTCAGGTATATACTCTACGACCCCGCGCGCGCTTAAAGCGCGCTGGTCAGAGACGACTCATCAGCCTTCCCTCGCTGGAACCCTTCATATGGCCCGACGCTCACAGCCTCTCATGAGCGAGGGGCGCGTTGAGGCTATAAAGCGTGTCCCTGTGGCCGACCTGGCGCCCTATGCGCGCAACAGCCGGACGCACTCCGAGGACCAGGTCGCGAAGATCGCCGCGTCGATCCGGGAGTTCGGATTCCTCAACCCCGTCATCACAGACGGCAAGAATGGGATCATTGCCGGCCACGGTCGCGTGCTCGCAGCCCAGCTGCTGGGGCTAGACGCTCTGCCCTGCATCGAGGCCTCGCACCTCACCGAGGCGCAGCGGCGGGCTTATGTCATCGCCGACAACCGGATCGCGCTGGACGCGGGCTGGGACAATGAGATGCTCCGCGTCGAGTTGTCCGAACTGCAGGGCCTGAACTTCGACCTGGCGCTCACCGGCTTCTCGCTCGACGAAGCGGCCGGGCTGATCCTCGGCAAGACCAGCGGGCAGACCGACCCGGATGACGCGCCCGAGCCCGAGGCCATCGCGGTCTCGCAACCCGGCGACATCTGGACGCTCGGCGCGCATCGCATCATCTGCGGGAGCAGCACGGACGCGGCAACGGTTGCAGCACTGCTTGGCGATGAGCGGCCGCACCTCATGGTGACGGACCCGCCGTATGGGGTGGAGTATGACCCCGCCGAGGCCCGCGCATCGAGCGTCGGGTCGGCCAAGGGCAAGGTGATGAACGACGATCGCGCCGACTGGCGCGAAGCCTGGGCGCTCTTCCAAGGGGACATCGCATACGTCTGGCACGCAGGTCTGCGTGCCAGAGATGTCGTCGAGAGCCTCGAAGCCTGCGAATTCATCATGCGAGCCCAGATCATCTGGGACAAAACCCGGCCGATTATGTCGCGTGGGCACTACCACTTCCAGCACGAGCCTTGCTGGTATGCCGTTCGCAAAGGCGCCACGGCGCAATGGGCGGGCGACCGGAAGCAATCGACGGTCTGGGCCATCGAGCACCGGCGGTCGGAGACCGGCCACGGCACCCAGAAGCCGGTCGAGTGCATGAAGCGCCCGATCGAGAACAATTCGAAGCAGGGCGACGCGGTCTACGAGCCGTTTAGCGGTTCGGGCACCACGATCATCGCGGGCGAGATGACAGGCCGGCGTGTATTCGCGGTCGAACTATCCCCCGCCTATGTCGACGTCGCGGTGCGGCGCTGGCAGCAATTCACCGGGCGTCAGGCGGTCCACGCTGGATCCGGGCGTCTGTTCGACGAGATAGCGGCTGAGGCCAATGGGTGAGAAGCACGAGCCGACCGCGGTGACGCGCAACTTGGTCGAGACGCACACGGCGGTCGGAACGCGGCAGGAGATCATTGCGTCGATCATGGGGATCACGGTCCCCACCCTGCACAAGTACTACCGCAAGGAACTCGACGAGGCCGCCGCTAAGGCGAATGCCGCGATCGGCGGGGCGCTCTACAAGAAGGCGATCGGCGGCGACAACGCCTGCATGATCTTCTGGATGAAGACCCGGGCGAAATGGCGCGAGACGCATCGCCTTGAGCATTCCGGCGTCGATGGTGGCCCGCTTCAGATGCTGCAGCTGGACCCGGAACGTTTGAAGGAAATGGACCTCGATGAGCTTGCCGCTCTCGAAAGGGCGATCGGTCGACTACAGCAAAGCCCTGGAGACGGTGCGGGCGAGGATTCGGGAGAAGCAGGCGGAGATTGAGCGCGAGCGCATCGCGCGGGACGCCGACGCTATCCGGGCTCGCTGCTCCACCTTGGCCGGCTTCGTCCGCGAGGCCTGGCCGATCCTCGAGCCGAACGCGAAGCTGATCTGGAACTGGCACCTCGACGCCATCTGCGACCATCTGGAGGCGGTGACGGACGGCCGGATCACCCGGCTTCTGATCAACGTCCCGCCCGGCTCGTCGAAGTCCCTGATCTGCTCGGTCATCTGGCCGGCATGGGAATGGGCGAGGGGGCGCGCATCGCTGCGCTACCTGACGACCGCGTTCAACGACGTTCCGGTCAAGCGCGACACCCGCAAGTGCCGCGACCTGATCCTGTCGGAGTGGTATCGGTCGCTCTGGCCTGAGATCACGCTGACCAGGACGGGCGAGACATCGTTCGCCAACAGCGCCACCGGCACCCGTGAGGGCGTCGCGTTCGGATCGCTGACATCGCAGCGCGGTGACCG
>JAIYAJ010000267.1 GCA_027489105.1 Zymomonas sp. | reverse complement strand
TGGATTCCGCATAGGCAGGTCCATCGCGGCGTCGGCGGGATTTTCTACGACCATCTCGAATGCGCCGACGATGCCGGCTTCGAGGCCAATTTCGCCCTCACCCGCGATGTCGGCGAGGCCTTTCTCGACATCTTCCCCCGCATCGTGCGGAGCCGCATGGGCATGGAGGCCGATGCCGAGGACATGCGCCGGATGATGAACTTCCGCGGGCGCTATGCCGAGTTCAACCTCGTCTACGACCGGGGCACGCTGTTCGGCCTGAAGACCGGCGGGAACATCGACGCGATCCTGATGAGCCTGCCGCCAGTCGCGACCTGGGAGTAGCCCCATGCCGCTGATCCCCGTGGCGCCAGATCAGGTCGCGACTATCGTCACCTCGCTGGAGATGCGCGAACGCCCGCGTCCGCGCCCGATGCCGGCCGCCCCTTTCCGCCTTAACCGCTGGAAGCAGCCCGGCGCCGAGAAATATCGGGCCCTGTTCCGCCGGGTCGGCGAACCCTGGATGTGGTTCTCCCGGCTCGTCATGCCCGAGCCGGAGTTGCTCGCAATCATCCAGGACGAGGCGGTCGAGATCTACGCGGTCGAGGATCGGCGCGGCATCGAGATCGGGATGCTCGAACTCGACTTCCGTATCGCGGGCGAAGCGGAGATCGCCTTTTTCGGCCTGGTGCCCGAACTGGCAGGCAAGGGCCATGGCGGGTGGCTGATGGCGCAGGCGCTGAGCCTGGGCTGGCGGACCGGCATCGACCGGATGTGGGTGCACACCTGCACGCTCGACCATCCCGGCGCGCTCGGCTTCTACCGCAAGCATGGCTTCACACCCTATGCCCGGGCGGTCGAGACCTTTGCCGATCCGCGACTGGCGGGGGTGCTTCCCGTGGAATCGGCGTCCCATGTCCCGCTGTTCGGCGGAACGGCGATCCAGACCGATTAGGCGCCGGCGGCGAGCCGTCGATAGACGAGCGCCACATAGACCGAAAAGCCGAGCGAGAGCGTCGCTTGGAGCCCGAGGCTGACGATCAGGCGCAGCGCGTCAGGCACCGCCTCGAACCCGGTCCCGAGCTTGATCAGCTCGAACAGCGAGCCCACGACCATACGGTCGATGAAGGCGAGCAGGGTTCCGAGCAGGATCATGACCAGCCAGATGGCGACGAGCCGCATGACATTGTCGCGGCTCAGCATCCAGGCGCGGCGGAGGGTCATGGCCGCCCCCTGCCCCTCGCACGCCGCCACGGCGGGAAGCATCAGAAGCCGCACCCAGACGACCGCGAAGGGGATGATGAACAGCGTCGCGATCTGGGCCAAGAGGTTCGCCGAGGGCACCCCCGACTGAAAGATCATGACGCCAAGCGTAGCGGCGACCATCACGGCGAGCGCGGCGGCGAAGGCCACCGACATGGCGACGAAGATGGCGACAAGCGCCGCACCGAAGCGCCGGGTGGCCCCCGCGAGCGCTTCGCCCACGCTGATGCCGGGAACGGTAGCGAGCAGGGCCAGCACCATATGGCCGAACAAGGTCAGTAGCAGCGCCGGCCCCAGGAGAAGTATCTGCACCGGCATGGTCGGCGACGCCGACGCGCTCGCCTCTGCGATCGCCGGCATCGCCTGCCCGATCAGGAGTTGCGCGGGCGCGAAGATGGCGACCGCGACCGGGAAAACCAGCGCCCATTCGCGCCGCAGGAAGGCGATGGTCTCCTCCCAGACCGAGCCCAGCGAGAAGGATGTCATGCGCATGCTGCTCCGATCGTCATCGCGCTCGCCTATTCCCGCTTCGACGGCAGCGCAATCCATGGCTCTTGATCGGACGAAAAAAGCGGCGATATGCGGAATGATGAACGACCTTCTCGACGGCGTTGAGTGGCGCGTAACCCCAGGCCTCTCGCCCTATGCCGAAACCCTGGCCGAAATGGAGACGCGCGCCGCGGCGATCCGGGCGGGTGAGGCGCGCGAGCTGATCTGGCTGCTGGAACACCCCCCGCTGTACACTGCGGGGACAAGCGCGGCCGAGGACGAACTGCTAGCGCCCGATCGCTTCCCGGTATTTCGCGCCGGGCGCGGCGGACGATATACCTATCACGGGCCCGGCCAGCGGGTCGGCTATGTCCTGCTCGATCTTGAGAAGCGCGGACGCGACGTGCGCTGCTTCGTCTCGGGAATCGAGCGCTGGCTGATCGCGGCGCTCGGCGACTTCGGAATCGAGGGACGCAGCGAACCGGGCCGGGTCGGTATATGGGTCGGCCATGGTCCCAGTGAAGCGAAGATCGGCGCGATCGGCGTTCGCGTTCGCCGCTGGGTCAGCTTTCATGGATTTTCGCTCAACGTGGAGCCCGACTTGTCGCACTTTTCGGGCATCGTGCCGTGCGGCCTCGGCGAATATCCGGTAACCAGCATGGCGCAATTGGGGGCATCGACCGGCATGCAGGCAGTCGACAGCGCGCTCCTGCGCCATTTTCCGGATCTTCTCAGCCTTTTGTCGCGCTCGGCCTGCACCACCACGGACTCTTGAGCCGCCGAGTCGTTAGCTATATCCTGCCCCGAACAGCCTTTCCGGGGGACATCATGAAGCGTTCGATCGACGGTCTCGTCGTTGCCGGCCTGATTCTGGCCTGCGCAAGCCTGTCCGGCTGCGGGAGCAAGGATAAAGGCGCCGAGACCAACGTGGTCGAGATGAACGCCAGCGATGGCACCATGAACGACATGACGATCGTGGAAAGCTCGGTTCTCGACAAGGCCGGCAGCGAAGTTGCCAACGGGATCGAAGCGGGGAACGCAAGCAACGCAATGTAATGCATGAAGAACCGGGCCGTGGGGCCGGCCGGGTTCGGACATATCGGAGGACGGTAATATGGTGCGCGTTTTGGCCTCGACCTTGGCCTTGGTGGCGATGACGGTGCAGGCGGCACCAGCGTCGGCCTATCTTTTCTGGTTCGGCCCCAATTTCAAGGCGGCGCCCGTCCAGGGCGACGAGCCCGGCCTTGGCATCGCGATGCCGAAGGCAACCCCGGCCGAGCTCAGAGCGCATCTCCTCTGGAACATGCGCGCGGGTCTCAACGTCGCCGCGCTTCAGTGCCAGTTTTCACCCATCCTCCTCGCCGTTCCCAATTATAACGATCTGCTGTCGAAGAATGCCGACGAGCTCAACGCTGCCTACAAGACGCTCGGTGCCTATTTCAAACGCACCCAGGGCAAGAGCTGGCAAAAGGCGTTCGACGATTACACGACCCGGACCTATAACGGCTTTTCGACCATGCACGCCCAACTCGGCTTCTGCGAGACGGCCTCGGCGATCGGGCGCGACGCCCGCAAGCTCGGACGCGGCCATCTGACGCAGCTCGCCGTCGATCGCATGCGCGAGTTCCGCAACAGCCTGATTCCGACCGGCGACATGATCCATGCGCGCCGTTACATTCAGGTTTCGGTCCAGACCCCGTCGATGGATCAGGCCTGCTGGACGAAAAAGGATCAGCTCAAGGCGGTTTGCGCGCCGCGCATGCAGCAGGCAAGCACCGAGGTGGGCAAGACCGGCGGCTGAGACAGCCGCCACGCGGCGGCTATCGGATCCCGACGACCTTGTGGGTCTGGGTCGACAGCCGCCAGCGGGGATGATCGAGGATGTAAGCGATCGCCGCTTCGCGCGCGGCCGGAAGGTCCGGGCCGTCCATCGGCTGAAGCAGGAAGTGCTCGAAGTCCCAGCGTTCAAGCTCGGCCGGGTCGATGCCGGGTTGGGGCCAGACCAGCTTGAGTTCCTGCCCCTTGCGCTGAACAACCTCGCTGCCGGCCTTGGGACTGACGCAGATCCAGTCGATACCGTCGGGGGCCGGCTGGGTGCCATTGGTTTCCACCGCTGTCTCGATTCCCCGAGCGCGCAGCGCGTCGATCAACTCGGCGTCGACCTGCAGCAGCGGTTCGCCGCCCGTCATCACGACCAGCGGCTCGGGAAGCGCGCCCCATAGCGCCAGCACCCTGTCGGCGAGCATAGCGGCGTCGTAGCGCCCGCCATTGTCGCCATCGAGACCGACGAAATCGGTGTCGCAGAAGCGACATATGGCGGTCGCCCGGTCCTCTTCGCGCCCGCTCCACAGATTGCACCCGGCGAAGCGCAGGAACACGGCACGACGCCCGACCTGCATGCCTTCGCCCTGCAGCGTCAGGAACATCTCCTTGACCGCATAGCTGCCCATGTCAGGCGTAGACCGTCGGATCGGGAAGTCCCGCTTCCTCGAACCCCCTGGACCGCAAGCGACAGCTGTCGCACAGGCCACAGTGGCGCCCGTCGGGCGTCGGATCATAGCATGACCAGCTCATGCCGGCGTCGAGCCCCAGGCGATCGGCCTCGCGCGCGATGTCGGCCTTGGTCATATGCTGGAGCGGCGCGTGGATCGTGAAGCCCTGCCCCTCGACACCCATGCGCGTCGCGAGGTCAGCGAGATGCTGGAAGGCTGAGATGAACTCGGGCCGGCAATCGGGATAGCCCGAATAATCGAGCGCGTTCACCCCCAGGAAGATGTGGCGCGCGCCGGTCGCCTCGGCGAAGCCGAGCGCCAGCGACAGGAAGATGGTGTTCCGCGCCGGCACATAGGTCGACGGGATGCCGGGTTGCACGCCGTCCTTGGGCACGTCGATGTCGTCGGTCAGCGACGACCCGCCGAAGGCGCGCAGGTTGAGCGGCAATGTGACATGCCGGTCGACCCCCAGGGCATAAGCGACGCGCTTGGCCGCTTCGAGTTCGACCCGGTGCCGCTGGTTGTAATCGATCGTCAGCGCAGCGAGGCTATAGCCCTGCTCCCGCGCGAGACCACCCGATACCATCGAGTCGAGCCCGCCCGACAGCAGCACGATGGCGCGGCGACTTTCGCTGTTCGCAATGTCAGACATGGCGCGCGTTTAGGCGATTCGATCGCGCGAATCCACCGCTAGTCTGGCACATGATTCTCGCCGCCCGCCCCGACAATTCGACCGCTGACAAATCCCGCCCATAGGATATCCTGCGCGGTGGAGTGGAGAGGCGAAGCGGGGGCAGAATGACCTATTGTCTGGGAATCATGCTGCGTGAGGGGCTGATCATGATCGGCGACACGCGGACCAATGCCGGCATCGACAACATCTCCACCTATCGCAAGCTCCACATCCTCGCCGATGAGCCGGACAGGTTCGTCGTCCTCGCCAGCGCAGGTAATCTGTCGGTGACGCAGCTCGTGCGCGGCATGTTGTCCGAAGGCTTGCCGCCGCGAAACGACGAGGAAGGACCCCGGCGGATCGAACATATGCCCAGCATGTTCCAGGCCGCCCAGCTGGTCGGCGAAGCGGTCATGGCGGCCGGCGCGCAGCTGAAGCCTGCACTCTACGCAGCGGGCGTGCCTTCGGGCATTTCGCTTTTGCTGGGCGGGCGCATCGCGGGCGGGCCGCTGACGCTGTTCCTGATCTACGACGCCGGCAATTTCATCGAGTGCCAGCAGGACAGCCCCTTCTTCCAGATCGGCGCGACCCAATATGGCAAGCCGATCCTCGACCGGACCATGGATTATGAAAGTTCGCTGGAAGAGGCGGTGAAGGTGGCGCTGCTGTCGTTCGATTCCACCATCAGGTCCGATCTGTCGGTAGGCTTGCCCTTCGACCTGATCATCATCCGGCAGGATGTTA
>JAIYAJ010000586.1 GCA_027489105.1 Zymomonas sp. | reverse complement strand
GCGGCGTCGGAGAGCTATCTCAACATCCCGAACATCATCGCGGCAGCGGAGATATCGGGCGCGGATGCGGTGCACCCCGGCTACGGCTTCCTGTCGGAAAATGCGCTGTTCGCCGAGATCGTCGAATCGCACAACCTCATCTGGATCGGCCCGAAGCCCGAGCATATCCGGACGATGGGCGACAAGATCGAGGCGAAGACGACGGCCGCCAAGCTCGGCCTGCCGCTCGTTCCCGGTTCGCCGGGCCCGCTGACCTCGCTGGAGGAGGCGAAGGAGATCGCCGCGCAGATCGGTTATCCGGTCCTGATCAAGGCGGCCTCCGGCGGCGGCGGACGCGGCATGAAAGTCGTGCCCGACGAAAGCCAGCTCGAGACGCTGATGGCGCAGGCCGGCTCCGAGGCGAAAGCCGCGTTCGGCGACGCGACGGTATAGATGGAGAAGTATCTCGCCGACCCGCGCCACCTCGAGTTCCAGGTGTTCGGCGACGGCAATGGCAATGCGATCCATGTCGGCGAGCGCGACTGTTCGCTGCAGCGCCGCCACCAGAAGGTCCTCGAAGAGGCCCCCTCGCCCGTCCTGACCCATGCGCAGCGGACCGAGATGGGTGACATCGTCGCCCGCGCGATGGCTGATATGGGCTATCGCGGCGCCGGCACGATCGAATTCCTCTACGAAAATGGCGAGTTCTACTTCATCGAAATGAACACCCGCCTGCAAGTCGAGCATCCGGTGACCGAGGCGATCACCGGTCTCGATCTGGTCCGCGAGCAGATCCGGATCGCCGAAGGCAAGCCGCTGTCGGTGACCCAGGCCGATCTCGAATTCCGCGGCCACGCGATCGAGTGCCGCATCAACGCCGAGGACTGGCGCACCTTTGCCCCCAGCCCCGGCCTGGTGAAGACCTTCCACGCGCCGGGCGGCATGCACGTGCGCGTCGATAGCGGTCTTTATGCCGGCTATCGCATTCCGCCTTACTACGACTCGATGATCGCCAAGCTGATCGTCTATGGCCGCGACCGCGAGGGTTGTCTGAAGCGCCTGCGGCGTGCGCTGGAAGAGTTCGTGATCGAGGGCGTCAAGACGACGATCCCGCTCCACCAGGCCTTGCTCGACGACCCCGACTTCCAGAAGGGCGCGTATACGATCAAGTGGCTGGAGAAGTGGCTGGCCGAACAGGACGACGCCTGACCGGCGAGCGCGACCTTTCGAGGCTGATCGCCTCGATGGCGCCGGTGCTGCACGACAGCCGCCACGCGATCCGCGCGATGGACGTCGGGGAGTCCCCCTCCATCGACGTCTTCGCCCTGATCCGTGAGGAGGAGGGCTGGACGATCGTCCTGCCCGACCCGGCCGGCGACTGGGCGCGGATCAGTCTGACGGTCCATTCCGATCTGGCGGCCGTAGGCCTGACCGCCGCAATCTCCGGCGCGCTCGCCGCAGCCGGGATTGCCGCCAATGTCGTCGCGGGCTTCCACCACGATCATATCCTGGTTCCCTGGGAGCGCCGGCAGGAGGCGCTCGACATTCTCTATTCGCTCGGAGACGACGCATGAAAGCCACCATCTGGCACAATCCCCGCTGCTCCAAATCGCGTGAGGCGCTGGCGATCCTCGAAACGACGCCCGGCATCGAGGTCGAGGTGGTCGAATATCTGAAGACGCCCCCGTCGCGCGCGGCGATTGCGGCGATCTATGCCAAGGCCGGCATGTCGCCCGCCGAAGGGCTGCGCAAGGCCGAAGACGGCGCCAAGGCGCTCAAGGGCGCCAGCGACGATGCGATCCTCGACGCGATGGCGGCCGATCCGATCCTGATCGAACGGCCGCTGGTAGAAACCGACAAGGGCGCCCGGCTGGGTCGTCCTCCGGAAAGAATTCGCGAGATCCTCTAACGCGAGACCGCGCCCTCGATCCTGCTGACCGAAGGCGTTGTTCCAGACAGATAGCGCGCGAGGATCGAGGTCCAGCGCTGATAGCCTAGCTTGTTGAGGTGTAGCCCGTCAGCGCTGAAATAGCGCGCGTCGGGCTTGCCGCCTTCGTCCAGCAGCGCGCCGCCCACATCGACGAAATCATAGCCGATCTCGGCTGACTGCGCCTTGATGACGGCATTCGCGGCAGCCATCTTCGCATAGAGATCCCAGCGCAAAGGCGTCGGCTTCATCGACAGATAGGCAATCCGTGCGCGCGGCATGTCGGCGCGCAGACGCGTCATAAGGGCAAGGACATCGGTCTGTGCCGCCTCCGCCGAAGCTCCAGCCGCGATATCGTTCTCACCCACATAGACGATTACAGTGTCGGGCTGCACGCCTGCGAGGATCCGCTCATAATGGTGCAGCACGTCGGCTGTCGTTGCCCCGCCGAAACCCCGGTTGAGCGCATGAACGTCCGGGAAACTGCCGTCGACATCCCACAAACGGATGCTCGAACTGCCGAGGAACAGCGTCGAAACGCCTCCCGACGGCAAGGGGCGCGCGACGAGTGCCGAGACCTCGGCCTCGAAGCGGGCCGTGGCCTTGTCGGCCCCTGTCGCCGGCGCGGCTTGGACATGAGCCGACATTACCGCCAGGACGAGCGCGGCGAACATTCCGAACCGGTGGGGGACGCCGTTCAGCACGCCCTCAATATATCGACGATGACCCGGCGAAAAAGCGGCGGGGCCGAAACTATTCGGCCGCCAGCAATTGCTCGGCACCGCCCAGGTCGACCGACACCAGCCGGCTAACCCCTCGTTCGACCATCGTCACCCCGAACAAGCGGTGCATCCGGCTCATCGTCACCGCATTGTGGGTGACGATCAGATAGCGTGTCTCGGTTTCGCGCGTCATCGCCACGAGCAGGTCGCAGAAGCGTTCGATATTGGCGTCGTCGAGCGGCGCGTCGACCTCGTCGAGCACGCAGATCGGCGCGGGATTGGTCAGGAACAGCGCGAAGATCAGCGCGACCGCCGTCAGCGCCTGTTCGCCACCCGACAGCAAGGTCAGCGAGGAAAGATTCTTGCCCGGCGGCTGCGCCATGATCTCAAGGCCAGCCTCCAGCGGATCTTCGCTGTCGATCAGCGCCAGATGCGCCTCACCTCCACCGAACAAAGTCCCGAACAACCGCGTGAAATGTCCGTTGACCGCTTCGAACGCCGCCAGGAGGCGCGCCCGCCCCTCGCGGTTGAGGCTGCCGATCGAGCCGCGCAGCCGGTTGACCGCCTGCTGCAGTTCGTCGCGCTCGGCGATGCTGGTGCCATGCTGCGCTTCGATCTCGGCAAGTTCGGTATCGGCGACCAGATTGACCGGCCCCAGCCGCGCGCGATCCGCCGTCAGCCGGTCGAGCCGTCCGGACTCGGTCGCGCCATCGGCCACCTCGGCCGCGACGAAGCCCAGCCGTTCCGGCAGCACCGGTGCCGGACATTCGAAGCGCTCGCCGGAAATCCGGCTCATTTCGATCCGGCGCAACTCCTGATTCTCGAAGCGCGCTTGCGCCCCTGCCCGCGCCTCGCGCGCAGAGGCCAGCGCTTCGCCCGCCTGGGCGAGGCCAGCCTCGATCGCGCGCAGCGACGCCTCGGCCTCGCGTTCTTTCTGCAGCAGCGTTTCCGCTGCCCGGCCCGCTTCCTGGGCATCGGCGCCTATGGTCGCGATCAGCGCCTCGAGTTCTTCGGGCCGGCCGGACAGCGAGCGCGCCTCGGTCTCGATCGCTGTCGCACGGCCGTCCATTTCAGCGATGCGGCTGGCGGCGTCTCCGGCGCGGTTGCGCCAGCTCTTCGCTTCGGCCTTCGCCGCCTGCTGGCGTTGCATGTCCGCCGACGCGGCCTGTGCCAGCGTCATCGCCTGCCCCCGCGCCTCGAACAGCCGCGCGCGCACCGCCTCGCTTGCCACGCGCAGGCGGTCGACCTCGGCGCGGCTCGCCTCGCCATCGGGAAGAGCGAGCATGACCGACATCTGCTGCGCAACCGCCGCTTCGGCTTCCGCTACCTCTAATGCGGCGCGGGCCTTGCGGTCCATGATCGCGGCCTTCTGCGTCGCCAGCCGTTCGATCGCCGTCGTCGCCTGATCCTCGTCGCGGATCGCGTTGCGTTGCGCCGTCTCCGCCCGCGCAAGCTCGGCGCGCGCGGTTTCGACCACCGATCGTGCCGCCTGCACGGCGTTGCCGGCCTCTGCGAGCGAAGCCTGCGCCGTCTCGACCTCGGCGCGGGCCGGCGCGATCTGCCCACGCAGCGCTTCGAGCCTATTGGCACGGACGAGCCGCTCGGCTGCCGCCGCGCCGACATCGGCCGCGACGAACCCGTCCCAGCGCCGCATCCGGCCGTCGCGGGTGACCAGTCGCTGCCCGACGCCGAGCCTCAGCGACCCATCATCCGCATCGACGACGCCCACCTGCGCGAGGCGGCGCGCCAGTTCGGGGGGCGCCACGACATGGTCGGCAAGCCGTTCGCAACCGGCGGGCAGCACGGGATCGCGCGCGTCCGGATCGGCGCCCGACCAGCGCAGCCGACCGTCCGCCCCAATCGCGGCCTCCAGATCATCGCCCAGCGCTGCGGCAAGCGCACGTTCATAGCCCGAGGCCGCCCTTATGCGATCGATCGCCCGGTTGCCCGCACCGCCGACAGGAAGGCTCTTTTCCAGCGAACGGGCCTCGGATTCGAGCGCGGCCAGCGCCGCCCGTGCCGCACCGGTCGCGGCTTCCGCGCCCTCGCGCCGCTCGGCGGCGGCGGCCCGAGCCTCCTCCCCCCGAGCCATCGCAGCCATGGCTTGGGCGATCGCGCCTTCGGCGGACTCGCGCGATGCCGTCGCAGCAGCACGCCGCGCCAGCAAAGGCGCCTCGTCGCCCAGTCCGGCTATCTCACGTTCGATCCGCCCGGCATCCGCCTGGGCGCGGTCGAGCCGCTGGCGCGCAGCCGCTACATTGGCCTGGGCAACGCGCAGATCGGCCTGCTCCGCCGCAAAGGCAGCCTGCGCCTTGGCCACCGACAGCTCCGCCTCGCGCGCTTCGGACTCGGCGTCGCGCACCTGCGCGTCGATCGCCGACTGGCGCAGGGTCGCTTCCTCGATCCGCTTGCCGAGCAGCTTTTCCTCGTCGGCCAGCGCAGACAGCGCCGCCGCCGCATCGATGGCGAGGCGGTCCTCGCGCGCCCGATCGCGCGCCAAAGTATCGCGGCTCTGGGCGATGTCCGCGAGCCGACGCCGGACCATCTCCAACTCACTCGTCAGCGTCGCCAGCCGATGCGCCAGCCCGGTCGATCGCTCACGCGCCGCCTGCGCAGCTTGCCGTGCGTCGCCGACCAGCTGAACCGCCTCGGCCTGCCGGGCGGTCGCCGCCTTCTGCGCCTCGCCCGCCTGTGCGACGAGTCCCTCGGCGGCCTTGGCCTCCTTCCCCGCCAGTTCGGCAGCAGCGGCGGCCTCGCGCCAGCGGGAGAAGATCAGCCGGGCTTCGGCCAGCCGAATCTGCTCGCTCAGCGCCTTGTAGCGTTCGGCCGCCCGCGCTTGGCGGCGCAGCGAAGCCGTGCGCGATTCCATATCCGCGATCAGGTCGTCGAGTCGGGCGAGATTGGCCTCGGTCGCGCGCAGTTTCTGCTCGGCATCCTTGCGGCGCACGTGCAGCCCGGCAATGCCGGCCGCCTCTTCGAGCATCTGCCGCCGTTCGGTGGGCTTTGCCGCAATCACCGCCGCGATTCGGCCCTGACTGACGAGCGCCGGCGAATGGGCGCCGGTCGCCGCGTCTGCAAAGAGCAGACCGACATCCTTCTGGCGGACGTCACGACCGTTCATGCGATAGGCCGAGCCCGCGCCGCGCTCGATCCGGCGGGTGACCTCGACCTCGCGGTCCTGATCCTCCGCCGCATCGGGGCGTTCGGTGAACAGCGTGACCTCGGCGAAGTCGCGCGCCGGCCGCGACGTGGTGCCGGCAAAGATCACGTCTTCCATGCCGCCGCCGCGCATCGACTTGGCGCTCGATTCGCCCATCACCCAGCGGATCGCTTCGAGCAAATTGGACTTGCCGCAACCATTGGGGCCGACGATCCCGGTCAGCCCGCGCTCGATGATCAGCTCCGCCGGCTCGACGAAGCTCTTGAAACCTGAAAGGCGGAGCTTGCGGATGCGCATCGGCGGTTCAGCGTTCCTCCGCCGAAGCGCCCGCAAGCCTCATCGTCAGCGGACCTTTTCGCGCAGCTTGGTTTCGAGGCCCGGCCAGTCGTAGACGCCCTCCTGGCGCTCGCCATTGATCAGGAAGTTCGGGGTCCCGTCGACCTTGTCCTCGTTGGCGCCGCGATCGCGGATCTTCAGCAGTTCGTCGAGCGCGGCCTTGTCGGTCAGGCAGGCCTTGATCCGGTCGTCGGTCACGCCGCGCGACTTGAAGAAGTCCTTCAGGCCCGACAGTTCGACCAGCTGGGTGAACTGCTCCTGCTGCGGCAGCTTGCCGACCGACTGGAGCGTCTTCTCATCGACCGAGTTGAACTTGCCGACCCACTGCTCCTGCGTGACGTAGAGCTGTTCGACGAAGGGGAAGAAGGTGTCGGCACCCTGACAGCGCGCGACCAGCGTCGCGACGACGTCGAGCGGGTTCAGCACGAAGTTGCGATATTCCCAGCTGACCTTGCCGGTCTTGATATAGGTCTCCTTGAGCGGACCGGAGCCGTTCTTGGTGAAGTCGCGGCAATGCGGACAGGTGATCGACGCATATTCGACCAGCTTCACCGGCGCATCGGGATTGCCCATGCGAAAGCCACCCTCGGGGGTCTTCACCAGCGTCTCGGTCCAGTCCTTGCCGCTATAGGGCGCGCTCGGCGCTGCGGGCGCCGCGCTGTTGGTCGTCGCCGCGCTGTCCGACTCCTTCTTGCCGCAGGCGGTGAGCGCCAGCGCAATCGTGATCGCCGCGACGGGAAGAAGCTTCTTCATGTGATCCTGTACTCCAAGCAGCCACGGAGGGCCGTTGGGCGACAGTGATAGCCTCGGAGGCGCGCGGTGCAAGCAGGCAAACGCGCCTGGCGTGTTCCCGAGGATCGAAACCAAAATGGATGCGACAATCCGAGAGGGCGATAGCCGCGCCGTGGACCGACGCCTAGGATGCGCCGCAGCTGGGAAGGGACGACGAATATGAAAATGGTTGCATTGGGAGCGCTGTGCGCGACGTTGATCGCGGCTGCGGCCACGGCTGCGCCCGTTGTGCGGCAGGAAATCAGGACGAAAGCCGGAAAACCCTGGGTGCACAAGAGCAGCAAGTTCGCCTTTCCTGCGATGATCGGCCCCTTCAGCCGCCGCATGGTCGAGGATATCAGCGAGGGCAAACAGATCGATCTCGCCGGCACATATGACGAGCCTGGCAGCCAGACATTGGCATCCGTCTATATCTACAGACCGACAATGCCCGATCCGGCGCTCTGGTTCGACATCTCTTCCTGGTATCTGCAGCGATCCCGAATAGCAGGTGGAGTGGGCAACGGCGCAGCGCCGACCGCCTTTCAGATTGGATCGGAATCCAGCACCTCGGCGCTCCGCCAGAGCTATGCTCTTGCTTCCGACCCTGTTGGCAGCACGGGTCTAGCGATCGTTCCGGTGGGCAGGTGGATCGTCAAGCTGCGGATGACGTCGAGGACGCTGCCGCCGGCTGCGCTCGACCAGGCGATGCGCGACTTCCTCTTTGGCCTGTCCTGGCCGTCCAATGCCCCGACGAAGGACACCGTGCCGGTTGGAACATGTTCGCGGCCTCTCCGCAATGAAAGCGCCGAAGAACTCGAGCAGCCCTCCGCAGTGATATTGGTCGGCGCAATGCTTGGCTCGATGGCCGAAAAGCCCGAAGCAGATGCTCCTGCCGAACCGTCAGCCCGCCTCTGCCGAGACGACAGCCTTTCGAACGCGAGCCGGCCCCTCTACCAACTGGACGATGGCGCCACCGGTTATCTCCAGCCGCTGGGCGACAATGGCACCCTGCTGGTCGTTCGTAACGATCCGACCAGTGCAGCGCTGATCGCCGAGCTGGCGGGCGGAGACAAAAGCCAAAATCATGAACGTGCCGACCGGGAGTATGACGACAAAGAGCAAATCTCGGCCAATGACAAGAGCCAGGAATTTTTCCGGATTACACTGATGACGCCCGAACAATGGGCTCAATATCCGGCGTTCGGTTCGCTGCCATCGCTTGAGCAGACATCAGATGTCGTCGAACATCGCCGTCCACTCTCGGTTACGTCGTTTCTCAATGAAACCAAGATCCAGCTGGATCCCGAGACTTTCAAGTAAGCGACTCCGGCAGTCGCAGAGCGGGTTACTTCAACGCGGCCTTGATCAGCGGCTCCAGATCGGACCAGCCATGGACATTCTCCTTGCGCTGGCCATTGATCAGGATCAGCGGCGTGCCCGGTATGCCGTCGCGCTGCCAGGCATTGCCGGCCATTTCCGTCAGCTGCTTCTTCGCCGGCTCGTTCGCCATGCAGGCCGCATAAGCCTTGGGGCTCAGGCCGCGCTTCTGGAAATAGGTGTCGAAGCCGGCCGATCTGGCGACCGCCGCCATCTTCTCGTCCTGCGACTTGGCTTCGAAGGCGGCATCGTTCTTGGCGGCGGCGCCCTTGGCCATCCAGTCTTCCTGGGTGGCGAAGAGGCCCTCGATCGAGCCGAGATAGCGCGTCGGCGGCTCGCAGCGCAGCAGCAGCGAGGCGACGAAGTCATAGCCGTCGCGGACGGCATGACGCACCTCGAAGCTGACGAGGCCCTTGGCGATATAGTCGCGCTGCAGAGCAGGCAGCGATTCCTTCGAGAGCATCGCGCAATGCGGACAGGTCAGCGACAGATATTCGACCAGCTTCACTTTGGCCGCCGGATTGCCGATGACGAGCGCGCCTTCGGCGGTGCGGTTGACGGTGGCGAGCCAGTTGGCGCCGGCAGCGGGCTTCGCGGCAGGCTTGGCCGGTGCGGCGGCGGCGAGGGTCAGCGGGGTGGCGGCCAGCAACAGGACGGCCAGGCGGAAGGTCGATCGGGTCAAAGCTCTGTATCTCCGGAGGCGATGACGGGTGCGCCGCTGGTGGCGGCCAGCTTGCCCGCCAGCGATTCGAGGCATGTGCGCAATTCGGGGTCGGCGATCAGACGCAGGCTGCCGCCGATGTCGGGCGAAATCGGTTTGAGCGACGGCGGTGCCGCGCGATTCTGCGGCAGCTGTGGCCGTGCGCAGCTACCCTGCCGGAGCACGACGCGCGCGACGGCGCCATAGCCGAAGAAGCGGTTCACCCGCTCGACGATGGTCGGCAACACATGCTGCATCATCGGGCCATGCGCCCCTTCGACCAGCAGGGTGAGCACCCCGTCCGATCGCTTGCCCGCCGGGAAGCGGATCGATTCGGGCACCGACACCTTGGCGTAGCGTTCGCCGACGATCTCGGCCCAGCGGCTGACGACCGAACTCTGGACGAATCCGAAGCGGCGAAAGGCCGCCCTGCCGACGTCGGGCAGCATGTCCGCGACCGACTTTGCGCCGCCGCCACGCGGACGGGCGGGCGCGGCGTCGGGCTGGGCCTTGCGCTTTCGGACAGGGGAGGCAGGGGGCGCTTCGTTCATCGCGCGCTTCATGCCATAGGCGCCCCATGTCCGTCGATGCCGTCTCCGAAAAATTGCTGGCCTGGTACGATGTCCACCGACGCCGCCTGCCCTGGCGCGCAGAGCCGGGAGCCCCCCTGCCCGATCCCTATCGGGTGTGGCTGTCGGAGACGATGCTGCAACAGACGACCGTCGCGGCGGTGAAGCCCTATTTCGAGAAGTTCACGGCGCGCTGGCCGACCGTCGCCGACCTGGCGCAAGCCGACGACGCCGACGTCATGGCCGCATGGGCCGGGCTGGGCTATTATGCGCGGGCCCGCAATCTCCTTGCCTGCGCGCGGGTCGTCGCCTCCGAACATGGCGGACGCTTTCCGGACACGGAAGAGACTCTGCGGACGTTGCCCGGCATCGGTGACTACAGCGCCGCCGCCATTGCCGCGATCGCCTTCGGACGCAGCGCGGTCGTCGTCGATGCCAATGTCGAGCGCGTCGTCAGCCGGCTGTTCGCCTTCCACCAGCCCATGCCCCAGGCCCGCCCGAAACTGCGCGTGCTGGTAGCGCGCGTCACCCCGGACGAGCGGTCGGGCGATTTCGCGCAGGCGATGATGGATCTCGGATCGGGCATCTGCGCCGCCCGGACACCGCAATGCCTGATCTGTCCCCTGTCCGACGCCTGCGAAGCGCGCCGGCTGGGCACGCCGACCGCCTTCCCGGTCAAGGCGGCCAAGAAGCCCAAGCCGCAACGCCACGGCACCGCCTTCTGGATCGAGCGGGACCAGGAGGTCTGGCTGGTCCGGCGTCCCGACAAGGGCATGCTTGGCGGAATGCGCGCGCTTCCCACCGGGGATTGGGTCGATGCGCCGCCGGGTCTCGCCTCGGCCCCGATCGCTGCGGAATGGCAGTCCTGCGGCACGGTCGATCATGTCTTCACCCATTTTTCGCTGCGCCTGTCGGTCGTTTGCGCCTCCGGCACCCCGGACGGCGAGGGGGAATGGTGGCCGGTCGATCATATAGAAGAGGCAGGCCTGCCGACCCTCTTCGCACGCGCCGCCGAGCGCGCTATCGCCGGTCGCGAAGACGGAAGTCGGCAATATAGGGAGAGTTGATGTCCAAGATTCCTACCCCCGGTTTCACCGGCTCGCCGCTCGTCCGGATCGATATCGAGCGTGACAATCGCCCCTATTTCGATGCCGCCTGCGCCAATC
Source organism: Zymomonas sp. (assembly GCA_027489105.1). Next base: position 4,440 of record JAIYAJ010000586.1, on the reverse strand, counting down.
CGCACGCCAGACTGCTTACACTGGATGGCCTGGCTCCCGTTCTCGACGCGAAGGGGCGGCTCGTCTGGACCGCCCTGACCGAAGCCGATCCCGAGGCGGACCTCGCCCTGCTCGGCCTCCTCGACGACAAGCCCTGCTTCGTCTCGCTGGCGAAGATCGCGCCGGGCCGCGACCAGCGCGGCGCGACGATCAGCGGCGCGGCGGCGATGACCGAGCCCGGCGCGCCGGCGATCTACGCCGCCGCCCGTTCGCTCGTCGACTGGCACGACCGGCACCGCTTCTGCGCCAATTGCGGCCGCCCCACCGGGGTCGCCCGGTCGGGCTGGGCGCGCTTCTGCCTGAAGGACGAGGGCGGTTGCGGCACCGAACATTATCCGCGCACCGACCCGGTCGTAATCATGCTCGCCGAGCATGAGGACCATGTCCTCGTCGGTCGCAACATCAACATGCCGCCGCGCTTCTTCTCGGCGCTCGCAGGTTTCCTGGAGGTCGGGGAATCGATCGAGGATGCGGTCGCTCGGGAACTGTTCGAGGAAGCCGGCGTGATCGTGACCGAGGTCCGCTATCTCGCCAGCCAGCCCTGGCCGATCCCGTCGCAGTTGATGATCGGCTGCATCGCCAAGGTCCGCGACAAGACGGTCAGGCTCGACGAGAAGGAACTGGCCGAAGCGATCTGGGTCGACCGCGATCAGGTAAGGGCGGCACTGGCCGGCGAGCCGGATGCGCTGTTCAATATGCGCTTTCCGCTGGCGATCGCGCACACGTTGCTGACCGCCTGGGCCAACGGCGCCTGAGCGGACGATCCGGGCAGGTCAGCTGCCGAAGCCGCGCTCGCGCGCCCGGGGATAGGTGCCCAGCAGCCTGACCCATTTGGTGTGGAAGGCCAGTTCCTCGAGCGCACGGCGGACATGCGGGTCGTCGGGATGGCCCTCTATGTCGGCGAAGAATTCGGTCGCCGCAAAACTCGCGCCGCGCTGGTAGCTTTCCAACTTGGTCATGTTGACGCCGTTGGTCGCAAAGCCGCCCAGCGCCTTGTAGAGCGCGGCCGGGATGTTCTTCACCTCGAAGATGAAGGTCGTCATCACCGGGCCGGCGTCGGGGGAAATCGCGCGTCCCTCACGCGCGAGCACCACGAAGCGCGTGGTGTTGTCCGAAGCGTCGGCGACATTGTCCTCGACGACCTTGAGACCATAGAGCGCGGCCGAGATCGACGGCGCAAGCGCCCCCACCGAGCCGTCGCCCGCCTCCGCAACCGCCGCTGCCGCACCGGCGGTGTCGGGATAGGCGACGGCAGCCATGCCATGGGCGCGCAGCCAGTGGCGGCATTGGCCCAAGGCCTGCGGGTGGCTCATGACCTCCCGGATTTCGCCATGATCGGGCAGCGCCATCAGCGTGTGGCGGATGTGCAGAAAATGCTCGCCGGTGATCACCAGCCCCGATTCGGGCAGCAGGAAGTGCATGTCGGCGACGCGGCCGTGGAGCGAGTTCTCGATCGGGATAACTGCGCAGTCGGCACGGAAATCACGCACCGCGTCGAGCGCATCCTCGAAGCTGAAACAGGGCAGCGGCAGACAATTGGGAAAGGCCTCCAGCGCGGCGATGTGTGAGTTGGCGCCGGGGGCGCCCTGAAAGGCGACGGCACGGGCCGTATCGGCTTCGCAGGCGGCTGTCATCTCGGCGACGAGCGCCTGTGCGGGGGCGGGATAGTTCTGCATGTCGCGCGCCGATTAGGCGCGCCGGAACGGCTCCGCAAGCGGGGCGGGACAGATTAGCGCGTTGGGACGCTTGCGGAGGCAGACAAGCGATTCTAAAGGGGGCGCGATTTCGGCGTGGGTCCTTCCCCCCCACGTTACCAATGGGAGCTACAGGGGCACATGGACGATCGCGCTAACACGATTGCCGGATGGGCGCTGGCGGGCGGCATTGCCGCGCTGGGCCTTTCGATCCTCAGCGGTGGATATTTCAAGGGCGAGCGCCCCGAAAAGATGGGTTATGTCGTGGAGGGCGTCGAGGAAGAAGGCGCCGCCGCCGGTGGTGATGCCGCCGAAAAGCCGATCGCCTTCTATCTGGCGAGCGCCGATCCCGCCAAGGGCGCGGAAGTGTTCAAGAAATGCGCCGCCTGCCACAACGCGACCAAGGGCGGCCCGAACGCGCTCGGCCCGAACCTGTGGGGCGTGCTGGGTGAGCCGATCGGCAAGGGCAAGGGCTTTGCCTTCTCCGAGGCCCTGTCGGGCAAGGGCGGCAGCTGGGACTGGCAGAATCTCAGCGACTGGCTGAAGAGCCCGAAGGCCTTCGCACCGGGCACCAAGATGACCTTCGCCGGCCTCTCCAAGCCCGAGGATCGCGCCAACATCATCGCCTATCTGAACCAGCAGAGCGACGCGCCGAAGCCGCTGCCGGCCGCGCCGGCGGAAGAGGCTGCTCCGGCTGCTGAAGGCGCTGCTGCTGACAATGCCGCCGCTCCGGCGGAAGGCGGCAACGAGGCCGCTCCGGCCAAATAAGCCGATCCTCTCGATTCCAAAAAGGGTCCCGGGCGCGAGTCCGGGGCCCTTTTTACTTGGGCGGTAATTCCGGTTCGGTAATATTTTCGCACTGCAACATCGGTCATTGACTTGCCGCCCCCGCACTCTAGAAGCGGCGGCGGGCCACGCTGTCCCAACGCAGCGCGTGCTCTCTGTGAGGAGAGACTACATGACTGATACTGCTCGCCCGGCGACGAAGCCGGCACGCCCCCATTTCTCTTCGGGTCCCTGCGCCAAGCCTCCGGGCTGGGCCGCCGCCAATCTGGCCACCGACTCGCTCGGCCGCTCGCACCGCTCCAAGCTCGGCAAGGCCCGCATCAACCATGCGGTCGACCTGACCCGCGAAATCCTCGGCGTCCCGGCCACCCACCGCATCGGCATCGTCCCCGGATCGGATACCGGCGCTGTCGAAATGGCGATGTGGAGCCTGCTCGGCGCCCGCAAGGCGACGATGGTCGCCTGGGAGAGCTTCGGTGAAGGTTGGGTCACCGATGTCGTCAAGCAGCTCAAGATCGAAGCCGATGTGGTCAAGGCGCCCTATGGCACCCTGCCCGACCTTGCCGCGCTCGATCAGTCGACCGATATCGTCTTCACCTGGAACGGCACCACCGCGGGCGTCCGCGTGCCCAATGGCGACTGGATCCGCGACGACCGCGAAGGCCTCACGATCGCCGACGCGACCTCGGCCTGCTTCGCCATGGACCTGCCCTGGGACAAGCTCGATGTCGTCACCTTCTCCTGGCAGAAGGTGCTGGGCGGCGAAGGCGCGCACGGCATCCTGATCCTCGGCCCGCGCGCGGTGGAGCGTCTCGAAAGCTACACCCCGGCCTGGCCGCTGCCGAAGATCTTCCGCATGACCAAGGGCGGCAAGCTGATCGAAGGCATCTTCAAGGGCGAGACGATCAACACGCCCTCGATGCTGGCGATCGAGGACTATATTCACAGCCTCGAATGGGCCCAGTCGATCGGCGGCCTGCCCGCCCTGATCGCCCGCGCCGACGCCAATGCGGCGGCGGTCGACGCCTGGGTCCAGCGCACCGACTGGATCGACCATCTCGCGGCCGACCCGGCCTCGCGCTCGAACACCTCGGTCTGCCTGAAGTTCGCCGATGCGGCGGTCGAAGGCCTCGACGACGATGCGAAGCTGGCGCTGGTCAAGAAGATCGCCGGCCTGCTCGAAACCGAAGAAGCCGCGTTCGACATCGCCGGCTATCGCGATGCGCCTCCGGGCCTGCGCATCTGGTGCGGCGGCACGGTCGAAACCGCCGACGTCGAAGCACTCGGCCCCTGGCTCGACTGGGCCTGGTCGCAGGTCCGCGCGGCCTGAGCGCCGCTTGCGCATTCCTTCTCACCGGTCCGGCAGCGTCCGGACCGGTCTTTCCCCCGCTTCGTTAGAAGATGCAACGCCCCCACACTCCCGATGGGGAGGGGCGAACCCAAGGATAGAATCATGCCCAAGGTACTGATTTCCGACCAGATGGATCCGCTTGCCGCCCAGATCTTCCGCAACCGCGGGATCGAGGTCGACGAGATCACCGGCAAGACCAAGGAAGAGCTGATCGCGATCATCGGCCAATATGACGGCCTCGCGATCCGTTCGGCGACCAAGGTGACCAAGGACGTCCTCGCCGCCGCCACCAATTTGAAGGTGGTCGGCCGCGCCGGCATCGGCGTCGACAATGTCGACATCCCGTCCGCCTCGGCCAAGGGCGTCGTCGTGATGAACACGCCGTTCGGCAACTCGATCACCACCGCCGAACACGCCATCGCGCTGATGTTCGCCCTCGCCCGCGACCTGCCCGAGGCCGACAAGTCGACCCAGGCCGGCAAGTGGGAGAAGAACCGCTTCAACGGCGTCGAGCTTTACGCCAAGACGCTCGGCGTCGTCGGCTGCGGCAACATTGGCTCGCTCGTCGCG
>JAIYAJ010000420.1 GCA_027489105.1 Zymomonas sp. | reverse complement strand
GAAATGCGTGTCGCCATTTCGCGCATCGGCCACGCCCCCATCACCGGGTGCGGGCAAAGCCGGTGTAACAGTCGTCTCGCATGTTGCGCGGCCCATCCAACATGGCCATAGGGCGAGCATGCACGACATACGCCTCATCCGGGACGATCCCGCAGCTTTCGACGCAGCTCTGGTCCGACGCGGGGGCGCTGCCGCATCCGACGCCCTGCTGGCGCTGGACGAGCGCCGCCGGGCCATCGCGACCGAGTTGCAGACTGCCCAGACCCGCCGCAACGAAGCGTCGAAGGCGATCGGCCAGGCCAAGGCGCAGAAGGACGAAGCGACGGCCTCCCACCTGATGGCCGAGGTTGCAGTTCTCAAGGAGCGCATGCCCGCGCTGGAAGCCGAGGGCGCGGAGATCGACGCGCAGCTGACTTCTGCGCTCGCAGCTCTGCCCAACCTTGCCGCCGACGACGTACCCGATGGAGCCGATGAGCAGGACAATGTCGAGCAGCACAGGTGGGGCGACATCCCAGTTTTCGCATTCGATGCGAAGGAGCATGCCGACTTCGCCGGGCCGCTCGGGCTCGATTTCGAAAGCGCAGCCGCCATATCCGGCGCCCGCTTCGCGGTTCTCAAGGGGGGCATCGCCCGCCTGCAGCGCGCACTGGGCGCGTTCATGCTCGATCGCCAGACCGAGGCGGGCTTCACCGAGGTCGTCCCGCCGCTGCTCGTTCGCGACGACGCGATGTTCGGAACTGGTCAATTGCCGAAATTCGCCGAGGATCTGTTTCGGACGACCGATGGCCGCTGGCTGATCCCTACCGCTGAGGTCAGCCTTACCAATCTGGTGCGCGAGCAGATCCTGGGCGAGGCCGTCCTGCCGATGAAGCTGACCGCGCTGACGCAATGTTTCCGGTCGGAGGCGGGTGCCGCCGGTCGCGATACGCGTGGCTTGATCCGTCAGCACCAGTTCGAAAAGGTCGAACTGGTCGCGATCACGACGCCTGAGCAATCCGAGGTCGTTCACGAGGAAATGACCCGCGCCGCCGAGGCGATCCTCGAGGCGCTCGCGCTTCCCTATCGGCGGGTGTTGCTGTGTACGGGCGACATGGGCTTCTCGGCTCGCAAGACCTATGATCTCGAGGTCTGGCTACCCGGTCAGGCACGCTATCGCGAGATCAGCAGCATCTCCAACTGCGGCGAGTTCCAGGCCCGCCGCATGAACGCACGCTTCCGCCCCGCCGGGGAGAGCAAGGGCACACGCTTCGTCCACACGCTCAACGGCTCCGGGCTGGCCGTGGGTCGCACGCTCGTCGCGGTGCTGGAAAATTACCAGCAGGCCGACGGGTCGGTTCGTATCCCAGAGGCGCTCCTGCCCTATATGGGGGGCATCACCGAGCTTCGCCCCGCATGAAGATCCTGCTGACCAATGACGACGGTGTCGGCGCGCCGGGGATCGCGGTGCTCGAACGTATCGCCCGCACCCTGTCCGACGACGTCACCATCGTGGCGCCGCTCAGCGAAAAGTCGGGCGCGGGTCGCTCGCTGACACTGACCCGCCCCCTCCGCCTGCGCCAGTTGGGCGAACGGCGCTATGCGGTATCGGGCACGCCGACCGACGCGGTCATGATGGCGCTGGCGCATGTGATGAAGGATGGTCCGCCCGACCTCATCCTGTCGGGCGTCAATCGCGGTGCCAATCTGGGCGAGGATGTGAGCTATTCGGGCACCGTCTCCGCCGCCATGGAAGGCGCGCTCGCCGGGATCCGCTCGATCGCGCTGAGCCAGGTCTATGCGAAGTCCGGGGCCGGCGCGAATGTCAGCTTTGCCGCAGCCGAAGCCTGGGGTGAGCGTGTCCTGCGCCCGCTGCTCGATGGCCCATGGTCGCCGCGCAGCCTGGTCAATATCAACTTTCCGGCCCGCGATCCGGATCAGGTGCTGGGCGTCCGCGTCGTGCCGCAGGGCTTGCGCGACTATGGCGCGACCGAAATCCTGCAGCGGACCGACCCGCGCGGTTTCGACTATTATTGGCTGAAGCTGGCCGGCATGCCGCATACGCCGGCGCACGACACCGATCTCGAAGCGGCTGCCGACGGGTGGGTAACGGTCACGCCGCTCCATTGCGACATGACCAACCGGGCGGCGCTATCCGACCTCGCCGCCCTTTATCGCTGACGGCCGCCTGTCCGTAACGGACGGACCGGCTCCAACCGTGGGCAGACAGGTCGAGAGCCGGGGTGAAATGCCCGCAGCGGGCTGCTAACAGGACGATATGGTTCAGCATCACCGCCGCCCCGCCGCCTTCGCCGTGACAGCGCTGCTGCTGACGACCGCCTGTATTCCCTCGCCCGATCGCGCGGACGTACGCAGCGCAGCGCCGCCGCCACGCGTGAAGCACAGCGCAACGGCGACGTTGCCAGCGCCGCCGAGGCAGATCGCCCCGACGCCGGTTCCGGGACCGCCGCCGCCACCCGTTTCGGAAAATGCGCCCCCTTCGCCGCCCCCGGCATGGCAGGTACGGACCGTGACACCATCCGCCGTCAATGGCCCTCCGTCGGGCGATGTGGGGCGAAGCGGCGACACGCTGCGCGGCATTTCCGAAAAGACGGGCGCCGCTTCGGAGGCCATCGCCCGGGTCAACGACATCCCGCCCCCCTTCAAGATACTCGTCGGCCAGAAGCTGAAGATTCCCGGCGGCCGCTATCACCGGGTCGGCAAGGGCGAGACCGGCATCGCGATCGCCCGCGCTTATGGCGTCGACTGGCTGAAAATCGCCCAGAGCAACCAGCTCGAAGAACCCTATGTGCTGCGCGAAGGCCAGCGGCTGCTCGTTCCCAGCGAGGTCGAAGTCGCGCGCATGTCGCCCGACGAACGCGCCGCCGCCTTTCGCGTCGACATCGAGGATATCATCTCCGGTTCGGAGCCTGCCGTGGCAACGCGCGAGCAGCCCAAGCCGCCAGTCACGACCCCGCGCACCGTCGCCCCCACCGTGGCCGTGGCCGAACCGAAAAGCTTCGCGGGCCGCTTCGACTGGCCGGTCAAGGGCAAGATCCTGCGCGGTTTCGGCAAGATCGGCAGCGGCCAGACCAATGACGGGGTCAACATCGCTGCCGAACGGGGAAGCCCCATCGCCGCAGCGGCGGACGGCGTGGTCGCCTATGTCGGGCAGGACATTCCCGCTTATGGTACGCTCGTGCTGCTGCGCCATGGCGACGGCTGGATAAGCGCCTATGGCTACGCCGACAGCATCACGGTGACACGCGGCCAGAAGGTGGTGCGGGGGCAGACGATCGCCCGGAGCGGGGCCAGCCCCTATAGCGCCGAGCCGCAACTCCATTTCGAAATTCGCAACGGGCTGAAGCCGGTCAACCCCTTGAGCTATTTGCCCTCGCGCGGCTGATCCCTGCCAGTTAGTTGCAGCCAGGCGCCCCAGAGCGACAGCAGCCCCGCCACCCCTGCGGCAACCCACAGCGCGCCAGCCCCGAGCCGCGCATAGGCCAAAGCTCCCACGACTGCCCCCACGACAAGACCAGACCAGAGCAGCAGGAAGGGGCACCAGGCCCAGCGGTCTCCGCCACGCAACGCGTCGCCCAGCCGTTGCCCGAGGCGAACCAGCGCCCCGGTCATATAGGTTACCCCGATCGTCACGTCGCCGTCGCGCTGGAACACGTTGTTCACGACGCCCATCGCCAGGGCCAGCGGCACCAGCATGGCGAGGGCGCCTCCCCCGTTCGTTTCGATCAGGGCCGAGCAGGCGACGATCAGCGATACAAGCAACAGAATCGCCCCCTTGCGCCGGCCCGGCCAGCGACTTCCGACGAGACTGCCGAATATGACACCCAGGACGAAGCTGCCGATCAGGACGGCCGCCAGCGCCGCGACCGGCCCTGCGGCGACGAGATCGACGCCGAGACGCGTCGAATTGCCGCTCATGAAGGAGACGAACAGGCCCCCGCTCCGCAGAAAACCGATCGCATCGATGAAGCCGGCCAGCGCCGACAGCACCACCGCAAGAGCCCATGCCGATATGCCATAGCGCATCATCCCATCATCTAAGCATCGTCGATGGGGAAGCCGTCAACCGCCTCTCGCCTTTCGCGCTGAAAAGGCTTATGTGCGCGCCACTCATGGCAATCGAAATCCCCTCCCCGCCGAAGATCGGCATGGTCTCGCTCGGCTGTCCCAAGAATCTGGTCGACAGCGAGCGCATCCTCACCAAGCTCCGCTCGGAAGGCTATGGCCTGTCGCCGGACTATGCCGGCGCCGATGTCGTGCTGGTCAACACCTGCGGCTTCCTCGACAGCGCCAAGGAGGAAAGCCTTGAGGCGATCGGCGAGGCCATTGCCGAAAATGGCCGCGTGATCGTCACCGGCTGCATGGGCGATGAAGCCGATGCGATCCGCGCCCGCTTTCCCAAGGTGCTCGCGATCTCGGGCGCACACCAATATGAGTCGGTCGTCGGCGCAGTGCATGAAGCGGCGCCGATGCCGCCTTCGCCCTATGTCGATCTGGTGCCGGAATCGGGGCTCAAGCTCACCCCACGCCATTACAGCTATCTGAAGATCTCCGAGGGCTGCAACCATCGCTGCAGCTTCTGCATCATCCCGTCGATCCGCGGCGATCTGGTCAGCCGGCGTCCCGACGCGATCCTGCGCGAGGCCAAAAAGCTGATCGCGGCGGGCACGCGCGAATTGCTGGTGATCAGCCAGGACACCTCCGCTTATGGCCTGGACCTGCGCCATGCCAGCTACCCGCTGAAGGGCGGCGGAGAGGTCCGCGCGCATATGACCGATCTGGCCCGCGAACTGGGTCGTCTGGGCGCCTGGGTGCGGCTGCACTATGTCTATCCCTATCCGCATGTGGATCAGGTCATCCCGCTGATGGCGGAAGGGCTGCTGCTCCCCTATCTCGACATCCCCTTCCAGCATGCCAGCCCGAGCGTGCTGCGGGCGATGAAGCGGCCGGCGAACGACGCGAAGGTGCTCGAACGGCTGGCGGCATGGCGATCGATCTGCCCCGACATCGCGGTTCGCTCGACCTTCGTGGTCGGCTTCCCCGGCGAGACCGAGGAGGATTTCCAATATTTGCTCGACTGGCTCGACGAGGCGCAGCTCGACCGCGTCGGCGCCTTCCGCTTCGAACCGGTCGCCGGCGCGGCCGCCAACGATCTGCCGGGCGCTGTTCCCGAAGCGGTCAAGGAAGAGCGCTACGCCCGCATCATGGAAAAGTGCGCCGCCATCTCGGCTACGAAGCTCGAAGCCAAGGTCGGCCGGACGCTCGACGTGATCATCGACCTGGTCGACGAGGAAGGCGGTGCCACCGGACGGTCGAAGGCCGACGCCCCCGAGATCGACGGCGAGGTCCATTTGCGCGATGCCGGTCACCTTCAGCCGGGCGATGTGGTCCGGGTCGAGATCGAAGAAGCCGACGATCACGACCTGTACGGGGTGCCGCTTCCGGCCTGATGCCGCTGCCGCGCCCGCTCAGGGCGGCGGCAGGCGGTCGATCAGCTTGTCGAGCGTCAGCGGATAGTCGCGAAGCCTGATCCCGGTCGCGTTGTAGACCGCGTTGGCGATAGCCGCCCCGGCGCCGCAGATGCCGAGTTCGCCGACCCCCTTCGCCTTCATCGGCGAGGATTTGTCGTCCAGTTCGGGCAGGAAGAACACGTCCTGATCGGGGATGTCGGCATGGACCGGCACATGATAGTCGACCAGG
>JAIYAJ010000251.1 GCA_027489105.1 Zymomonas sp. | reverse complement strand
GTGCAGCGCTTCCTGCCCAAGGTCACCGAGGGCGACAAGCGCATCATCCTGATCGACGGCGTTTGCGCCGGCGCGATCAACCGCGTGCCGGCCGAGAACGACATCCGCTCCAACATGGTGCGCGGCGGCGCCGCCAGACCCACCGACCTCTCGGCCCGCGAAATGGAGATCTGCGAGCGCATCGGCCCCTCTCTCAAAGAGCACGGCCTCATCTTCGTCGGCATCGACGTCATCGACGGCTCCCTCACCGAAATCAACGTCACCTCCCCAACCGGCATCCGCGCCATCAAGCGCCTCGGCGGGCCGGATCTGGCGGTGGGGGTGTGGGACGCGATCGAGGGGAAGCTGGGGTGAGGGGTGGCAGTATCGCGTCCTTGGCGCGATTGCTTGCCGCTACCAGGGCACGGCCGCCACGGGGTCGGTGCCTGCTTGATTCGATGACATGAGAACCCGATTGTCGCCCCCGGCCCGCTGGCGTGGACCTCGATCACGAGACGCATCGCCGGGCGCCGGGCTCGCAGAGGGTATCCATGGCCTGCTCCGCCATGCGGCGCACGGCTTCGGGCGGCAGGCCGCTTCGGGCCATGGTCATGATGGCAAGGACCGTTCCGACCAAAAAATCGACTGTCTTCGGATCTGCAGACAGCTGGCCGCGCGACTCTGCGATCTCGACATGACGCGCGAAGAAAGCGCGAATCTCTTCGAGCCTCTCGGCCGCGAGCCGCTGCGTCTCGGGAGAATGCGCCTCCCGTTCGAGATTGGTGTTGATGATGAGGCACCCCTTGCGGTCGGGATCGCCGACAGCGAGGTGAACTTGCGTGTCGAGCCAGGCGCGCATGGCTGACAGACCATCGACGTCTTGCGGCAGCGTCGCCTGGAAGTGCTTCGCGTAAGCCTCGAAGGCTGCGCGAAACAGGCCGTCCTTATCGCCAAACGTGGCGTACAGGTTCCCGGGCTTCAGACCGGTCGCAGCGTAGATGTCCGACATCGAGGTCGCGACGAATCCCTTGCGCCAGAACAGCTCCATCGCCTGTCCGGTTGCCACATCGATGTCGATTTCACGGGGCCTGGCCATTTTCACAACATAGTGATCGATTGATCATGAATCAAGCGATCGTGCAGGCTGTTTATGATCGAACGATCATTTATATCCGCCTTGCCGGATGGTCCGGCTTCCGCCCGGACGGAGTCCGGCTCCGAAAGACAATGCCATGCCTCAGATCACACGAAGCCGCTTCATCAGCGCTTCCCTTGCCGCGCTGTATCTCTTTTCGTCGACCGCCAGTTTCGCCAAGGACATGACCGAACCGCCGGCGGCGCCGGGTACGGTCGCCTACAATGCCTGGCTCGGACGGACATTCTCGGACGTGCTGCTCAACGAGCGCTCGCAGGAGAAGCGGGTGAAGATTCTCGAGCGTATCGTTGCCGAGGATTACATCCAGCACAATCCGCTCGTGCCGCAGGGGCGCAAGGGGCTGATCGACTTCATCCCCGTCATCTACCAGTCGATGCCCGACTCGACCTTCATCCTGCATGACGTCTTCGCAACCACCGATCGGGTCGTGACGCGCTGGACATGGAAGGGGACCGTAACCGGCGCGCCGCTCCTCGGCATCGCGGCCAGCGGCCAGAAGCTCGAATTCGACGTGATCGACGTGTGGTCGGTGAAGGATGGCAAACTGCAGGAGCACTGGGACCAGTTCGACTGGCCCCGCGCCTTCGTGCAGCTTGGCGTCAGGGGGCTGCCCCAGCCATTCTACGACATCGCCGCCCGTCCCTACAGCCGCTGAGGTGGAGCCATGAAGCAGCTTTACATGGCTACGGTGCATGTTTCTGGCGGGCGCGACGGGCGCGCTGTCTCCGAGGACGGACAACTCGATCTCGCGCTGGCCATGCCAAAGGCGCTTGGCGGCGCGGGCGAGGGCGCCAACCCCGAGCAGCTCTTTGCGGCGGGCTATGCCGCCTGCTTCACGAGTTCGATCCGGTTCGCGGCGAAGGGCCTCGGGCTGGATGCGGGGGATGTGAGGGTGCGCGGGACGGCGATACTCGTTGCAGCCGATGACGGCGCTTTCCTGATCGAGGCGGAACTGGCCGTTTCGGCACCCGGCCTCGGGGGCAGCGAGCGTGATGCCGTGCTGGCGGAAGCGAAGCGCATCTGCGCCTACAGCAATGCAACGCGCGGCAACGTCGCGACCAGGATGACCGTTCTGGATTGAAGGCTGGGCCGGCCGCTGTCACGGGCGGCCGGCTGCCATTGAAATGATCTCGTCCCGTGCTTCGGCCCAGTTCCGTTCGCGACCGGTCCGTGCGCTGAGCGGCTGAAAGCCGGGTAACGCTTCGATGTCGCCGATCCAGCGACGAAGCGAGGGAAACGCCGCCAGATCGACACCGGTGTCTCCTGCAAGCGACGCGTAGGGAAAGCAGGCGATATCGGCGATCGTTGCGTGGTCCGTCACGAGCCAGCGACGGTTAGCCAGGTGTTCATCCATCATTGCGAGGCATCGGCGCGTCGCATGCTGCGCCGTCTGGAGCGCAAATCCGGCCGGCTTGACGCCAAACAGCATGGCACCGCGCGCAGCCCTGATGGCGGACTGGTGCTCGGCCGCGGCGACCGCGAGCCATTCCTGCTCGCCCGCCCGATCATCAGGCGCGACCGCCAGCCAATTCGTGCCGAAGCGCGCCGCCAGCCACGTCATGATGGCCAGACTGTCGCGAATCGACCGAAGGACACCATCCTCATGCACGAGAAGCACAGGAACCTGTCCGCGCGGGTTGAGGCGAAGGAACGCCTCCTGACTGTTTTCTCGCGCAAGGATGTCGACCTCGATGCGCTCCAGGGGAACGCCGACAAGACCGGCTTGCAAGCGGACGCGCCAGCAATTGCCGGAAACCGCCCGGTCGAGCAGGATGGTGCGGATCATGGCCTAACGTAGTCGCCAGAAGCACCGGATGTCACGTGAGGAGACGTGGCAAGGGACGCCGCCACCCCCTTCAATACCCAACCTCCTCCACCCGCATCCCCATCGCGTCGATCATCAGAAGCCGTCCCGTCAGGCCCGTGCCGAAGCCGGTGATTTCGCGGATGACCTCGAGCGCCATCATCGAGCCCATCATGCCGGCGAGCGCGCCGAGCACGCCGGCTTCGGCGCAGTTCGGCACCACGCCGGGCGCGGGCGGGGCCGGGAAGAGGTCGCGGTAGGAGGGGTTGGGCGTGCCGTCCGGCCGGCGCTCGAAGGGGCGCAGCGTCGTCAGCGTGGCGTCGAAGCGGCCGAGCGCGGCCGTCACCAGCGGCTTGGCCTCAGCCGCGCAGGCATCGGCCACGCCATAGCGCGTCTCGAAATTGTCGCAGCCATCGGCCACGAGGTC
>JAIYAJ010000094.1 GCA_027489105.1 Zymomonas sp. | reverse complement strand
GCCCCCATCCCCGGCGAATCCATCGTCAGGACGCTGTGGAGCGCCGTGAGCCGCGGAACGGAGCGCCTTGTCTTCGAGGGCCGCGTGCCTGAAAGCCAGTTTGGCGCCATGGCCGGCCCTTCCATGGGCGGATCGTTCCCCTTTCCCGTGAAGTACGGCTATTGCGCCGTCGGCATCGTCGAGGCCGGCCCCGGTCCTCTCCTTGGCCGCCACGTCTTCGCGCTGCATCCGCATCAGGAGCGCTTCGCCCTGCCCCCGGAGCGGCTCACGCTCCTGCCCGAGGGATTGCCGCCACGCCGCGCCACGCTCGCCGCCAACTTGGAGACGGCGCTTAACGCGCTCTGGGATTCGGGCGCCGGCCCGGGCGACCGCATCGCCGTGGTGGGCGCCGGCGTCGTCGGCCTTCTGGTCGCGAGCCTCGCGGCGACGCTTCCAGGAGCGGAGGTGACGGTGATCGACCCCGAGCCGTCGCGCGCCCCGTTCGCCGCCTCGCTGGGCTGCGCCTTCAGCGCCGATGGCGGCCGGCTCGCTGACTGCGACGTGGTCTTCCACGCTTCCGCCACCTCCGCCGGCCTCAACCGCGCCATCGAGCTCGCGGGCTTCGAGGGAGCCGTGGTCGAGCTCAGCTGGCACGGCGAAGGCCTGAGCCCCGTTGCCCTCGGCGGCGCCTTCCATTCGCGCCGGATCAGGCTCGTCTCCTCGCAGGTCGGCCATGTCGCCACGTCCCGCCGCCCGCGCTGGGATTACGCGCGGCGCATGGCGAAGGCGCTGGAGCTTCTGGCCGACGAACGGCTGGACGCGCTCATCACCGACGACATCCCGTTCGCCGAGGCCCCTGCCCGTCTGCCGGCCCTGTTCGCGCCCGGCGCCAGGGGGCTGACGGCGGTGCTGAGTTATGGCCTCGATATCGAGCAGCCACGCTCGACGACGGTGTCGCCCGCCTCGCGATCGAGGCTGGTGCCGGAGCTGGTCGTCACCGATTTCGCGGCCAGCCTGTCGGTCTGGACCGAAATGTTCGGCTTTCGCATCAAGTATGACAGGCCGGAGTCCAAGTTCGCCTTCCTCGAACGCGATGGCGTCGAGTTCATGCTGGAGCAGCATGACAATGGCGACCAGGAGCGGCAGGGCATCTGGGATACGGGTCCGCTCGAGCGGCCCTTCGGTCGGGGAATCAATTTCGAAGTCACGGTGTCGAGCCTCGACGAGGTGCTGAACGCCTTGAAGAGGGCAGCATATCCCGTGTTTTTCGCTCCTGAGGAACGCTGGTACCGTGTCGGGCAGGTCGAGACCGGCGTGCGGCAGTTCCTTGTCACCGATCCGGACGGTTACCTCATCCGTTTCTCCCAATCGCTCGGCACGCGCCCTTTGGGCGCGAAAGCCATCTCCTGAAGGAACCCAGCCCATGTTCTCCGTCGAAGTCCGCGACCGCATCATGATCGGCCACTCGCTGCCGGACCCCTTTTTCGGCCCCGCGCAGAACATGCATGGCGCGACCTTCGTGGTCGACGTCGCGTTCTTCCGCGAGGAGATGACGAAGCAGAACGTCGTGGTCGACATCGGAGCCGCGCTCGACGTGCTGGCGGAGACGCTCAAGCCGCTGAAGTATCAGAACCTCGACGAGCTGCCGCAGTTCAAGGGCATCCTCACCACCACCGAATTCCTGTGCAAATACGTCTTCGACGAGATCGCCAAGGCCGCGAAGGCTGGCGCGCTCGGCGAGGATGGCAGAGGCCTCGCCAAGATCCGTGTCACCCTGCACGAAACCGACCTCGCCCGCGCCGCCTATGAGGGCTACCTCGCGTGACCAAGGTCGCCTTCGCGATCCCCGGCGACCTTGCCCAGCCGACCGGCGGCTACGCCTATGACCGGCATGTGATGCGCCTTCTGCCGGAGTGCGGCGTCGAGGTCGCGCATCTGGCGCTGCCGGGCTCGTTCCCAAGCCCCAGCGACGCCGACCTCGCCGAGACCAGCCGGCTGCTGCTCGCGGAGCACTGGAGCACGCCGCTCCTCATCGACGGCCTCGCCTATGGCGCCTTCCCGACCGGCCTCGCCGCTGGTCTTGCGGGGCGCGTCGTCGCCCTCTGCCATCACCCGCTGTGCCTCGAGACGGGGCTCGAGCCGGCCCGCGCCGCCGAGCTGCGCCGCCTCGAAAGCGCTGCGCTCGGCTATGCGGCGGCCGTGATCGTCACGAGTTCGGCCACGCGCGACATCCTCGCTGCCGATTTCGGCGTGCCGGCCGGCCGTATCACCGTGGCGGAGCCCGGCGTAGAACCGGCCGAGCGCGCCATCGAGCAACCGCCCGGCTCCGAAGTGCGGCTGCTTGCCGTCGGCTCCATCACGCCGCGCAAAGGCTATGAGGTGATGATCGAGGCGCTGTCCGCCATCGCCATGCTGCCCTGGCGGCTGACGATCATCGGCGCGGAGGACCGCACCTCGGGTTATGCCGACACGCTCCGGGTGCTGATCACGGCGCGCGGCCTCGGCCACCGCATCACCCTGTGCGGAGCCATGCCAGCCGACGAACTCGACCGGCGCTATCGCGCGGCCGACATCTTCGTCATGTCCTCGCATTACGAGGGCTACGGCATGGTGCTGACCGAAGCGCTGGCCCGCGGCCTTCCCGTCGTCACAACGCTTTCGGGCTCGGGCGCGGCGCAGCTGCCGGACGCCGCGGCGCAGAAGGTCGAGCCTGGCGATGCCGCGGGCCTCGCCGGCGCGCTCGCATATCTCATCGGCGATTCCACCGCCCGCTTCCGCCACGCCGACGCGGCCTGGGCCGCTCAGGCGCGACTGCCGCGCTGGGGCGAGACGGCCCGCATCGTCGCGGATGTCCTCAAATCCATCAAACCATGAATCTGGCCGGACCCTGCCCATGAGCTTCTCACCCGAATGGCTGGCCCTTCGTGAGCCCGTCGACCACCGCTCCGTTGACAGGGCGCTCGCTGCCGGCGTCGCCGACTGGTTCGGCGGCCAGGACCATGTCTCGATCATGGATCTGGGCTGCGGCGCCGGCTCCAACCTGCGCGGCTCATATGCGCTGTTCGGCGACAGCCAGCACTGGACGCTGGTGGATTACGACCCCGCCCTGCTCGCCGCCGCGCGCGAGCGGCTCACCGACTGGGCCGACGAGGCCGAGGAAGCGGGCGAGGAGTTGCTGCTCTCCAAGGACGGCAAGCGTCTGATGGTCGATTTCCGGCGCGTCGATCTCGTCGCCGATCTCGAACGCGTGCTCGACTGGCGGCCCGATCTCGTCACCGCAGCAGCGCTGTTCGATCTCGTCTCGCCGGCATGGATCGAGCGCTTCGCCGAAGCGATGGTCACCCGCCGCCTGCCGCTCTACACCGTGCTCACCTATGATGGCCGCGAACTCTGGAACCCGCCGCACCCGGCCGACGAGGCCATGGTGGCGGCGTTCCATGCCCACCAGCATTCGGACAAGGGCTTCGGCCCCGCGGCCGGCCCCGATGCCTGCACGTTGATGGCCAAAGCCTTCAGGGCGGCCGGCCATGCCGTCGAGACCCCCGACAGCCCCTGGCGGCGCGGCCCGCAGGATGGAGCCCTCGTCGATGCGCTGACGGCGGGCATCGCCTCCGCCGTGCGG
>JAIYAJ010000140.1 GCA_027489105.1 Zymomonas sp. | reverse complement strand
TGTCCCTCTTCGAAGGTCCGGCGCGCGGTCTCGGCGGCGGCTGCGGCGGCTTCCGCACCCCGGCACATCGTCGTCGCTTCATTGGCGAGGACGATCTTGGCCTGGTTGATCTCCTGGCCTTCCAGCGCTTCGAGCCGGGCGATCTCGTCGAGCGGAAGATCGGTGAACAGCCGCAGGAACCGGCCGACGTCCTTGTCGTGGGTGTTCCGCCAGAACTGCCAGTAATCATAAGCGGGCAGCGCATCCTCGTTGAGCCACACCGCGCCCGACATGGTCTTGCCCATCTTCCCGCCATCCGCGGTCGTGATCAGCGGCGTGGTCACGCCATAGACTTCCTGGCCCAGCATGCGGCGCGACAGCTCGATGCCGTTGACGATATTGCCCCACTGGTCCGATCCGCCCATCTGCAGCCGGCAGCTGCGACGCCGCGCCAGCTCCATGAAGTCATAGGCCTGCAGGATCATGTAGTTGAATTCGAGGAAGCTCAGCGACTGCTCGCGGTCGAGGCGCAGCTTCACCGAGTCGAAGCTCAGCATCCGGTTGATCGAGAAGTGCTGGCCCACCTCGCGCAGGAAGGGGATGTACTCCAGCTTGTCGAGCCAGTCGGCATTGTCGACCATTACCGCGTCGGTCGGCCCGTCGCCGAAGGTCAGGAACCGCTCGAAGATGCGTTTGATCGACGCAACATTCTGGGCGATCAGGTCGGTCGTCAGCAGCTTGCGCGCCTCGTCCTTGAAGCTCGGATCGCCGATCTTGCCGGTGCCGCCGCCCATCAGGACGATCGGCTTGTGGCCGCTCTGCTGCATCCGGCGGAGCAGCATGATCTGGACGAGGCTGCCGACGTGGAGCGACGGGGCGGTCGGATCGAAGCCGATATAGCCGGGCACGATCCCCCCGGCGGCGAGGCTGTCGAGCCCCTGCGCGTCGGTGATCTGGTGGATATATCCCCGCTCGTCGAGCAGGCGCAGAAGGTCGGAACGATATTCGGTCATGGTGCCCGCGCCGTTAGCATGGCGACGGCCAAGCGTCATGTGCTTCCTGCGCATGAGGGCCGCGGGCTTGCGCCATCCCGGGATAGCAGCGAAAGAGACGCGATGGAGACCATGCTGGCCATAGGGCTGATGTCGGGCACCTCGCTCGACGGAATCGACGCCGCCCTGATCGAGACCGATGGCGCGGGCCATACTCGCCCGGTTGCTTTTCACACGCTGCCCTATCCGCCGCATGTGCGGGAGCAATTGCGCGAGGCTGCGGCGCTGGCGATGAGCTTCGATGCACCGCGCGGTAACGCCGCGATCGAGGCGGCGGAACAGATGCTGACGCGGCGTCACATCGACGCCGTCCGTCAGTTGCTCACCAAGGCCGGCGTTTCGTCGGAAGCGGTCGACGTGATCGGCTTTCATGGCCAGACGATCGCGCACCGCCCTGATCGGGGCTGGACGTGGCAGATCGGCGACGGCGCCGCGATGGCAGAGGCGCTCGGCATTCGCATCGTCAACGACCTGCGCTCCGCCGACGTCGCGGCGGGCGGGCAGGGCGCACCGCTATTGCCGGTCTATCACCGCGCGCTGACGAGCGGCCTCAGCGGCCCGGTGGCGGTGCTCAACCTCGGCGGGGTCGGCAACATCACCTGGCTCGGCGCAGGGGCCGAAGATCTGATCGCGTTCGATACCGGCCCGGCGAACGGGCTGATCGACGACTGGATGCTCGCGGAAACGGGGTCGCCCTTCGACGCGCACGGCGCCTTTGCGGCGCGCGGCTCGGTCGACCGCACGGTGCTCGACACGATGCTCGACAATGGCTGGTTCGACGCACCGCCGCCCAAGTCGCTCGACCGCGCCGATTTCACTATTCAGCCGGCGCGCGGCCTGTCCGCCGCCGATGGCGCCGCGACGCTGACAGCGTTTACCGCCGAGACGGTCGCCCTGTCGCTACGCCATCTGCCCGGCCGACCGTTGCGGCTGATCGTGGCTGGCGGCGGGCGCCATAATCCGACGCTGATGGCGATGATCGGCGCTGCAACCGGTATCGTCCCCGAGCCGATCGAGGCGCTCGGGTGGAATGGCGATGCGACCGAGGCGGAGGGCTTTGCCTATATGGCGGTGCGGGCGCTACGCGGAGAACCGATCAGCTTTCCGGGAACGACCGGCGTTCCGCAGCCGATGACCGGTGGGGTGGTCCATCAGCCCTGATCGATTACAGGGGCCAGGTCCAGATGATCAGCGGGGTGCCCACCAGCACCACCAACAGCGATAGCGGCGCACCCAGCCGCGCATAGTCACCGAACTTGTACCCGCCGGGGCCCAGCACCAGCGTGTTGCACTGGTGCCCGATCGGGGTGAGGAAGTCGCAGCCCGCACCGACTGCGGTCGCGATCAGGAAGGCCTCGGGTCGATAGCCGAGGTCATGCGCGAATACTGCCGCGATCGGTGCCATCACGAGGACGGTCGCCGCGTTGTTCAGGAAGGGCGTAACCGCCATCGCGACGACCAGGATCAGCGCGACCGCGCCCCAGGCGGGGAGGGCGGCGCCGAACTGTGCAAGGCCGGTGGCGATGACGTCGGATGCGCCGGTGGTCCGCAGCGAGTCGCTTACGGGGATGAGCGCGCCAAGCATCACCAGGATCGGCCACTCGACCGCCTGATAGGCTTCGCGCGGCGGCAGCGCGCCGGTCGCCATGACGATGCCCGCGGCGGCGAAGAAGGCGACGGCCACCGGAACCAGCCCCGCCGCCGTCGCGGCCATGGCGACCGCCAGTACGATGAGCGGCAGCCAGCTGCGCCCGCCGCTGCCGAGGCGGAGCGCCCGTTCGGCCAGGGGGAGCACGCCGAGGTCGCGAAGCCGCTCGGGAAGCAGGTTGAGAGGGCCCTGAAGCACCACGACATCGCCGGGGTTGAGCCGCGTCTGCCCCAGTTCGCGAGTGAGCCTTTCGCCCGATCTCGAAAGCGCGATCAGGTTGATCCCATAGCGTTGCTGGAGGCGAAGCCGGCCAGCGGTCTGTCCTTCGAGGACCGAACTCGCCCCGATCACGCCTTCGATGACGCCGATCTCGTCGCCTTCGCTGCCTTTCGGAAGCTGGCGCTGCTCGCCCTCCAGAGCCAGCTCGTCGCGCGCGATGACGCGTTCGAGCGCGTCGGGTTCGCCCGCGAGGATCAGCGTATCGTCTTCGTAGAGCGTCAGGTCGAGCGACGGCACGGTCCGCACGCCCGCGCGCAGCAGGCCGGTCACGCTGACTTCGCGATCGTGGCGCGTGACGAACTCGCGCACCGTCTCGCCGATCGCGGGAGAGCCATCCGCCACGGTCACCTCGGTAACATAGTTGGAGATGTCGAGCGCCTCGCCGAGCGTAGCGGTGGCGCGGCGCTCGCGGGGCAGGAGGCCATAGCCGAAGCGGAGAAAGATCAGCCCGACGACGAGCAGGCCCAGCCCTGTCGGCAGATAGTCGAACATGCCGAAGGGCTTGCCGGTCAACTCTTCGCGCACCCGGCTGACGATGATGTTGGGCGACGTGCCGACCAGCGTCATAAGCCCGCCGAGCAGCGACGCAAAAGCCATCGGCATCAGGAAGACCGACGGGCTGGTGCCGCTCTTCTTCGCCATCTGGAAGGCGGCGGGCATCAGCATGGCAAGTGCGCCGACATTCTTGACCAGAGCCGAGGCCACCCCGACCGTTGCGGTAAGGACGACCAGCTGCGAGCGGACCCGTTTCACATAGCGCGAGACGAAGCCGAGTGCCCGCTCGATCAGTCCCGATCGCTGCATCGCCGCCGACAGCACCAGCGCCGAACCTACGATGATGACGATGTCATCGGAAAAGCCGCTGAACGCATCCTCGGGTTTGACGATGCCGACAGCGAGCGCGGCGAGCAGGGCGAGGATTGCGGTGACGTCGTAGCGAAAGCGCCCCCAGATGAAGAGGATCATCATGCCGGCGAGCGTGCCGATCGACAGCCATTGCGGCATCGTCATGTGGTGCGCCTCGCAGTCGGTCCGCCCGCAGAGGCGGCGATGTCCGGTATCGCGAATGTCATCCTATTGTCTGCCCCTGTTCGACTGTCTGGGGATCCAACGCGCGATGCGCTCGTTGGTGGCGCGAAACGTCCCGGGGCGGAGAGAAAATTTGGAAGCCACGCGGTGGCTTTGCAACCAAAGGGCGCGCGTGGCGCTGGAGAGCGATGGATTTCTTCCTCTTATCGAGTCTGGCCGACGCCGCGATCCAGCAAGCCCTGCTGGCGATGCTGGTATCGGTCGCCGCCTTCGGCCTCGGCCAGATGGTGTCGCGCAGGCTGGGGCCGGCGTTGGTGCGCTGGTGGAAAGCCCATGGGCCGGGCAAAGGCGAATTGCCGGTCAAGCCGATCTGCACAGTTCTGCGGCTATCGGTCGCGCTTCTGATCCTCATGGTCGCGACGGCAATCGGCTTCGCGGAACTCTCCGCGCAGATCATCCTGGCGGTCGCAACCGGCGTGGCCCTAGGCCTTCTCGTCCACCGCCTCGCGCGCAGCGCCGGGACCGGCCGCGCCTTGGCCATGGTGCTGGGGCTGGTTGCCTTCATTGCCGCGATCGCCGGCGTGCTTCGCGGTTTTGCGCCTTTGATCGAGGGATTGAACGCGGCCGGTTTCAGCGTCGGCTCGCGGCGCGTAACCCTGCTCGGCGTGCTCAATGGCCTGCTGGTCGTCGCACTGCTGTTCATCGGGACCCGGCTGGCGATCCGGCTGATCGGCCGCTCGATCGACCAGGCGGGTGGGCTCGACCGCTATCAGCGCGTTCTGATCCAGAAGCTGGTTGCGGCCGCCTTCGTCATCGTCGCCATCCTGTTGGGCATCGACCTGCTCGGCATCGACCTTACCGCGCTGGCGGTTTTCTCGGGCGCCTTCGGTCTGGCGGTCGGCTTCGGCCTGCAGAAGACCTTCGGCAATATGCTGTCGGGGCTGATCCTGCTGATGGACCGCTCGATCAAGCCGGGCGACGTGATCGTCGTCGGCGACAGCTTCGGCTGGGTCAACAAGATCGGCGTCCGCGCGGTTTCGGTCATCACCCGCGACGGCAAGGAGCATCTGATCCCCAATGAGCTGCTGATGACCGAGCGGGTGGAGAACTGGTCCTTCTCAAGCCGCGACGTCCGCATCCGTATCGCGCTGACGCTGCCTTATGCCACCGACCTCGATCTCGCCGAGCGGCTGATGATCCAGGCCGCGACCGAATCTCCCCGCGTATTGGCGGTTCCCGGCCCCAATGTCTGGCTGCGCAGCTTCGGCGAGCGCGGTTTCGACTATGACATCCTCGTGTGGATCCGGGATCCGGAACAGGGCGTGGGCAATGTCCAGTCGGAGATCCTCCGTCGGCTCTGGCGGCTGATGCAGCAGCACGAGATCGCAATTCCGCTGCCTCAGCGGGAGGTGCATCTCCGCACGCGTGCGGATGGCGCGGTGCCGGGCGCTTAGGCGTCCCGGCCTATTTCTTCCGCGCGAGGCTCCGCATCGCGTCTTCCAGGCCGGCCAGGGTCAGCGCGAACATGCGGTTGTCCATCAGCTCGCGCATCATCCGGGTCGACTGGCTGTGCATCCAATAGGCTTCGGGCACCGGGTTCAGCCAGACCGCCGAAGAATAGACGTTCAGCATCCGCTGCATCCAGACGGCGCCTGCCTCCTCGTTGAAATGCTCAACCGATCCGCCCGGCTGGCTGATCTCATAGGGGCTCATCGACGCATCGCCGACCAGCACCAGCTTATAGTCGTGCCCATATTTGTGGAGCACGTCCCAGGTCGGCGTCCGCTCCTGGAAGCGGCGGCGATTGTCCTTCCACACGCCTTCGTAGATGCAGTTGTGGAAGTAGAAGAATTCGAGATGCTTGAACTCCGCCGTCGCGGCGGAGCACAGCTCCTCGCAGATCTTGATGTGCGGATCCATCGAGCCGCCGATGTCGAGAAACAGCAGCAGCTTGACCGCATTGCGGCGCTCGGGGCGCATCTGGATGTCGAGGAAGCCGCGCCGGGCGGTGCCGTCGATCGTCCCGTCGAGATCGAGCTCGTCCGCAGCCCCCTCGCGGGCGAAGCGGCGCAGGCGGCGCAGCGCGACCTTGATGTTGCGCGTGCCCAGCTCGACGTCATTGTCGAGATTCTTGAACTCGCGCTTGTCCCAGACCTTGATCGCGCGTTTGTGGAGGCTCTGCCCGCCGATGCGGATGCCTTCGGGATTATAGCCCGAATTGCCATAGGGGGAGGTGCCCCCGGTGCCGATCCACTTGTTCCCGCCGTGATGTTCGCCCTTCTGCTCCTCGAGCCGCTTCTTGAGCGTCTCCATGATCTCGTCCCAGGAGCCCAGCGCCTCGATCTCGGCCATCTGTTCGGGGGTCAGGAATTTCTCGGCAACGGCGCGCAGCCAGTCCTCGGGAATCTCCTGCCCCTCGCCGGCGCTGTCGAGAAGGCCCCGGAACACCCGGCCGAAAACCCGGTCGAACCGGTCGAGCAGCCCCTCGTCCTTCACATAGGTGGTGCGGGCGAGATAATAGAATTCCTCGGGGCTCCAGCCGATGACGTCGCGGTCCATCGCCTCGAGCAGCGTCAGATGCTCCTTGAGGCTGGCGGGGATGCCGGCGGCGCGCAGCTCGTCGAGGAAGTTCAGGAACATCAGGCGATCATAGCGCGCTTGTCATGGTGGCGCGACCACCACAATGCGATCAGGCTGACCGCTGCCGACAGCGCCAGATAATAGCCGACGAAGGCGAGCCCGCCCCGGTCGGCCAGCCACTGCGCGACGAGCGGAACCGGTGCCGCGCCGAGGATGCCGGCGATGTTGAACGTCATCGACGCCCCGGTGTAGCGGACGCGTGGCGGGAAGAGCGACGGCAGGAACGCGCCCAGCGGGCCATAGACGAAGCCCATCATGAACAGCGACAGGGCCAGCCAGCGATCAGGGTGAGCGCGCCGCCGGTGAACATCGGGCCGAGCAGCAGGCCTGTGGCGATCGTGCCGAAGCAGCCCGCGATCAGGACAAAGCGCGGTGTGCGCAGATCCGACCACCAGCCCGCCAGCGCGATGCCCAGCGCCATGAACAGGATCGCGCCGATCTGGATCGACAGGAAAGTTTCCTTCGGCACGCCCAGTGTCTTGGTCGCATAACCGAGGGCGAAGGCGGTCGCGAGATAATAGGTTGCGAAGCAGGCGACGGCGGCGAAGGTGCCGGCGAAGGTCGGGCTGAGATGGTCGCGAAACAGTTCGGCGATCGGCACCTTGGGCGGTTCGGCCTGTTCCATCGCCTGACGGAAAGCGGGAGTCTCGGTGAGCTTGAGGCGCACCCAGAGGCCCATGAGCACGAGCACCGCCGATCCGAGGAAGGGCAGGCGCCAGCCCCAGTCCATGAACTGGTCCTGGGTCAGTAGCAGGCCGAGGATCAGGAAAAGGCCATTCGCGGCAATGAAGCCTACGGGTGCGCCGAGCTGGGGGAACATGCCATAGCGTCCGCGCATGTGCGGCGGCGCATTTTCTACTGCGAGCAACGCCGCACCGCCCCATTCGCCGCCCAGGCCGATCCCCTGCCCGAAGCGCAGGATGCAGAGCAGGAAGGGGGCGACCCACCCGATCATCTGATAGGTGGGAAGAAAGGCGATCAGCGTGGTCGAACCGCCCATCAGCAGCAGCGAGGCCACGAGCGTCGACTTGCGACCGATCCGGTCACCATAATGGCCGAACAGCCACGCGCCGAGCGGGCGAGCGAGGAAGGCGAGGCCGAGGCTGGCATAGGCCGAAAGAAGCTGGGCCGACGGGGATTCCGCCGGGAAGAAGAGCGGACCGAACACCAGCGAGGCGGCGGTCGCATAGATGTAGAAGTCGTAGAACTCGACCGACGTGCCGACGAGGCTCGCGAACAATATGCGGCGGGCGGACGGCTTATAGGCGGGATCGAGCATGGACTTCCCCTCTCGCGGCCCGATTGGCGCGCGAGAGGGGCTTGGTCAAGCGCTAAGCAACCCTACGCAACAGCTACTAAACAGGGGTTAACGGGATCAGCGGCACTTCACATTGCCGCGCTCCACCGAGCGGCCGAGCAGCGCGCCTGCACCTGCGCCGATGAGGGTGCCGAGGGTCGACGAACGGCCATTATCGAGCGCGTTGCCCAGCAGGCCGCCAGCGACGCCGCCGATGATCAGACCGGTCGTGCCGTCCGAGCGGCGGCAATAATAGCGCCCGTCATTGCCGCGATAGATGCGGTCGTTGCGGGTCAGACGACGCTCGCGATAGTCGCGTCCGTCGCGATAATAGCGGGCCGCGTCATAGCGATTGCCATAGCGCGGATCGGGACGGTTCCAGTCGTAACGACGGCCCTCGCGCCAGTCGCGGTCATGACGACCGCGATCATCCCGTTCGTGGCGGCCGCGATCATCGCGGTCGTACCCACGATGCGGCGGATCCGCCATGGCGGCGGTCGGGGCGATCATGGCCGTCAGCGCGGCCGCGAGAATGAACTTACGCATTATCCGTCTCCATGTTGGGGAGTCGGATGCATAACGGCCCGTAACGAGCCTGGTTGCGTGAACCGAAAACTACATCGCGTTCATCGCCGCGACAGGGAAGAGGGGCCTCCCGTTCAGGGGCATCTGGCGGAACGTTGCTCGACCTCACGGCCCAGCAAGGCACCACCTCCGGCTCCTATCAGCGTGCCGAGCGTGCGCCGATCGCCGCCATCGATGACATTGCCGAGCAGGCCACCCGCGACGGCGCCCAGAATCAGTCCCGTCGTGCCGCTCGGTTTCTTGCAGTCCGGGGCCGTCGCTGCGCCGGCGCTCGATCCCGATGCTTCGGCGATTTCGGCTTTTGCCTCAGTGGCCGCAGCTGGGCCGGGTTCGGCTTTCTGGCCGTCCAGATCCTTGTCGAGCCAATCGTCGGGCAGATTGGTCAGCGGCTTTTCCGCAGCCGGGGCGATCTCGATTGCGGCGGCGGGAGCGCAGAGGCAGGCGAGGATGGTCATCGACGCCAACAGACGGGCACGCATGGGCTTTCCTTCAGGTCTGGTCGAATGGCTCCGCACCCAATCTTCGCGCGCGCGTCGCTTGTCGTCAATCGACCCGATCCTGAACTCTTCTGTCGTTCGCCAGCGGTTCGTGTCCGGGAACCAAGTGGTGGCAGGAGCGCTTTGTCAGCAGCGGAACGATCTATCCCGTTCCCGGAGGAAATTATGCGCAAGTTGATGATCGCGGCGGGTGTCGCCGCACTGGCCATCGGGCAGACGTCGGTCGCCCAGGCCGAAACGGTTTGCAAACAGGACAAGAGCGGCCGGACGATCGCCACCATCGCGGGCGCCGGCATCGGTGCGATCCTGGGTCGCGTGATCGACGGCGGCCGCCACAAGGAGGTCGGCACGATCGTCGGCGGCGTGGCGGGCGGCGTGGCCGGCAACCAGTTGGCGAAGAGCGACAATAAATGCGCCGAAGCCTATGGCTATTATGACGAGAATGGCCGCTGGCATGCGAACCGACTGAGCAACCGCGATGCGCGCGGCTATTATGACCGCGACAATCGCTGGGTCGAAGGTCCGCCCAATGGCTATTATGACCGCAACAACCGCTGGGTGTCGTTCGACGGCGATGCGCGCAGTTCGGGCTATTGGGATCGCGATGGCCGCTGGGTCCCGATCGGCGTTCAGGGCTATTATGCCGCCGATGGTCAGTGGGTCGCCGCCAGCATGCCCGGCTATTATGATCGCCGCGGCCGCTGGATCGAAGGCGAAACCTATGGTCGCTACGACGCCAATGGCGTGTGGGTACCGGGCAGTCGCCCGTCCTCGACCGCAGGCGGCTATTGGGAGCCTGCGACGGCCCCTGGCTATTACGACGCCAATGGTCGTTGGGTTCGCGGCAATGTCCGCGGCTATTATGACGCACGCGGTCGCTGGGTTTCGCTGGGCGGCCCTGCCGGCGGCCCCGGCAACAATGGCGTCGACCGCCGTTTCGACACGCGCGAGCGTGCAGCCCGCATCGAGGAGCGGATTGATCGCCAGCGGGACCGCGGCGTGATCAGCAAGCGCGAGGCCGATGCGGCACGGACGCAGCTGAGCTCGATCCGCCGCGAGGAGGATCGCCTGCGCGCTTCGGGCGGTCGCTTTACCGCCAATGAGGAATCGCTGATCCAGCAGCGGCTGGACCAGCTCAACCGTCAGATCCGCGCTGACCGCGAGGATCGGGACGATCGTATCGGTTGAGCGATCTCAGCCTGACATGAAGAGGCCCGCCCTGCACGACGCAGGACGGGCCTCTTTACTTCGCAGCGGCGACGGCGCAGTCGCTGCATCTTATTCGGCAGCGACGCCCGCCAGGCCGAACAAATTGCCTTCGCTGCTGTCCTCGTTCGCAGCCGTGCTGGTCTTCGCCTCGCGCCGGCGGTCGAACGCGTCCCACACGTCGCTCCACTGACCCCGGGTTGCCGCTTTCGAATATTCGGTAGCGCGCGTCTCGAAGAAATTGGCGTGCTCGACGCCGTTGAGCATCGGCGCCAGCCAGGGCAGGGGATGGTCGTCGATCATGTAGATCGGCTTCAGGCCCAGCTGGCCCAGGCGCCAGTCGGCGATGTAGCGGACATATTTCTTGATGTCCTTCGGCGTCATGCCGTTGACCGGGCCCATCTCGAAGACGAGATCGATGAACGCGTCTTCGATCCGCACCGTCTTCTGACACATGTCGAGAATGTCTTCCTTGACCGACGCGGTCAGGCAGTCGCGCTCCTTCACGAAGGCGTGGAACAGACGAACGATGCCCTCGCAGTGGAGCGTTTCGTCACGGATCGACCAGGTGACGATCTGCCCCATGCCCTTCATCTTGTTGAAGCGCGGGAAGTTCATCAGCATCGCGAAGCTGGCGAACAGCTGCAGGCCCTCGGTGAAGCCGCCGAACATCGCCAGCGTGCGGGCGATATCCTCGTCGCTGTCGACGCCGAAGGTCGACAGATAGTCGTGCTTGTCCTTCATCTCCTTATATTGGAGGAAGGCACTATATTCGGTCTCGGGCATGCCGATCGTGTCGAGCAGGTGGCTGTAGGCCGCGATGTGGACCGTCTCCATATTGGAGAAGGCGGTCAGCATCATCTTGACCTCGGTCGGCTTGAACACCCGGCCATATTTGTCGTGATAGCAATCCTGCACCTCGACGTCGGCCTGAGTGAAGAAGCGGAAGATCTGGGTCAGCAGGTTGCGCTCATGATCGGTGAGCTTCTGCGCCCAGTCGCGGCAGTCCTCGCCCAGCGGCACTTCCTCGGGAAGCCAGTGGAGCTGCTGCTGGCGCTTCCAATATTCGAAGGCCCAGGGATATTCGAACGGCTTGTAGGTGCGGCTGGCCTGAAGAAGCGACATCGGGCGGACCTTTCTCAACTAAACAGAAAGATGATCGCGGCGAGCGCGAACATCACGACCGCGCTCAGGCCCTGCCTGATCGCGAAGCTCTTGAGCTCGGCGGGCGTGTCGGTGAAGGCGCCATTGCCCTTCTTCACCTTCGACAGCCGCACGAGCGCTGCGATGAACAGCCAGAGGCAAAGCAGTCCCACCAAGACCGTTGCCACGGCGATGATCAGGGTCACGGGCAGTTCCGCCATCATTCGACCCCAGCCACCCATCCGGCAGCGTCAACCATCCCCACACGCTCCTCAAACGCGTCCGTTTGCCCGTCGGTCGATGACCGGGTCAGGCAGACCGGCCCGCCTGCCTCACTGGCAGGCGAGGCACTCGTCATAATCCTTCGACTCCAGCTCGATCTGCTTGAGATCGGGTGTATTGTCGGCTTCGACGCCACCGGCGAAGCCGGCGCGCTGGACCGATTTGGAGCGCAGATAATAGAGCGATTTGATGCCGAGCTCCCATGCCCGGAAGTGCAGCATCAGCAGGTCCCACTTCTCGACATCGGCCGGGATGAACAGGTTCAGCGACTGCGCCTGGTCGATATAGGGGGTGCGATCGGCCGCGAGCTCGATCAGCCAGCGCTGGTCGATCTCGAAGCTGGTCTTGTACACATCCTTCTCTTCCTGGGTCAGGAAGTCGAGATGCTGGACCGAACCGCCCTTTTCGAGGATCGTGTTCCACACCGCGTCGCTGTCCTTCGATTTCTCGGCAAGCAGCTTCTGCAGATAGGGGTTCTTGATCGAGAAGCTGCCCGACAGCGTCTTGTGGGTGTAGATGTTCGCCGGGATCGGCTCGATGCAGGCCGAGGTGCCGCCGCAGATGATCGAGATCGACGCGGTCGGCGCGATCGCCATCTTGCAGCTGAAGCGCTCCATCACGCCCTGATCGGCAGCATCGGGGCACGGGCCCCGCTCGCTGGCCAGCAGCATCGACGCTTCCTGTGCGGCTGCGGCGATGTGGCGGAACACCTTGAGGTTCCAGCTCTTGGCCATGGCGCCTTCGAACGGGATGCCGCGCGCTTGGAGGAAGCTGTGGAAGCCCATGACGCCGAGGCCGACCGAACGCTCGCGATCGGCGGAGTACTTGGCGCGGGCCATCTCTTCAGGCGCGCGGTCGATATAGTCCTGCAGCACGTTGTCGAGGAAGCGCAGCACGTCT
>JAIYAJ010000205.1 GCA_027489105.1 Zymomonas sp. | reverse complement strand
TCCATTCGCGGGTGTCGTGGATGTTGCGGCCGGTCGACAGGTCCATGACCGTGTCGGCGCCCCAGCGGATCGACCAGACCATCTTGTCGACTTCGGATGCGACGTCGGAGGCGACCGCCGAATTGCCGATATTGGCGTTGATCTTCACCAGGAAGTTGCGGCCGATCGCCATCGGCTCGGATTCGGGATGGTTGATGTTCGACGGGATGATCGCGCGGCCGCGCGCCACTTCGTCCCGGACGAATTCGGGGGTGACGAAATCGGGGATCGACGCGCCGAAATCCTCGCCGTCGCGCAGCAGCTTTTCCTTGAGCGCGGCGCGGCCGACATTCTCGCGGATCGCGACATATTCCATTTCGGGGGTGATGATGCCGCGCCGGGCATAATGCATCTGGGTGACGTTCATCCCCGCCTTGGCGCGCAGCGGACGCTCGACGACGTTCGGGAAGGGGGCGACGCCGCCTGCGCGGTCCGGACCCTTAAGACCATTGTCCTCGGGCTTCACCGCACGGCCCTGATACTCCTCCACGTCGCCGCGGCCGAGGATCCAGTCGCGGCGCAGCGCGGGCAGGCCGGCCATGATGTCGATGCTGGCATTGGAATCGGTATAGGGCCCCGAACAGTCATAGACGCGCACCGGCGGCTCATTGGCCGATGGCTCCAGCGCGATCTCGCGCATCGCCACGCGCACGCCCTGCGGGCCCTCGACATGGATCTTGCGCGATCCGCGGATCGGGCCGGTGGTGACCGCCATCGCCGGGCGTGCGCCGCCGGCTGACAGGTTCGTCGGATCTGCATCGGCCATCTCGTCTCTCTCCTCCAAATGCGCGTCCGGCAGGAAAAGGGGAGACCGCGTGCGGCTTTCCCTCCCTACGCCGGTACGAGCCGGATCAGGTTCAGCGGGTCGTGGGCGTTCCAGCGCCACCTCTCAGCCCTTGTGTCCATCGGCCGCGAACCGGCCGGCGGGGGCTCCCCGGGGATGGCCAATCGTAACCAATGTCTCGCCCCGGCGAAAGAGCGGACTGCAAGGCTGGCTAAAGAGACAGCGCCGTCTATATGCTGGGCAGGATGAGCGGCCCCAATTGCGACCTTGCGATCATCGGCGGTGGCCTGTCGGGCGGCCTGCTCGCGCTCGCCGCGCGGCGGGCCCGGCCCGACCGGCGCGTGATCCTCATAGAGGCGGCCCCGGCGCTGGGCGGCGCGCATCTCTGGTCCTTCGTCGACAGCGATGTCGAGCCGGACGACAAGGTGCTGCTCGAACCGCTGATAAACTATGGCTGGCGCGAATTCTCGGTCGTCTTCCCGCTCTACAAGCGCGCTCTGCCCTTCCCCTTCTACAGCATCCGCTCGGACCGGTTCGACGCGGCGCTGCGCGAGGCGATGCCGGCCGAAAGCATTTTGACCGGACGGCGCGCGGTGGCGGTGAGCCCCACCGAGGTGCGGCTGGAGGACGGGACGATGATCCGCGCCCAGGGCGTAGTCGACGCGCGCGGGCCGGGGGATCTGTCGCTGCTCGATCTGCACTGGCGCAAATTCGTCGGTTATGAGCTGACTCTCGACGGGCCCCACAGCGTGCGCCGCGCGACGATCATCGACGCCGCCGCCGATCCGGCCGAGGGCTTCCAGTTCATGACGATGCTGCCGATCGAGACCGACCGGCTGTTCATCGAGGACATACGCTACGAAGCCTGGCCCGACCTCGACATGAACGACCATGGCGCGCGCATCGTGAACCATGCCGCACGCTTTGGCTGGCGGATCCGCAGTTCGGCACGCGGCCAGGCGGGGATTTTGCCGATCGTGCTCGGCGGCGATTTCGAAAGCTATTGGCGGTCGAGCGGCGAGGGCGTGGCAAAGGTCGGCCTGCGATCGGGGCTGTTTCACCCGATCCTGGGCAATTCGCTGGGCGACGCGGCGCGAACGGCACAGCTGGTAGCGACGGCGGACGACTGGTCCGGCCCGGCACTCCATGCGCTGCTTCACGCCCATGCGACGAAGAACTGGGCACGGCGCGACTATTATCGCCGCTTCGCACGACAGATGCTGCGCGAGACGCCAGTGACGGAGAGCTACAAGATGCTCGAGGCGCTCTACGCGATGGACGCCGACCTGATCGCGCGCTTCCACGCGATGAAGCTGGGCTTCACCGACCGGATGGCGCTCAGCCTGGGCGAGGGGCCGATGCCGGTCACCGCCTTCCTCAAGCGATGATATCCACCAATGACGGACCCTGCAGCCATGGCGATTTCCACCCTCTGCGTCTTCTGCGGCTCCAGCCCCGGCCATGATCCGGTGCATGGCGAGGCCGCGCGCGCGCTGGGCGGAGCACTGACCGCCGCTGGGATCGACCTGGTCTATGGTGGTGGCCATGTCGGGCTGATGGGCATGGTGGCCGACGCGGTGCTGGCGGGCGGCGGGCGCGTAACCGGGGTGATCCCGCAGGCGCTGCACGATCTGGAGGTCGCGCATCATGGGCTGACCGCGCTGCATGTCGTCGGATCGATGCACGAGCGCAAGGCGATGATGGCGGACCTGTCCGACGGCTTCATCGCGATGCCGGGCGGTATCGGGACCTTCGAGGAACTGTTCGAGATGTGGACCTGGGGGCAGCTCGGCTATCACAGCAAGCCGGTGGGGCTGCTCAATGTCGGCGGCTTCTATGACCGGCTGGTCGGCTTCATCGACGATGTCGTCGACGCCGGCTTCCTGCGTGCCGCGCACCGGTCGATGCTGATGGTCGACGATGATCCCGCCGCGCTTGTCGCACGGATGCAGGCCTATGTACCGCCGGTCATCGAGAAATGGATCGGGCGCGAGCAGAGGTGAGCGCGTCCGCTCCATTCAGCCCGCCGAAAGCCCGCACGGGCCATCGTGACGCGATGAAAGCCCTGCTCCTCCTCGCGCTGCTGCTCGCCCCCGTCCTGGGCGCGGCGCCCGCCACCGCCGCCGATCGCAAGCCGATCGATGCGAGCCCGCCGCCGCGCGTCGCCACGCTGGTCGTCTATGGCGACGACCCCTGCCCGCGCAGCTCCGACGAAGAGATCGTCGTCTGCGCCCGCCAGCCGGAGAGCGAGCGCTATCGCATCCCGAAAGAACTGCGCAACAAGCGCAAGACCGACATCCCCTCGCAAAGCTGGGCCTCGCGGGTCCGCACGCTCGACATGGTCAGCAAGCGCGGTCTGCCCAACAGCTGCTCGCCCGAGGGCACCGGCGGCCAGACCGGCTGCATGCGCCAGTTCCTGGAAGCGGCCCGCGCCGAGCGCGAGGCCGCCAAGGCCGAAGCGGAGCAATAGACCCGCGCCAGCTTCCGCTACGTCAAGCGGGATGGTGCGCGGGGCGGCTTGGGATATCGGCCGGGCGGCGCTATAGTCGGCGGCGGATCCGCACATGAAAACAATCGACCCCGACCTGCTCCTCAGAGCCTATGCGATCGGCGTGTTCCCGATGGCGGACAGCCGTGGTGCCGACGATGTCTATTGGGTCGAGCCCAAGAAGCGCGGCATTTTGCCGATCGACCAGTTCCGCCTGTCGCGCTCGCTGGCCAAGGTGATCCGTTCGGATCGCTTCACGGTCACCTGCGACACCGCCTTTGCCGAGGTCGTGGCGCAGTGCGCGGAATCGACCGATGACCGGCCCGACACCTGGATAAACCCCGCGATCGAATCGGCCTATGCCGATCTCCACCGGCGCGGCCATGCGCATTCGGTCGAATGCTGGCGCGACGGCCATCTGGTCGGCGGGCTCTACGGCGTGCGACTGGGCGGCGCCTTCTTCGGGGAAAGCATGTTCAGCCGCGAAAGCAACGCGTCGAAGGTCGCGCTCGCCTGGCTGATCGCGCGCCTCCAGGTCGGCGGTTTCCGCCTGCTCGACTGCCAGTTCATCACCGACCACCTCCGCTCGCTCGGCGCGATCGAGGTGAGCCGCGACGACTATGTGGCATTGCTGGACGGGGCACTGGGCGTCGCCGGCCTCGGCGCAGGCGGGGCGGCAGCCGGAACTCCGGTCGACGGCGGCGCGGGCTGGTCGCCGCCCGACTTCTTCGCGCTCGATGGTGTCGCGACGCGGCCCGACAGGCGCACCGTGTCCGGGCCGATATCGGGGTGCACCATCGTGCAGCTCTTGGGCCAGACGTCGTAGACCGCGTCCTCGACCGCGTTGAGCGACGGGGATTCCTTGAACAGCCAGCCCGAAAAGATCCGCCGCCACGCCCCGTCGCGTCCACGCACGTCGGTCTGGACGAAGGCGCCAGTGAGCTTCTGATCCTCCCAGGGTGCGGTCGTCTCGCAGGCGCGCAGGCGAACGATCACGTCGCCGACGCGGATCGCCTGACCGGGCCGCATCTTCAGATCGCGCGACTCGCCATTGCGCTTGTTGAGCAGGCCGAGCACCGCCACACGGTCGCCCATCGGCGTACCTTCGGTGACGAGCGGTTTGTCGGGAATGGGGTCGGCGACGGGGACCGCCGCCTGAGCCGCATTGGCGGGTTCGGCGGCCGCGCTTTCGCTCTCTTCGCCTGCGGGATCGAGCGGCACGGCGCCCGCCTGTTCTTCGGACTGGACGGCTTCGACCGGAGCCTGCTGCTGCCCGATCGCCTGCCAGGCGCCAAAGGCGACCAGGCCGCCAAGCGCGACCGCGCCCAGCAGGACCACCTTCACGGCTTGGCCGCTTCGTCGCTGCCGCCGCCCGACGAGCCACCGGACTTGTTGATGAACTGGCCGACCATGCCCATCAGGTCCATCGCACCCTGCGTGTCGGCGATGGTGTCGCCTTCCTTCAGCGATACGGTGTCACCGCCGGGGATCAGCGAGATGAAGGTCGCACCCAGAAAGCCTTCCGAGGTGATCGCCGCGCTGCTGTCGGCGGGCAGCTTGACCGCCGGATCGAGCGCGAGCTTGA
This sequence comes from Zymomonas sp., assembly GCA_027489105.1. Next base: position 5,636 of record JAIYAJ010000205.1, on the reverse strand, counting down.
CCTTGACCTGATAGCTTTGCGGGTCGAGCGCTTGCTCGGCAACGGTGCCGACTTTCATGCCGGCCACGCGCACGTCGCTGCCGACGTTGATGCCGGTGCTGTTGGGGAAGAAGGCGGTGACGTGGATCGCCCCTGCCTTGGCGCCGCCGCCGGTCGCGCCATAAGCGAACCAGACAAACCAGACGGCGAACAGAATGACGAACAGGCCGACCAGCGCTTCGCCGATATTTTCACGCAACAGCGATTTCATGACTCAGTTCGGGCTCCATGCCTCATAATCGCCGGTCGCCGCCGCTCGGACGCCGCCCCGCTCCAGGGCACCAGACGGACGATAGGCCGCTTCGGTTCCCGTCAGGTTCGGCACCGCCGGCTGCTGCCAGGCGCGGGGCGCGGGCAACTGGTCGGGGGTGAAGTCGGTGCTGTAGTGCAGCCAGCCATGCCATTCGGCCGGCACCCGGCTCGCATCATTGGCACCGGAATAGATCACCCAGCGGCGGGGGCGACCGTCGGTCGCCTTGCCACCCTCATAATAGACATTGCCCAGCGAGTCTTCGCCGATGCGGGTGCCATTCTTCTTGGTAAAGCGGAGCGTGCCGATCGTGGCGCCGTCCCACCAGGTGAAAATCTTCTTGAGCATGAAGTTCGCTTAGCCTCTGCCGCCCATGCCGTGCAACCGTTTAGACGCTGGACCCCGGCAGCTTGCGCAGGGCTGAACATCGCTGCCGGATTTCGAGATCATTTGCCGGCCCAGGCAACGCGATCACCCTCGGCGATGCCATGGCGCGCCGCGCCGCCCCCGGCGATCTCCAGCACGGCCGCGACGGGCTCGCCCGACGGAATCGGGCTCAGATCCTCGGGCACGGCATTGGCGGCGATCCGGGCAATGCTGCCATCCGCACGGATGAAGATCAGGTCGAGCGGAATATAGGTGTTCTTCATCCAGAAGCTGGCGAAGCGCGGCGGGGTCATCGGGAAGATCATCCCGCGATCCTCGGCGAGGCTGGTGCGGTACATCAGGCCCCGGGCCTGCTCTTCGGGGGTACGGGCGACCTCGACGCGGAACGCGACCTTGCCGGCCTTGGTCGCGATGCTGAGCGGCACGGTCGCAGCAGCCGCTTCACCGGCGGCAGCATCGCGCGCGCCAGCTGGCCCGGGCGCACAGGCGGCGAGCAGCATGGCGGCGGCAACAGCGCCGGGCAGACGCAGGGCGCGCATGATCAGTCCGCGATCAATTCGACCGCGAGCGGCCCCTTGCGGCCCTCGGCGATGCGCGCGCGCATCCGAGTCTCAGGCAGCAGATCGGCGAGGCCCGCACGGCGGACCGTCTCCATGTGCACGAAGATATCCTGCACGTCGCCCTCGCGGACGACGAAGCCATAGCCCTTGAGTCGATTGAACCATTTGACCACGACGGGCTCGGGCTCGCCGGCAGTATCGATCAAGGCGGTGGGATCGACGCGGTCGGCATTGCGCTTGGCGACGAGATCGGGATCAGGACCGGTGGCGGTCGACAGATCGATCGCGAGAATGCGGCGCGCCTGCAGGCCGCGGTCGCGGGCGACGACCTCACAGGCCACGCGGGCGCCTTCGGGCAGGGTGCGGCGGCCATGGTCGCGCAGCACAGAGAAATGGACCAGCACATCGCCCTTGTCGCCGTCGGTGGCGATGAAGCCGAAGCCGCGGGTGGCGTCGAACCATTTGACCGCCCCCACAACGGTCTCGGCGGGCTCGCCTGCTGACATCGATAGACGTTCCTGGTCGCTGTCCAAGCTGACATCGCGCAACGTCACAGACGCAACTGACTTATCATTCATTGTCGAGATACCCGCTGCTTGACGTGGCAGTTTATCACAGCGCCCCGCTGAAACGAAGCTCTTACGTGCCAGGGCGCCTTCCATCGCTCGTTACGCCGTCGACTTCAATATCCAGTTCGGCCGCGTCCATCGCCAGCACGCGCGCAACGATGTCCATCGGATGCCCGGCCCGTGCCATGGCGGCGACCCAGCGGCGGTGCTCGTCCCGATCCGGCACATGATCGGCATAGGGGCCGATCCGGCGGCGCCGCGCGAAGCACAGCGCGGCGTCCTCGGCTCCGGAGTCGATATCCTCGCGCACCATATCGGTCGTCTCGGCATCGATCCCCGACGCCCGCAATGACGCCACGATCCGCCTGGCACCATAGCCGCGCCGGAGCAGCGACTGCGCGCGCGCATCGGCGAAGGCCCCGTCGTTGACATAGCCGCGCTCGGCAAAGCGCGCGACCATCGCCTCGACCGGCGGCGCCCCCTCCCCCGCCCATCCGCGTTCCCTGAGCTTGCGGCGCAGATAAGCGGTCAGCTTCGCCCGCGTCGTCGCGTAGCGCGCGGCATAATCGAGCGCGGCGCGGGACAGCGTTTCGGCGTCATAAGGACGGGCTTCGCGGGGAGCGGATCGGGGCATACGCCATCTTTGTGCCACAGTCGGGCCGGATTTTGAACGCGTGGCTGGGTGAATGCAGCCAGCTTGTACAGGCCTGTCCGGCGATCGGGCCGCCGCCATGGAGGTGCGTCGATGCTGGAAGGGGCCGAAATCACTTCGGAAAGACAAGGGATCAAGACGAGAATGGCATTGGTGCCGACGCCGACAGTCGATGCGCTGCCGCGCCGCTTCGCCGATTTCGAGACGCTCGGTGAAGCGCTCGACTATGCCGCGAGCGGCGTTCGCGGGCTGAACTTCCATGACGCCCGCGGAACGCTGACGACGCCTTATCCCTTCGCGCAGCTGCGCATCGACGCGCTCGCCAATGCACGGCGCCTGATAGCGGCCGGCATCGCCCCCGGCGACCGCATCGCGCTCGTCGCCGAAACCGGCCCCCATTTCGCAGCGCTGTTCTTCGGCGCGGTCTATGCCGGCGCCTGGCCGGTTCCGTTGCCGCTGCCAACCTCCTTCGGCGGCAAGGACAGCTATATCGACCAGCTGGTCGTCCAGCTGTCGAGCTCCGATCCCCGGATGCTCTTCTATCCTGAGGAACTGTCCGAAATGGCGTCGGCCGCCGCTGCGCAGCGCGGCGTCGAAGGACTGACCTATGAGGGCTTCGAGACCCGCGACGCGCCAGAGGCTCCGCTGCCGCAGTCGGCCCCGGACGAGATCGCCTATCTGCAATATTCGAGCGGCTCGACCCGGTTCCCGCACGGCGTCGCGGTGACGCATCGCGCGCTGCTCAACAATCTCGCCGCCCATTCGCACGGCATGCTGGTCGAGCCGCTCGACCGCTGCATCAGCTGGCTGCCCTGGTATCACGACATGGGGCTGGTCGGCTGCCTGCTCTCGCCGATCGCCAACCAGGTGTCGGCCGACTATCTCAAGACCGAGGATTTCGCCCGCCGTCCGCTGGCGTGGCTCGACCTGATCAGCCGCAACGAAGGAACGACGATCAGCTATTCGCCGACTTTCGGATACGACATCTGCGCGCGGCGCATGTCGAGCCAGACCAAGGCGTCGGACAGGTTCGACCTGTCGCGCTGGCGGCTGGCGGGCAATGGCGCCGACATGATCCGTCCCGACGTGATGCAGTCCTTCGTCGATGCCTTTGCCGAGGCAGGCTTCAAGGCGAGCGCCTTTCTGCCGAGTTACGGTCTCGCCGAAGCGACGCTGGCGGTATCGATCATGCCCCCGGGCGAAGGCATCGTCGTCGAGCTGGTCGAGGAAACCCAGCTGTCGGGCGGCGCCCATAATCAGGATCGCCCGCGCCGCTTCCGCGCCGTGGTCAATTGCGGCAAGCCGGTCCGCGACATGGCCGTCGAGATTCGCGACGAGGATGGCTCCCCGCTCCCCGAGAAGATGATCGGGAAGCTGTGGGCCAAGGGCCCGTCGATCATGACCGGCTATTTCCGCGACCCGGATGCGACCGACGCCTGCATGGTCGACGGATGGCTCGATACCGGCGACATGGCCTATATGTCGAACGGCTATATCTACATCGTCGGCCGCGCCAAGGACATGATCATCATCAACGGCAAGAACCACTGGCCCCAGGATATCGAATGGGCCGTGGAGCAATTGCCGGGCTTCAAGGCGGGCGACATCGCCGCTTTCTCGATCACCACGCCGGGCGGCGAGGAAGCGCCGGCAGTGCTGGTCCAGTGCCGCACCTCGGATCCCGCAGAGCGGACCCGCCTGCGCGACCAGATCCGCGACAAGGTCCGCTCGATCACCGGCATGCATTGCGTGGTGGAGCTGGTGCCACCGCGGACCCTGCCCAAGACCAGCTCGGGCAAGCTGAGCCGGGCCAAGGCGCGCAATCTCTATCTGGCGGGCGAGATCCAGGGCTACGACATCGCGGCGTGAGGCCCGGTCGGCCGCCATCGTCGACCGGAGAGCTTGATCCCCGGCGGCCGACCGCTGCAAGGTGGAGCAGCGCGCTCGGCCTGCCCCGATCGACGCTGCGGAGACGATCCCCGATGCGCTTTCGATTGCTGATCTCGTCGCTGCTGGCGCTCGCCGCCACCGCCGCCCAGGCGCTGCCGCTCGATCCGCTGGGCGATCCCGGCCAGTTCCGTCGCGATATCGAGACGATCAACAGCAAGCCGCTGCCCGATGGCGAAGCCTTGGCGCGCGCAGTGGGCGAAGCCGTCGCGTTCGACGCACGGATGCGCGGCCGCTGCCAGCCGAAGAAGCTGCGCATAGGCCCGCTTGCACCCGTCACGCTCGACGGCATGGTCACCGGACTGATCGTCGCCGGCAAGATTGAGAATGGCTGGATCACCTCGGTCGTGCTGGAGGACTGCCCTGCGGGCGACCCGATTCGCATCCTGCTTTTGCGCGACGCCGACGGGACGACCCTGCAGGGCATCTTCGCCGGTCAGGGTGACACGCTCGCCTGGCCGACATTGGCGCGCGAGGCGCTGCGCGCGACAGTGGCGATGGCGGCGCAGCGGCTGACCGCCGAGGATCCCGCCTGTGTGCCGAAGGACCTGACGCCGACCAGCGTGCGGATCACCGGAACCAGCCCCGATCTGGGGCCCGACCAATATGGCATAAGGCTCAAAGGTTCGTGGAGCGAGCTTTGGACCTTCGAACCCTGCGGCCATCGCCTGTCGATCCCGATCGCCTTTCGCACCAATGGCAATGGCGGCGCCTATTGGGATCTCGACCGGGGCGGCGTCCTGTACGTGCGCTGATCCCGCCGATCGACGGACAGCGTCACCGTCTATTGGCTGCAACCCCTTGCGCTTCCATGACCCCACCGCTATGTGCCCGCTTCTCGGACCCGGAGGAGTGTAGCTCAGTTGGTAGAGCATCGGTCTCCAAAACCGAGGGCCGGGGGTTCGAGTCCCTCCACTCCTGCCATTTGAAATGGTCGGTTGGCCGAAGGGTACGAGGTGCGAAAAGAGGTCGGGTCCGCCGGTCGTTAAGGCCGAGAAAGCGGGCAGCGGCCTCTTGTCGCTATTTTGATGTTTTCCCGGATTTTCGAATCGGGGCAGGATAGGCTGGGAACGTGGCGAAGACTTCTCCCGTCGAGTTCATCAATCAGGTGAAGGCCGAGCCCCCCAAGGTCGTCTGGCCGAGCCGGAAGGAAACCGTGACGACCACCATCATGGTGGGCATCATGACGACGGTCCTCGCCTTGTTCTTCTTCGGGGTCGACCAGTTCTTCT
>JAIYAJ010000037.1 GCA_027489105.1 Zymomonas sp. | reverse complement strand
GATACGCTCCTGCTCGCCCGTTTCCTTGAACCGCGTCAGGAAGGTTTCATAGATGGCGCGGTTGGCCTGGGCCTCGCGCTCCAGCTCCAGCAGGCGGACTTCAGCCGTGTTCTGCGAGAAGGCGTTGGTCTCCAGCGCGCGGATCTGCCCGGACAGGCCCGCCTCCCGGTCGCGCAGGACCGCGACGTCACTGCGCAGGCCCGAGGCCAGCTTGTTGATTTCCAGATTGATGCGGCCGGTGATCTCCTCCAGCTCCGCCTTCACCTTGACCATCTGCGGGTGACGGTCCCCATAGCGCGACGCCATCTCCGACGCCTCGCGCGCCAGGGTCGCCTCCTGCTCCTTCAGCTTCAGCACCAGCGGGCTGTCCAGCAGCTCGTCGGCGCGCAGCGCGCCGCCAACGCCGGTGGACCGGATCTGTTCCACCCGCGCCAGGCGGGCCTCCTGCTCCACCCGGCGCGCCTGCAGGGCGATGAGCTGCGTGGTCAGTTCGCCCAGCTTCTGCTGATTGGCCGGCTGGCCCCGGTTTTCCTGGATATTATGTTCGGCGCGATAGGCGTTCACCGCCCGCTCCGACTCCCCCACCGTCTGGCGCAGGGCGGCCAGCCGGTCGTTCAGCCAGGAGGTGGCATAGCGGATCGCCTCGAATTTCGCCTCAAGCTGTTCGGCGATATAGGCCTCGGCAAAGGCATTGGCCAGCCGCGACGCCGTGGCGGGCGATGTCGACTGATACGAAATCTGGATGACCATCGATTGCGGGACCACCGACACCGACAGGCCGGCATGGGCGCGGCTGATCACATTCTCCCGCTCCTCCTCCGGGGTCGGCGGGATGTCCGGACTGTCCGCGCCGAACAGGGAGCGGACCGCGTTCTTCACGGTCCCGATCAGGGCGCCGATCCGGCTTTCCTGCTGCGGGCGCAGGCGCGGGTTAAATTCCGGATCCTTGTACAGGTCCAGCGTATCGGATACCCGCCGGGCCAGGGAGCGCGACCGGATGACCTCCACCTCGCTGGTCACGGTGACCAGCTGCGGTGACAGCTGCGACAGCACTTCCTTGATATCGACGATGCGGGTGCGCCGGCTGTCGATCATCACCTGTGTCGTTGCCGTATAGACCGGTTCGATACGCGAGACGAACAGCCAGCTTCCCACCACCGACAGGGCCAGGATCGCCAGGATCATCCAGCGCCGGCGCCACAGCATGGACAGGGTGCGGCGAATATCGATTTCTGAAACAAGGCCGACATGCCTTGTTCCGGTACCGGAAACGATCTCGCTTTTCGCAGGCGCGGTCATGAACAGATTTCCAGAAATGCCCTGGCCCCCAAGGAGGCGGGGCCCGAGATATTGCGCAACGGGCGACACCATGCGGAGGAACCGGGGATGAGGTCAAGCCGGAACGGTTGCGCTCGCACCGGCGCGGCAGACGTATAGTTTCAGCCCCGATTCATCAACAGGCTTTGACCTGTTCTCAACTTATGGCAGCTTGCCGCGAACCGCGTTACCCGTTTGCCGGGTCCGGTGGCCCCAAGATCAGCTCAGTGATCGGCAGACCTCCGTTATCCAATTCGTGTGAAGCCGCGATGCCTGATCTTGACCGCTGCGTATCCCTGCTTGCCGCCGCCGGTATTCCCTGCGCCATCGAGAGGGCCGATCTGATCGATCCGGCCAAGGTCGCCATCCGGCTGGCCGATGGTCAGGGTTTCGTGAAGCTGGCCCTGCATCCCCATGCCAATGCCCTGACGCATCGCGAGGTGGCGGCCTATGCGGGGCCTCCCCCCTGTCCGCCGTTCCGGCGCCCCCGCCTTCTGGGCAGCCATGACCAGGGCGACTGGGGTGCCATCTGGCTGACCTTTGAGGCGGGACGGGTCCTGACCCGCTGGCATGCCCTGTCCCCGCGCCCCGGCCCCTATGAGGCGGCACCGTCGGTCCTGCTGCCGGTCCGCCTGATCCTGGGCGTGCCCCTGCCGCCCCGGTTCGAGAAGCACCGGCTGCGCCTGCTGGACCGGTTCGCCGATGAGCCGGTGCGCTGCGGCCCCATCCATGGCGATTTTGTCTATTGGAACGTGCTGGACGCTCCCGGCGGCCCCCTGCTGCTGGATTATGAATATTTCGAGCCGCAGGCCCCCAGCAGTCAGGACCGTCTGCAATGGACGCTGCTGCCGCTTCTGCGCCGCGCCGCCATCTGGGGCCTGGTGCCGGCCCGCCTGGCCGGGCCGGCTTTGGTGCCGCTGGCGGCCCTGCTGCTGCCCCGGGGAACCGCCCGCCCCCGGCTGGAACTGGCGCTGTTCCTGCTGCGCTATGCGACCCGGCTGGAGGAACAGCAGGCCGAACCCGGCATCGCCGATCTTTACGCCCGCCCCACGCGCCGGATAAGACAGCGGCTGCTGGCCCTGATCGACGGGATTTTGGAAAAGGTGGTCCCATGACCGGCGTCCTTGTCCAGGCCTATCGCCGCCTGCAGAATATCGTGCTGCCGGAACGCGCCCTGGTCCGGTCCTTCATCACCCGCCACCTGCCGGCGGCAGGCGAGTCGTCCGTCCGGCTGGGCTTTGACCTGGGGGCCGGCACCGCCCCCTTTGCCCGCCATCTGGAACAGGTCTGGCCCGGCCTGCGCATGGTGGCGGTGGATGCCGTGGCCGATGACCGGGCCGAACTGGTCGCCGATGCCTGTTTCCTGCCCCTGGCCGATGGGGTGGCCGATCTGGTCACGGCCTTCCACCTGTTGCAGCATGTGCCTGACACGGGAAAGGCTTTGGCCGAGGCGCACCGGGTGCTGAAGCCGGGCGGGCTGGTGCTGATCTCCTTCCCCTTCCTGTGCGGGGCGGGCCGCAGCCGCGACCTCTGGCGCTGGACCGTTGCCGGCATGGAGATGGACCTGCGCCGCGCCGGTTTCACGCCGGTGGTGGCCGAATGCCGGGGTGGGCCGTGCCTGCTGGTCACCTCGCTGCTGGCCGATCTGCCGGGCCGCCTGCTGGTGGCGCACCGGCGCGGCTGGCGGTCGGGTCGCGGTCCTGG
>JAIYAJ010000320.1 GCA_027489105.1 Zymomonas sp. | reverse complement strand
GGGTTCTGCGCGAACATCGCGGACGCGGCGATGTAGGCCGGGTCGGCCGGCTGGAAGTCGACCGCGACCTCGGTCATGTCGCTGTAGAGCTTCGTGCGGTTGCTCGCATCGACCTGGCCAGCGACGGCTTCGGTCTGGACGATCAGCGCAACAGAGAAGCCGGTCGCCGTGGCGAAACGGTCCTGGCGCGTGAGGCTGACGTCAACGACCCTGCTGTACGGTAACCTTGCCATATCCGGCCTCCGGGTGTAACATTGTTGAAATCAATTAGGATTTTGCGATGAAGCCATTCGAGGCCATCAACAGCAGGCTGTTTTTTGATCGGGTTGATAGACGGCCGGGGCTAGGCCCCGACGGCGACTGTCACATGTGGACCGGGTTTGCGGCGCCGAGCGGCGCTGGGCTGGTGACGTTGCGGACAGCGACCGGAACGGTGAATTTCAAGGCGCATCGCGTGGCCCATTGGCTGGCCTATGGCGAAATGCCGGACGAGCTTTTTTGCATCCACGCTTGCGGCGAAACTGGATGCGTTAACCCACGCCACCTCTATCTCTCGTCAAGGAAGAAGGGCATCGCGTCCGCCCGCATCATGAGGGCGGTAGATCAAACTCCCGGCCAGGGTCCGAACGGGGACTGCTGGGAATATCGGCTCGGCCGCCAGGACAAGATGGCCTACGGGTCGTTCTGTGATGATGCAGGCCGTGCGGTTCCTGCTCACCGCTACATGTTCGAACTGGTCAACGGGCCAGCCCCAAAGGGGTCAATGGTTCTCCACCATTGCGACAACGCACCGTGCTGCCGGCCTGATCACCTTTATCTTGGTGACCATGCACAAAATATGCGCGATCGTAATGATCGAGGCAGGACTGCAGCGCACCGAGGGCACTTCAAACTCTCAGAAGAACAGGCCAGAGCGATCAAGTTTCACGACGATCGCCGTCCTGATGTCATTGCCGCCGAATACGGCGTGAGCCGCGCGACGGTTGTTTTCATCAAATCCGGCAAGAGATGGGTGAACCTCACCCGCTAGGGTTTGGCGTAGGTGAAAGAGGTCGTGACGGTCGATCCGCCCACGCCTTCGGTGATGATCTCGCCGGTTTCGATCACATCGACGAGCAGGGATTCGGTGGCGACAGCGCCAATGACGACTTCGAACATCGCCCGGCCCTCCCACGTCTGCTGGATCAGTTCGGGCTCGCGCTTGATGTCGCGGACGTCGCGGACGACGAGCGGCGCCATCCAGACGGAGGCTTCGCCGGTGCGCAGACCGGCGCGGAACAGGCGGGCCCAGTCCATCGGGCGCGAGGCATAGACGTTGATGCGGAACAACCACTCGACACCGCGCGACTTGCACATCACGACGCGGTTCTCGGCCGTGGGCCCCGACCCGGTGACGATCTCGTCTTCGTGGTAGGTCTCGTCGTCGAACTCGTCGAGATCACGATCGGCGATGAATTCGATCATGACGTAGGTGCCGTCCGGGCGTGGCGCGCCTTGCGCGTCCCGGATGATGTTGGGCAGCGCGGCGCGTGTCGGGTCGATCAGGACAGCGTCGGCCGCCAGCTTGACCAGATAGGCCCGCAGGGCGTCATAAGCGGCATCTTCAGTCATGACAGATGCGACCATGTCCTGCCGGCGCGAATATCTCTCACCGTGGCTTCAGAAACTCCGAAAGCCCGCGACACGGCCGTTGGCTGGCCTTTGGCGGATCGGATTCGTCTCACCTGGTCGGGCGTGAGCTTGTTGTTGGCGTTCCGATCTCCGATCGCGGGGTTCCCACGCCCACGGGCGATCATGTCCGCGATGTTATCTGCGTCGGTGCCGGGCCGAAGGTGATCGGGGTTAACGCAGCACGGGTTGTCGCAGTTATGCAGGACGTGGAGCCCGTGCGGGATTTCTCCGCAATGGATTTCGTAGGAGACGCGATGAGCCAGCCGGTTCTTCCCGCGCCAGTTCAAGCTCCCGTATCCGGTAGGCAGGGCTCCGGCAGTCCAAAGCCAGCAACCGGAGTTGGGCTCTGGAATGACGTGCCTCTCAAACTGCTCGGCCTCGTCCATCGCTGATGAGCCTCGCCATGGCGCGGTAGAAGGCGCCCTCGGAACGGTTGGCGAGGCGCACGACCTTATAGGATCGCCCGTCTTCGCCGGTGATGATGTCGGCCTCGGTGCCCGCGTCTTCGTCCGCCGTGCGGAGGTCGGAGCGGCTCCAGATCGTGACGTGCGCTTCGGTGCGCTCGCCTTCCGGCAGCTGGCTCAAATCGGCCGCGCTGGGCGCCTGGATGGCGGCGCGGATGGTCTCTGACGTCGGCCCGGTCGCAACCCACACGCCGTCGACGTAAGCGCCGCCAGCCGCGCGAACCCGCGTGGCCGGCCGCGCCCAGGCATCGACCGCCAGGCCAGAGAAGCCGCCGAAGGTGGTCATCGCGATTCCTTAGCCGCCGGCGCCGTCGAGCGCCCAGGTGATGCTCTGCCGCATCCGCCCGGTGTCGATCAGGGTCCGGGACGAGCCCTTTCGCGCGATCGTCGAAGGCGCGTTCGGGGGCGGCATGTTCGATGCGATCTGCGTCTGGATCAGCCCGGCGCCGTAGAAGCCGAGCCTCTGCAGTTCCGGCGTCAGCGGCTTCGCGTTGACCGTGACCTCGTAGGCGATCTTCCGCAGGTTCATCCTGATCTCGCCGCGGCCCTTGAACATGGCCACGGAGATGAACGGACGGGGCGGGATGCCTCGCGAGGTGCCAAAATGGTTCCAGGCCGCGATGTCGAGCACATCAGCCGGCGACTTGCCGGCCGGCAGCCCGACCTTGACCGCCTTCGGCCCTTGCAGCGCGGTCTGGATCTTCATGATGTGGCCGCGAAGGTCGCCCCGTCGCCGAAGCGTGACCCGCGCGCGGATCATGGCGGGGTCAGTCCTTGGCCTTCTTGGCGGCGATCGGCGTGCCGTCCGGGCCCGACACCTTGAAGCCATCGGCGGCCAGCGCCACGGCCTCTTCGGCGGTCAGAGGCAGCGCCTTGTCGCGCCCGATGTCGATCGGCACGGAGCGGCCAGCGAAGGCCGCCAGGCGCGGCTCCTTGCCGGCGTTGAAGACCGTGTAAAGCGGGACTTTCGCCATGGGTGGTGATCCTTCTTAAAGCCAGGGCCAGAGCGCGTCGGCGCGCAGGATCGGCGCCATGATGGCGTCGAGGATTCCGATTGATCGGTCGATGGTCGCGGCCGAGCCGGTTTCCAGGTTCGCGTCCTGGAACGTCACGGAGGCGTCGCCGAGCTTGTGCGTCTTGACCAGGCCCTCGGCGCCGATGTCGGGCGCGAGATCGGACGTTGCTGCGCGCACGGCGACCTCGGCCATGGCGGCCAGCAGTTGCGGCGGCAGATCGGCCAGGTCGAAGCCATCGGCGCCGACGACAGCGGTCGGGTTGCCGTCTTCGTCGTCGGGGCCTACGCGCGGCCAGAGCAGGCCCTGCGTCGATGTCTTACGGGTGCCGCGGTAGCGGGCGCCGTAGCGGGCGTCGAGATAGGCCGCGGCCTCCCGGGCCGATCCTTCTTTCGCCGGCGTGTCGAGCGCGAGCCATGTCGCGGCATAGGGCTTGTGCGAGCGCGCGGCCCACCAGGCGTCCAGCGCGGCGATGGTCGCGTAGCTTTCCGCGCCGGTGACGCCGGTGCCGTTCTCAGCGATCAGCGCCATGACGGATCAGTCCTGCGACTTGTTCTCGGGCGCGGCGCCGAGCGCCTTGTTGGCCGGGGCGGCCAGCGCCTTCTCCTCGCGCTCCATCACGACGATGGCCTCGGCCTTGGTTTCGACGGTCGGGTCGAACTTCCGGGCGAGCGACACCAGCGTCTTGTGGTGCAGGTTGCGCCAGTCGGCGGGAACGGCGGGCTCCTCGACGAACATGGGTTGGACGGCCGCTGCGGGTTCGGGCGCGGCCTCGATCGCGGCGACGTAGCCGGCGGCCTCCAGGCCCTCGAACAAGCCGGCCGGGATCTGGTCATCGGTACCGGCAAGGATGTCGCGGCCATAGATCGTGCCGGCCTGGGCCACGCGGACGTCGCGCAGCACGCGCACTGAAACCATGGTCATCGAGCATCTCCGGGTTGTGGGGCCCGCGCGGCACGATCAAGCGCCGCGCGGAATGTCTGGCCTAAGGGATCAGGTCAGCGTCGGCGTCGGGGCGTGGCGGGCATGGCCCAGGACCGCGATGCCGGAGATGAAGATGTTTCCGGCGTCGTTGCCCGAGGGCGTCACGGTCATGCGCAGGTAGCGCTTGATGCCGAGGTAGCCGATCTTCCGGCACTCGACGTCGTCCGCGAAGGTGAAGCCGGCCACCGCTTCCGTGCCGATCAGGAAGGCGTCGGCTACGGCCGCGGCGTCCGAGAGGTTGGAAGCATCGCCGTCCTCGACGAGGACCGCGAAGGTGGCATTGATGTCGGTGTTCGTGCCGGTGAGCAGCACGAGTTCGGCGGCGTCATAGCCGAAGGTGTCGATGATCGAGGAAACGATCGCCGTGTTGTCCGTGCGCGCGGCGACCGGGGGGATCAGCGGCACGAAATGCAGGTTGTTGTGGATGTCCTGAGAGGCCATTGCCTGACTCCTGAAAAATGAAGGGCGTGGGAGATCAGGGGCGGCCCGAAAGCCGCCCCGTAGGCATGGCCGCTTAGGCCGAGCAGGTCAGGGTGCGGATGGCTTCCGCAAGCACCACCTGGCCGCCGAGACGGCGACGGAAGATGTAGCGGACGTTGCCGGCCGTGGCCTGCGTGTAGGGGTCGCGCAGCATCTCCATGACGATGCGGTCGACGAGGGTGTAGGCGCG
>JAIYAJ010000183.1 GCA_027489105.1 Zymomonas sp. | reverse complement strand
TGGCTGGCCTATGACGCGCAGTTCGGGCGCGGCAACCCGTTCGTGTCGATGCTGGACTACATCGACACCATGACGCGCGACATTTCGCTGATGGAAACGCTGGGGCCTAACCCGGCCTCGACCATCCGCTACTTGCAGGACGTGATCTCGAAGGACCGGGCGCAGAAGGTGGCGGCGCAGGGCGGCAAGGATGGCGGCAAGCTGACGCCGTTCAACAACTGGTCCGAAAAGCTGCTGGGCGATCTGTATGACGATGTGTCCGGCGCGTCGCATGTGGTGCATGGCTCGCAGTTTGGCGCTGATCTGGCCTCGAACCTGCGCAACATCCAGACCAGCAGCAAGCTGAGCGGCGCGCTGCTGTCCTCGGTCAACGATCTGGCCAATCAGGCCTGGGCGCGGCAGTTTGCCGGGATGACCGACACGCCGCTGATCACGGCCATTGCCGACACGGTCAAGGCGCTGGGCAGCGGCACGCGCGACGAAACCTTGCGGGCAGGCCTTGCCACCGAACGGGTGCTGACCGTGTTCCAGCGCGAGGCGCAACGCTTGCAGGTGGCGGACGGCTCGCGCTGGAGCCAGTGGCTTGCGGACCGGACACTGACCTATTCCGGCCTGACCGGCTTCACGCGCGCCGAACGCGAGGGCTTCGGCCTGCGCTTCCTGTCGGACGTGACCGAACGGCGCGGGCTGGACTGGCAAGGCTTGCAGGCTGAGCACCCGCGCTTCCGTGCCACCTTCGAGCGCTACGGGCTGAACGAGGCGGACTGGAACGCGGTGCGGGCTGTCAGCATCGGGCCGGGCGGCATCATCAGGCCCAATGACGTGGCCAAGGCTGGCAACCGCGAAGCGGCGGAGCGCATGCTTGGCATGGTGCTGATGGAAACCGAGTTTGCCACCTTGCAGCGCGTCCACCGCGTCTATGCGGGGGAAAACCTCGTGGCGCTGAACATGAATGGCGAACGCGGCACGACGGCGGGCGAACTCAAGCGCTCGATGATGCAGCTCAAGGGCTACACGCTGATGGTGACGCAATTGCAGGCGATCCGCGCCGGGCAGGTGGCGGCCTCGACCGGCTCCAAGGCCGCTGGCGCTGGCTACTTCGCCGGGTGGTTCCTGAGCGTGACATTGCTGGGCGGGCTGGCGATCCAGCTCAAGGAAATGAACAAGGGCAAAGACCCGCGCGACATGACCGATCCGCGCTTCTGGGGCGAGGCGGCCTTGCAGGGCGGCGGCATGGGCATCATGGGCGATTTCATCCGGGCGGAAATAAACCGCATCGGCGGCGGCCTTCCCGAAACCATCATGGGGCCTATGGTCGGCTCGATCTCGCCGGTGCTGGACCTTACATTCACCACGCCGCTGATGATGCTGAACGAGAAAGAGGTGAACCCCGGACGGCAGCTGAGGCGGTTCATCTCCAACAACACGCCGGTGCTGCCGTTCTACCTGCGCACCGCCTATGAGCGGGGCATCCTCGACCGCTTGCAGGAGATTGCCGACCCGCAGGCCAAGCGCGCCTTCCGCGACCAGCTCAAGCGCGCCAAGGATGACTATGACCAGGACTGGTTCTGGGAGCCGGGCGACGCCCTGCCGGATCGTGGGCCGAACCTCGGGGCCGCGCTGGGGCAGTAGGCTCGGACTGTCCACCATGGCCGCGCTGCTATTTTTGCGCCATGTCAGTCGCGCCCTCACTCCGATACTCCACCTTCGGGCCTGTCACGTCAGGGACGGTCGATCTTGAGATTGACTGGCCGGTCCAGAATGCGCTTCTGGAAGTGGTCGTGTGGCGCAGGCGCGGGACAGTGACAACGGTTCTCGTCGCACCCGGCGCGTGGTCGTTTGTGCCAGCCGGGATCGGCGGCAGGGTGGTGCTGGCACAACCGGCACAGGGACAAGATGAATACATTGTTTTTGGCCGGTATCTGCCGCAGCGCGCCGCCAACCTGACGCAGGGCGACCGAAACAGCACGAAAAAGCTCAACCGCGAGTTTGACCGTATCTGGCAAAGCCTGCAAGAGCAGCACACGCGCGCCGAGCAGTTGGCGGCGTCATTCGAGTTCTTGAACACACAGGCCGTGCGTGTCCCCTCGGGCCAGACCGCGCCGGTTCTGGACAAAACGCCGTTTATGGGCGTCGGCGGCTTGCTTGGCATGGATGCCAGCGGCCAAATCGTGCGCATTCCCGCTGGCACGCCCGGCGCAACCGTCAACCGCAGCCAGATCATCGACGCGGGCACATTCGGCAAGGATTGGCTGGCGCTCAGCGCGCCGCAGCAGGCGCAGTCTTTCGCCAACATCTGGGTTGGCACGACGTACTACAACGTCCAGATGCGGCATCAGCTCGACGGCACCGCTGGCGACCGCGCGAAAATCCTAGCCGCCTTCGACGCCGCGCCCAAGGGCTGCGAGATGCACTTTGCCGATGTCTCATCGCCGATCACGGCGGGGATGGTGCTGAACAAGCAGGTTGACCTGCACTGGCACAACACCGTCTGGCGCATCGACATGGGCGCAAACGATGCGGATGATCTGCTGACCATCGAAATTCCAGCCGCAAACACGCTGACCGGGGATCAGCGCCGCATGGTCATGCGCGGGCTGATCTTCTACTCGATCTCGGGCGGCAACAACGGCATCAACATCAAGAAGGGTGCGCCGGGGCAGGCGGGCCTGCTCAACCTGTATGAGCATATCCTTGGTTATGCCGACTATAACCCGACTGCAAATCCGAACGGGTTTGCGTTCCGTATCACCGACCCGGACAGCCACTGGAACGAAATCAACCTCTGCCTGTTTGCGGGCCGTGGCATCGGTCATTTTGGCGCGGACGGCTGGCGCATCAGCAAGACGCAGTTTTTCGGCGAGTTGGGCATCTACATCAACACCGTGCCCGGTGCCTTCGTCACGACGGTGGAGGGCTGCACCGGCAGCATGGACGGCCTCGCCTTTCATGTCGCGCGGGGCAGCAACGCGCGCTTTGTCAACAATTCGTGGGAGCAGGCGGCGATTGCCAACACGGGCATCTACAATGTGCAGGGCCTGATCCAGCCCGGCTCATCCTCGCCGATCCATGGTGTGGCGTTTTCGGACAATTTCGGTGCCGGGGCCAATGTCGGCGCGGCCCTCCGGATCGATCCCGGCGCGACCATCGTGCAGGACATCATGTTTGACAAGTCGATCTTCCATCCCGGATCGACTGGACTTGACGTGCAGATTGTCGGGGCCAGTGTCCGGCACACGCGCTTTCACACATCCAACATCTATCGCGGCACCCGCGCCGGGGCGGACCCGACATGGCCCGGCGCGGTGTCCGACCTCGGCACCGGCACGCGCGGGGTGTGGAAGGACATCAGCCAGGTCATGGCGTTCGACAGCGGCTGGGGGGCGGTTGCAGGCTCGCGCGCCATGATCGACCCGCACAGCCTTGAGGTGAAGTTTGATGCCACGCTGGTGCCCGGCGCGCTGGCGACAAACACGCTGATTGGAACGCTGATCCCGGCCTACAGGCCGCACAAGCTCTTTCTTGTGGCGGTCCAGCCAAATTCAGGGACGACGGCGCGCGCCATTTCGATTGATCAGAATGGCGAGATGCGTGTCTGGGCCGCGCCCTTTGTCGGCTCGATCCTCGATCTGACGCCGCTGCGCTGGGCCTCCAAGGCCGTCGCCAACTACAATCCGGGAGATTGAGCATGAGCCGTTTTGCGCAGGTGCAAGCTGTCACCGCGAAGTGGGAAGGCGGCTGGTCCGATCACCCGGCCGACCCAGGCGGCAAGACCATGTACGGCCTCACGGACCGCGTCTGGCAGGCATACCTGCGCGAAAAAGGCGAGCCGCCAAGCCCGGTGCGATCAGCGACGAAGGAACAAGTCGAAGACCTGTTCAAAAGCCAGTATTGGGATGCCGTTGGCGGCGACAGCCTGCCGCCCGGCATCGACCTGGCCGTCTACGACTTCGCGATCCAGTCGGGCCAGACCCGTGCCGTTCGGCATCTGCAAGCCGCGCTGGGCATCAAGCAGGATGGCATGGTCGGCCATGTGACGCGGGCGGCAGCGCAGGAGGCCTATGAACGAGACAGCGACGGGGACGTGATCCGGCGCATCATGGCAAGCCGGCGTGCGTTTATCGCCGATATCAACAAGCCCGGCTGGCAGAAGTCGTTTAGGCGTGGAGTTGACCGGCGGCTTGACGATGTCGCGGCCCGTGCGGCGCGCATGGAGGAAGTCGAGGACAAGGCGCTCAAGTGGTCCAAATCCATTGCCCGCGACGAAAGCGACCGGGCAAAGCCGCCTGTGGTCTACCGGCCCGAAAAGGCCGCGCCCCCGCTGCCTGATCCCGTGACGCCTGTGCAGGTGCCGGACGGCCTGGGCAAGGTCAGCGCTGGCGCTGGCGTCATCTCGACGATCCTTGCCGCCGTGACCAGCCCGTGGGCGCTGGGTGCCGTTGTCGTTCTGGTGGCGGCTGGCGGCGTGGCCTATTGGCTGCACAAGACCGGGCGCTTGACGCTGAACAAGCCAACGGAGGCTTGACCGTGGCGACCTATATCCAGCTTGACGGATCAGGCGGTGAAATCAAGCGCGTGACCATTGCCGAGACGCACGAATGGCAGGCTGTGGCGACGGGCGACGAAGATTTCGAGACAATCAAAATCGAAGTGCCGCAAGGCCACGCGCCCGTGCAGGCCGTCATCTCGCCTGACGCTGTCGTCGCGTATTCCGACGATGAGATGCCCGTCGTGATCGGCCGGACGGGCACGCCTCCCGGCCCGGCCAACGGTGCCCGCCTGATGCCTGGTCACACGTATGCATTCGCGTCGCCGGGCGCGGCGGATTTCGTGTGGGCCAAGCTCGATACCCGACCGGTCATCTCGACGAGGCGTGCGCCGCCCTACACCAGCATCCATGACACCGAGGGGGAGATTTGAGATGGCAAGCTATACCTTCACGCGGCTTGGCGACCGTGCCGGTGGCGGGCCGATGATCCTGCGCGGGCGCTATATCTCAAGCGTCGATGTCGCCGAAACGGCAAGCTGGCAAGAGGTCACCGTGCCCACGCTGCCCAATGGTGTCGGCGTCGTCTGTATCGACGTGCCTGCGTCGGGTGTGGCCATCCGTGTCGCGGTCAGGGAAGTCGCCTTGGTGACGGGCGTTGCTGTGCAGGGTTTTGTGGTCAGTCCCGGCCAAAGTCTTCCGCTGGAGATCGGCGCTGGCGATATCCTGCAAGTCAGGACGGCCTGATGCTTCGGGGCGCGCGCACCTTGGCCGACAATCTGGGCCGTCGCGTCAGCGCGGCCGCTGGCGGCGGTGCTCCCATCGTGCCGCTCCCTGCCGGTACGCCGATGGCAGTGCTGTCAGACAGCGGCTATGCGCGTTCCAACCAGCAGCCGACCGCCAGCCTGATTGAAAACCGCTCGGGCGGTCCGCTCTATTGGGCCACGGCGCTGGCCGGGCAGCGCGTGCGGCACATCAACTGGTTTCAGGCCTCCGCGCCCGCGCTGGTGCCGACCTACGCGGAAGCCGCTTCCCCAGAACCGGCATGGCGCGGCCACAACCTCTCGGTGTCGTCCGACACCACAACCGGCATGCGCCGCCGCGTGCCGCAGCTCATCTCAAGCGGTGCAAAGCTCTGCCTCCTGCGCGGCGGTGCCAACAACGGCGCGGGCGACAACCCCGTTTCGGTGGTGACCGGCAACCTCGCCTGGATCATTGCGGCCCTCAACGCTGGCGGCGTGCGCACCATCATCGAGACTGTCCTGCCGCGCCGCGTGGCCACGGTCCCGTCTGGATGGGAAATCAGCCCGGCCTCCATGGGCCGCGTCCTGGCGATCAACGACGCGATACGCGCCAACTGGCGCGCGTGGGGCGCAGGGGACTTATCGGACCCATGGGACGACGTGCGCGACCTCGCCTACAATCCCGGTGACGAACTCTATGGCACAACAGCTGTGGTCCGCATGCCCGATGGCGCTCATGTCTCGTCGCTGGGCGGG
This sequence comes from Zymomonas sp., assembly GCA_027489105.1. The sequence continues at coordinate 385 of JAIYAJ010000183.1, read as the reverse complement.
CATCTCGCCGCCCTTGCCCTGCGCGCCGCCATCGAGCGCCAGGTCGAAGCTGGCCGATGGTTCGCGCGCGACGCGGGTGGCCTTGTCACCAACTGGAACCTGACCGGCGCAAGCGGCACGGTCGGCTCAAGCTGTGCCGGGCAGATGCCCACCGGCTTTTCTATCCAGAACACGTCCGGCGCTGGCCAGCCCGTGACGGCCGCTTGCGCGCTCAGCGCCAATGCCGAGACCGGCGGGCAAACCCTCACCATCACCATCACGTCAACCGGGGCGGGAGCGGCCAACACCTTCCAAGAGTTGCGCATTGCCAACACGGCCATCACCGCCGGGTTGGTCTCCGGCAACTGGCACCAGTTCGTGCCGGAGTTCGAGGTCAACAACGCCT
>JAIYAJ010000329.1 GCA_027489105.1 Zymomonas sp. | reverse complement strand
TGAACGTCGGCCGCGATCGCACCGCCGAGGGTAACAAACTTCGTGCCCGGCGTGACCACCGGAAACCAGCCGCGCGGCAGGAAGATGTCGATGATCTCGGCCAGGGTCAGCCCGGCTTCGGCGACCAACAGCCCCGTCGCATGATCGAATGCGATCAGCCGGTCGAGCCGGCGCATGTCGACAGTGGTCGACAGCCCGATCGCGGCATCGCCATAGGCCCGGCCATTGCCGCGCGCGACCGTGCCCGCCGGATCGAGCAGGGCCGGCACGTCCGCCGGCTGTCCGGCGCGACGCAACCGCGTGGCGCGGGGGGGATAGAGCCCCCAGCCGCTGAGCTCGACCCGATCAGCCATGCCCTGTGGTCACAACAAGCCGAAGCCGGTGGCGCTGCCTGCGACGATGATGACCATCAGCAGCGCGCAGCAGAGGCTGACGCGGTCGGTCGCCGCAAAGACGATCGGATCGTCGTGCATATTGCCGCGATTGGCGACCATCGCCATCCGGCTGATCCAGTAGAGCAGGATCGCACAGCTGCCCCACAGCAATTCGGGAAAGGCGTAGAGCCGGTCAACCGCCGTCGAGTTCAGATAGAGGGCGAGGACGAGCACCGCGACATAGCCCGACGAGATCGCCATCTGCGACACGGTTGCGAGGTCGCCGCTGTGATAGCCGCGCCCGTGCAGCGTGCGACCGCCATCGGCGAGGCTGTCGACGATCTCCGCCTGGCGCTTGATCGCTGCCAGCGAAAAGAACAGGAACAGGGTGAAGGCCAGCATCCACATCGACAGCGGTACCTGCGCCGCCACCGCACCGGCGATCACGCGCAAGGTGTAGAGACCGGCCAGCGTGCAGATGTCTACCACCACCTTGCGCTTGAGCCACAGCGAATAGGCGGTGGTCGCGATATGGTAGAAGAGCAGCACGCCCAGAAAGGCCCCCCCCACCACCGCGCCCACTGCAACGCCGCCCGCAAACAGGCCGATCACCATCCAGCTGGCCTGCTCGATCGGGATCGTGCCAGCCGCGAAGGGCCGCAGCCGCTTGCGCGGATGGGCGCGGTCCGAGCTGAGGTCGAGCAGGTCGTTGAGCACATAGACGCTCGACGCGATCAACGAAAAGGCGAGGAAGGCCAGGCACCCCGCGCGCAGCGTCGCCAGATCGGACTGGTGCGCGCCGATGATCGGCAGGAAGACCAGCGGATTCTTCGCCCATTGGTGGACGCGGATCGCGCGCAGATAATCTGCGATGCGGGCCTTCGGCCGGGACAGCGTCTCGTGCCCCGGATAGAGACCGGCGAGCCGCGTCGAGAGGCGGCGACCGGGGTTGCAGGCGATCACCATGCGCGCCTTGCCCCATACCGGGAGGTCGGCGGGGCTGTCGCCGATATAAGCGAAGCCACCCTCGCCATAGCGCTCGCACAGCCGACGCGCCTTGGTCGCACCCTTGAGATTTTCGTCGCGGCCGGATGCCATCACCTCGTCGAACAGGCCGAGATGATCGGCGATCAACCGCGCCAGCCGCTCGCTCGTGGCGGTGACCAGTGCCACGCGTCCACCCCGGGCTCGCCAGTCGCGAATATGGTCGATCACCCCCTGGTCATAAGGCAGCGTCGCGGGATCGATGCGGGCATGCTCGGCAAGCACATGCTTGATCCGCGAACGGCCGCCGGGAAGCGCCATCAGCAATTGGACCAGCACCGCCCACCGCTGCGCCAGTGCCGACCAGAAGCTCTCGTAGAGCATGTTCGAACGCAGCAACGTACCGTCGAGGTCGACCGCCAAGACCGGCAGGACTTCCTTGTCCAAACTGCTTCCCCCGTAGGCCACTGGTCAGACGGATCACGCCGACGCTGCGTCCGTCTATAACCGGTTGCGACTGTGCATCAATCGCCTGCGGATGACGGCCGTCGGCGACTGCCTGACGGCACTTGTTGTTACACGGTAATTCATCTGGAGGCGATCTCGCTCTTACCCATCTGAATCGATTGGATGTTGTTCAATGGGCATGGAAAGGGCAGATGCATAACGACCAATTGCCATGGGTCGGAGATGAAGCAAGCGGTGCCGCGGTATCGGGCATAACGGCTTGCTTCGTGGTTATCACAGTTGCGCCCTGCCATCGAAAGGGCGGGCACTGAAGGAGGGGCGAGCATTGAAGGATCGGGGCGTGAAAGAAATCTGGATAGTCCGCCGATTATGGCTTGTTCCGATTATAATACTTGGCTTTATCTATGCCGTCATTCTCGGCAGATCAGCTTCTTTCGGATTCGCCACCGACGATTTCTTTCTAGTAAACTTAACCTATGGGGAAGCGATCTATCATACGCTGCACGGGCCTCACTTTCGTCCGCTATGGTTTTTGAGCTATCCGTTTCTAAACAGTTTGTTCGGCCAAAACGCTTTTGTCCATCACATCGTCAATCTTATTCTACATGCGGCAAATTGCGTTTTGGCCTTCCTGTGGTTGAGGACGAGCTTGGGGGCGGCCAAGGCGAGCTTCGCGGTGCTGGTCTGGACAATGCTGCCTCAAACGGCTTTCCCAATAGTATGGATATCTCAGCGCAACGACGCCCTTATGAGTTTCTTTCTTCTGCTCAGCCTAGTCGTTCATGGACAGAGACATCGAATTTCAGCTTATCTTCTTTATGTTCTAGCGTTTCTCAGCAAGGTAACGTGCATGTTCTTTCCTGCTGTCTTCATGACAACAAAGGGACTGTGTCGGACTAGGGGCGATTTTATCGCGGGACTAATGTTGTTAATATTATCCGTGGCGATTGCAGCCTATTCCTTTCAGAATATGGAGGCGTCTGAGCATCTGGCTCATCTTAGTCCTGCCATGCGAGCTGCCAACCATTGTAAAAATTTGGTTCTTGGCTGGTTTACGCTGATCGTCCCGATTCCCTTTTTCGCAAACACCCTGCTCGCTCTTGCCTATTTCATATTTGCAGCGGGTACCACTTGGTTGCTGATAAAGTGTCCCATCAAATCTTCGACAACATACCAACTACTCATTTTTTCTATCGCAATGTCATTGCCTTTAGCGATAACGAGCGAAGTCCGCATTACCTATTTGCAGAGCTTGTTTTTAACCGGTGCAATTTTTTCGGCTGTCAATTCAGCGACGATTGCGGCAAGTCGTCAAGCTAAAGCGGTACTGGCAATGACTGCAGTAGCTGGCCTCATATACGCTTGTCCTGCAACCTTTCTTATAACAGAGAAATTCAACTCTAATGAATATTCGGTCAATCAGCCATCCAATCAACCTTATATAATGTATTATCTCGTAGATTTTTACGGATGGTTCAGGGATTTCCAAAAAGAAATTCTGAAACGCAAATAGCGCACTGTTGTCATTCGAGATTGCAAGGAAGGATTGAATGTGGGCCCAGGCCCAATTTTAACCTTGCATTATATCAAAAGCTATCGCCTCTTCAATTTGATATGGCGGGTGGCTGTACCTGCCTGGCCCTTCAGGCCCACTTGCCGTCGACCGCACGTTAATCCAATCAAGATCACCCTCTGGAGCGTCACCGCATCTGATCATGTGCGCTTGCCCGCAGCGCAGGCGGCGCCTACAGCGCCGGTGCGGCCATCCTGCCGCGAGGGGACGGCAGATGGAACGGCGGGTGAGCCCGGTGGCGATCTATGTCGTGATCGCCTGCATGGCCGCGCTGCTCAACATCGGCGCGCAGATGGCGAGCGTCGCCGTCTACAAGGGGCGCTTCTACGTCGAGCTTTCGATGATCGTCGGGCTGGCGACGGTGCTGCCCGTCAAATATCTGCTCGAGAAGCTGTTCGTCTTTTCCTTCGCCTCGCGCGGACTGTTCCACGATGCGCGGCTGTTCACGCTGTACACGGTGCTCGGCGGCATCACGACGCTGGTGTTCGTGGCGGTCGAATATCTGTTCCACCTGCTCTTTGCGGGAGAGGCGATGCGCTATGTCGGCGCCGCGCTCGGCCTCGCGCTGGGCCATCTGCTCAAATATCAGCTCGACAGGCGCTTCGTCTTCGCCAGCCGCTGAGCGCGCGGAGCCTTCCTCCATCACCCCGCACTCTTGTCTTGTCGAAGCGGGCGCTCTACCGGGCCCCCATGGGGTGGCTGCGGCAAGTCTGGATGCGTGTCGTGCCGATCATGCTGATCGGCCTGATGTTCGGCGCGCTCGCGCCGCAAGGCTTCATGCCGCGCGTCGGCGAAAATGGCCTGAGCATCATCCTCTGTTCCGGCAGCGGAGACGTGAAAGCGCGGATCGGCAAGGCAGACCCGCTCTACGCCAAGATCGCGGCGATCAAGGCAGCGATGGCGGACGACGCGGATCGGCACGACGGCAACGACGAGCAGGCGACCATGCCGCACTGCGCTTTCGCAGGCGCCGCCATGGCCGCGCTTTTGCCAGCGCAGCCGGTCGTGGCGCTGCCGCAGTCCTTCGCAGCGCTTGCCCCCGAGACGATCACCACTATCGGGCTGAGCCGCCATCGCGCCGCCACGCCGCCCGCCACGGGTCCGCCCCTCCTGATCTGACGCTTCGCGCCGGCGCTTTGCCGGCCCAACGCTCTCAGTTCAGGACATCAAGATGCGCATTCACGCAAGGACCTGCGCCGCCCTTCTGGGCGGAACCCTCTGTGCCACAGTCTCCTTTCCGCTCGCCGCCCAGGGCATCGGGCAGCGGCAGGACGCCATCATCGTCACCGGCACCAAGCCGGGTACGCCAACTGCCCCCTCCGCCGAGCAGGCGCGCAAGACGCTCGAGCGCATTCCGGGAGCCATCGGTTTCGTCGAGGACGACGTCTTTGCCGACGACTTCGCCCAGAGCATCGGCGATACGCTCGCACTGACACCCGGCGTGTTCGCCGACACGAGCGCGCAGCGCGAGAGCCGCATCTCGATCCGCGGTTCGGGCCTGAACTCCGGCTTCGAACGGCGCGGCCTGACCGTGCTGCGCGACGGCGTGCCGATCAGCCGGGCGAGCGGCAGCACCGAGTTCCAGGAGGTCGATCCGTTGACCATCCGCTATCTGGAGGTGTTCAAAGGCGCCAATGGTCTGCGCTATGGCGCGGCGTCACTGGGCGGCGCGGTCAATGTCGTCAGCCCGACCGGACGCACCGCGCGAGCCCCCTTCACGGCCAAGGTCGAGGGCGGCAGTTTCTCGACGCTGCGCGCCAACATGTCGCTGTCGGGCGTGTCGGGCGACGTCGACTATTATGGCGGTATCACGGGCCTGCGCACCAACGGCTATCGCGAGCATAGCGATGTGCGCAGCGTCTACGGCCATGGCAATATCGGCTGGCGGGTCAGCGACAGCGTCGAAACCCGCTTCTTCGTGACCGCGCTCAGTGACAATTTCGAGCTGGCCGGATCGCTTCGCCTTGCCGACGCGCTCGCCAATCCGAAGGCAGCCGGACGACCGGTGCAGATCGGCCCGTTCTTCCCCGGCGGTCCGGTCACCGTCCTCGATCCGGGGCCGGTCGCGGACGACTGGGATCGCAATCTCGACGTCTATCGCGTCTCCAATCTCACTGCGATCGACCTTGACCTCGCCAAGCTCGAACTGGGCGGCTGGTATGCGAAGCGCATCCTCGACCATGCGATCACGCGTTTCGCGGGCATCATCGCGCAGAACGAAGACGAAGTGGGCGTGTCCACGCGCCTGACCGGCACTTTCGCCTTCCTCGGCGGCGAGAGCAATTGGACGCTCGGCGGCAGCTACGCCTATGCGACCAACGACGCGAAGACCTATGCGAACCTATCGGGCAAGCGCGGAGCGCTTCGCACGCGGTCCGACCAGGATTCGTCGATGATCATCGGCTATGGCGAAGCGCAGCTCGCGCTCTCCCCGATGCTCGATGCGGTACTGGGCGCACAATATGCCCGGGCGACGCGCGACGTCGACGGAAAGCTCGCCACCGTCAGCGGGCGGCGGAGCTACGAGCAGATCAACCCCCGCATCGGCCTGATCGCCGATCTGGGCGGCAGCGCGCAGCTTTACGGCAATGCCAGCCGTAGCTTTGAGCCGCCGAGCCTGGCCGACGTGACCTCGGGCGGGACCGCTCCCTTTGCGCCGCTCGATCCGCAGCGCGCGACGACGTTCGAAATCGGCACCCGTGGACAGAAGGGTGTCATCGCCTGGGACATCGCCCTCTATCGCGCCCATGTCGAAAATGAGTTTGTCGACGTCGCGATCAACAACGGCGCGTCCTCGGTCACCGGCAACGCGAAGCGGACGCTGCACCAGGGCATCGAGCTTGGCGTCGACCTGTTCGTCGCGCGCGACCTGCTCGAATCCCGGGGACAGACGCTGCGCCTGAGCACGGCCTATACCTTCAACGATTTCCGCTTCCGGGGCGACGCCGCCTATGGGAACAAGCGTCTGCCGGGCGTTCCCCGCCATGTCGTCATCTCGGAGGTTCGGTTCGATCAGAAGGAGCGCTTCTACCTCTCGGCCAATCTCCGCTGGATCCTCGACGGCCCCTGGTCGGACTATGCCAACACCGAACGCGCGCCCGGCTATGAGCTGGTCGGGCTGACGGCAGGCGTCAACCTGACCGAGCGGCTGAAGCTGTTCGGATCGGTCGAGAATCTGTTCGACGTGCGCCACATCTCGAACGTCGCGACCGCAGGCAATCAGTCGAGGGAAAGGCTGGCCATCTACACGCCCGGCCAGGGCCGCGCACTCTATGCCGGCCTGAGCATCGGCCTCTGACAGCGAAGGGAACAGCATCATGGCAAGCAAGACGAAGATCGCGCGCTGGTCCTTCAGCAAGCATCAGTGGCTGGCACTGGTTGGCGGGATCAGCCTCCTCCTGTGGGGACTGTCCGGGCTGACGCACATCGCCATGGTGCTGTTCGGCCCGCAACAGGCGCAGTTCATGCCGCCGCGCGCGCCGCTGGACCTTCAGGGGGCGCCACCGGTGGCCGACATGCTCGGTCGGGCCGGCCTGAGCCAGGCCGTCGCGGTCCGCACGGTGCCCTATGACGGCCGGAGCCTGCTTCAGGTGACCACCGATCCGCGTGCCGAGCGCCGTTACTTCGATCCGGCGTCGGGCGCCGAATTGCCGGGGCAGGATGCCCGCCAGGCCGAATATCTGGCGCGCTACTTTCTGAAGGAGGAGCGGCCGATCAGCTCGATCACGCTCCAGACCGGGTTCGACGCCGACTATGGCTGGGTCAACCGGCTGCTGCCGGTGTGGAAGATCCGCTTCGCCGGCGACGACCGGCTCACCGCTTATGTCCACACCGAGACGAGCAGCCTCGCCGCTGTCAACAACCGCACCAAGGGCTGGCTGCAGACGATATTCCGCGCGCTGCACAGTTGGGAATGGGTTCCGCCGTCGATGACGTGGCTGAAGGTCGTCGTCGCGGGCGCGATGGTCGGCAGCCTGGCCGCGCTCGCGCTGACCGGTATCGCCATGCTCGTGACGGTCCGGCGCAAGAAGCGGCTGCCGGGGGCGAAGGGCTGGCACCGCGTCGCAGGATATGTTCTCGCCCTGCCGCTGATCATGTTCTCGCTGAGCGGCATCTATCATCTGGTGCAGGGGGCGATCGCCCCGCCCGCCGGGCAGATGCGGATGGCGGCGCCGATCGACCTGAGCCAGGGACGCTTCCCGATTGGCGCGCAATGGTCCGAGCTGACCCGGGGCCTGAAGGTCGACTCGCTGTCGCTGGTCGAGGGTGCGGGCGGGCGTCCGCTCTATCGCCTGGGCCTGGCACGCGACGAGGCGATGCCGAAGGGCGAGCATGACCATGGCGCAGCACCTGCCGCCAAAGGCGATCATGCCGGCCATGGCGATCATATGGGCCATGCCATGCCGAAGACCGCGATGGAAATCCGGGCCGCGCGCTTCGAGGGCGTCCAGCCGACCGGCCCGGCGCTCTACATCGATGCGCAGACCGGCGCGGCCGTGCCACAGGGCGATCGCGAGCTCGCCCGGATGCTGGCCACCCGCTATGCCGGCGTAAGCGAGGACAAGATTAGCGACATGCGGCTCATCACCCGCTTCGGCCCCGACTATGATTTCCGCAACAAGCGCCTGCCCGTCTGGCGGGTCGACTATGCCGCGCCGGTCAATGCGACCCTGTTCGTCGACACTGCGACCGGGGCGCTGGCCGACCGGGTCGAGCATTGGCAGCTGCCCGAGCGCTATGTGTTCAGCTTCATCCACAAGTGGAACTTCCTGTTCCCGCTGGGCAAGATCGGAATGAATGCCGTTGTCGGTGGGTTCATGATCGCGCTGCTGATCTTCATGGGCGTGATCGGGCTCCAGCTTTATCTGCGCCTGCGCCGCGCCCGGCGCTGAGGACGGGAAGGGGGCTCAGCCGGCAATCCGGATGAGCCCCTCCTGCGCGACCGAGGCGACGACGCGCCCTGCCCGGTCGAAGATCGTGCCCCGCCCGAGCGTGCGCGCACCGCCGGCATAGGGGCTGTCCATAGCGTAGAGCAGCCAGTCGTCGGCGCGAAAGCGCTGATGGAACCAGATGGCATGGTCGAGGCTGGCATCCTGCAGGTCGTGCGCCGACCAGCTGATGCCGAGCGGCAACAACCCCGTATGCATGATGTAGAGGTCGGAGGCGAAGGCCAGCATCCGCTGATGCTCGGCCGGATCGTCGCCCATCGGATCGCGCAGGCGGAACCAGAAGGAGCGGCGCGCGCGCGCGCGGGGCGGATCGATCGTCACGAAGGGCTCGACCGCGCGATAGTCGATGCCGATGTCCCGATCCCAGAAGACGATGCGGTGCGGCGGCATGTACGGCAGCGCGGCGGCAATGACCTCATCCTGCGGGACGATCGATTCAGGATCGGGCACGTCGGGCATGATGGCGCCGTGCGTTGCCCCCTCCTCCGCCACATGAAAGGATGCGGACATGGTCAGGATCAGTATGCCCTCCTGCCGCGCCTCGATCCGTCGCGCCGAGAAGCTGCGCCCATCGGCGTCGCGCAAGACCGTGAAATCGATCGGCTGGTCGGTCCGCCCGGCGCGGACGAAATAGGCGTGGCAGCTATGAGCGAGCTTTTCGACCGACACCGTCGACTGCGCCGCCGCCAGCGCCTGAGCGAGGACCTGGCCGCCATAGAGCCGGAACAGCGGGCCGCCCGACGCCGGCGCGCGCAGGGCGCCATCGGGCCCTTCGCCAAAGTCGAACAGCTCCGAAAATCTGTGTCTCACGCAATTCAGCCCTGCTTATGTCCGGCGGACAGCCTTGGCAAAAGCCGCCGTCCGGGGGAAAGAGAAAAACGAACAGGAGAGCCCCGATGTCCGAACCCGCCGCCTTCACCCCCGTGCGCCCGACGCGCTGCTTCGAGGATCTTGCGGTGGGTGAACGGCGCGTGTCGGCGCCGCGCACCGTGACCCGCGAGGAGATGCTGGACTTCGCGCGGCAATGGGACCCGCAATGGTTTCACAGCGACGCCGAGCTCGCCACCCAGTCGGTGTTCGGCGAGGTGATCGCATCGGGCATCCACGTCCTGGCGCTGTGGCGTCAGATGGACCACGAGATCAATTCGGACATCGATTTCGTCTGCGGCATCGGCTGGGACGATTTCCGGCTGAAGAAGGCGGTCCGCGCAGGCGACACGATCCACGTCACTTCGGAGATCGTCGAACTGCGCCCGTCGACCTCGCGCGAGGACCGGGGGACCGCCATCACCCGCTATGCCGTGATCAACCAGCGCGGCGAGGAGGCGGTCAGCTTCACCAGCATCAACCTGGTCTATACGCGGTCGGGCCGGAACAGCCGCGAGGCGAGCGCATCGGCCTCGGCATAGGCCGTCGCCATGACCGGCTCGACCGCCTCGGGCGGGCCGAAGGTCGGCTTGACGTGGATCGTCTCGATATCGGTGACGCCGATGAAGCCCAGCCAGCCGGTCAGGAAGGCGTGCTGATGGTCGAGTGCCGCCATCGGCCCACCGGGGCGGATGTCCAGCGCGCCCGAGGTGATGAGCACCGCCTTGCGGCCCGCCGCCAGCCCCTCGCCCTGCCCGTCGACCACGCGGAAGCTCATGCCCGGCTGGGTGACAAGATCGACATAGTGCTTGAGCGGATAGGGAATGCCGAAATTCCACATCGGCACCGTCATCACCCAGCCGTCGAAGGACAGGAAATGCTCGATCAGCCGGCCGATCGCACCCCATTGCGCCTCGACCGACGGATCGACCGCCTCACCCGCGATCAGCGCATAGCGCCCTTCGATCGTCGCGCCGTCGAAGGCCGGAAGCTCGGCCTCGAACAGGTTGAGATACTCGACCTCGATGTCCGGACGCTGCGCCAGCAGCCGCTCGGCGACCATGTTCGAGCGCGAGCGGGGCCCGCGAGGGCTGGCGTCGAGGTGCAACAGCTTAGGCATCGGGCATCTCCACCAGAACGTCGTCGCCCTCGATACTGACCGGGAAGACGGTGATCGGCTTGCGCGTCAGCGTGCCGTTCGGCTCGCCGGTGCGCATGTCGAAGCGCACCCCGTGAAGCGGGCAGAAGATGTGCGGCCCCTTCACCTTGCCGCCCTCGAGATGGGCAAGCGCGTGGCTGCACATATTCTCCACCGCGAACACCCCGGCGGCGGTGCGGCAGAGCAGTACCGATGTGCCGCAGGCGTCGAACGCCTTGTTGCCCCCTTCCGGGACCTCCGCCAGGGCGGCGACGCGCTGGAGCGCCATCAGCGCCTCTGGTCGAAGCGCCGGCCGAGCAGCGCGGAGGCGATGTTGACCTTCTGGATGTCGATCGCACCACCGGCGATGCCCCAGCCCCAGCTGTCGCGCAGCCGGCGTTCCATCGGGAAATCCTTGGAATAGCCATAGGCGCCCATCAGCTGGACGGCGTCGCCGGCCACTTCGCGTGCGATCGAATTGGCGAAGCATTTGGCGGTCGAGCTGTCGAGGATCGACGGCAGGCCATCCTCGGCATTCGCCGCTGCGCGCCAGATCAGCAGCCGGGCCGCGTCGACCTTCATGTGCATTTCGGCGAGCTTCAGCTGGACCGCCTGGAACTCGACGATCGGCTTGCCGAACTGGCGGCGTTCCTGGACATAGGCGGTCACGTCCTCGAGCGCGCCCGATGCCTGACCGAGCGCCATGGTGGCATTGCCGCAGCGTTCGAGGTCGAAGGTCTCCATCAGCTTCTTGAAGCCGCCGGCCGGCACGACGATGTTGTCGAGCGGGATTTCCACATCGTCGAAATTGAGGTCGGCCGAGGGCACGCCGCGGAAGCCCATCAGCTGCTCGTTCGGTCCGAAGGTGAAGCCGGGCGTGTCCTTCTCGACCAGCACCGCGCCGATCGCCTTGGGCCCCGGATCGTCGGACAGGCGGCAATAGACCAGATAGGCATCGGCATGGCCGCCGCCCGAGCACCAGCGCTTGGTGCCGTTGAGGACGAGCTTGTCGCCCTTGACCACACCCTTGGTCTTAAGGTCGGTCAGCGCCGAGCCGGCATCCGGCTCGGACATGCCGATCGCGACGACCATCTCGCCCTTGCAGACGGCGGGGACGATGCGCTGCTTCAGGCTGTCCGAGGCGAAATGCTCGATCGCCCGCACCGGGCCGACCGAGGATTCGAAGATCGGGAAGGCGACCGCCGAGGAAATCTTGGCGAACTCCTCGAGAACGATCAGCGCCTCGAGATTGCCGAGACCGAGACCGCCCAGTTCGGCCGGCACGTTGATGCCGAGAAAGCCCATCTCGGCGAAGCGATGCACGAGCTCATGGCTCGGCGGCTTGTTGTCGCGCTCGCATTCCGCAGCGATGGCCGGCAGTTCGGCGCGCGCGAAGGTCCTGGCGGCCTCGCGCAGTTCCTCCTGCTCGGGCGTGAGCCTGAAATCCATGATAACCCCTCCCAGAAAAGTTCAGCGCGTGACCCAGTCGTGCAGCACCTGCTCGACCCGCGCGTCGGCCGGCACGCGGTTCAGACCGATGCGACGGTCGAGTTCCTCATGCCAATGATAGATGCGCCGCTCCTGATAGTTGAGCGGCATGCCCCGGAAGCCGTCACTCTCCAGCGACTCCTGGATCTGCGGGGCATATTGGAGATCCTCATAGAGAATCCGCGTCCAGTTATCGATCCGCGTTTCCCACATCGGATGGGGGTTGGCGGGATCGTGATCCGGGCCGATCCAGCTCGACACGACGCGCGAGGTCTTGGGGCCGGTCGGCCAGAATTGCAGGATCGGGATGCCGCTGTCGGACGGCGGCATCACGAAATTGGGATAGATGTGATAGCTGACGTTGTTGTTCGCCGGCAGGTCGGTCACCGTCGGGATCTTCGGCATGCCGATCGTGCCCGGATCCTTCCAGTCGGGACGCGCATTGGGCGTCACCATCCGGCTATGCCCGTTCGGCCAGAGCGTCACGATCATGCCGCGATGGTCAAGAAAGCGGTCGACCGTTTTCTGGTGGATCGACTTGATGTGATAGACTTCGAGAAATGCGTCGAGCAGCACCTTCACATTGCAGCCGACGTCGTAGCTGCGGCTGTCGACGAGGCGCAGATTGTCGAGCTGGAACTGGTCGAGCTCCTTCGCCATCGGGCCGATATGATCGAGCAAAGGCTGCGCCTCGGGATCCTCGTTGACGAAGATCAGGCTGCCGAGCCGCTCGCAGCGGACGGGGACCAGGGAGCGACAGGAAAAGTCGAGATCGACGAAGTCGCGCCGGTCGCGCACGGCGGTCAGCTTGCCGTCGAGCGTGTAGCTCCAGCCATGATAGCCGCAGACGAAGCCGCGCGATTCGCCGGCATCCTCGGTGACCAGCGGCGCGCCGCGATGCTGGCAGGTATTGTAGAAGGCCCGAATCTCGCCGCCCAGATCGCGGACGATGATGATCGGCGAGCCGGTGTTGCGGGTCAGGAACCAGCTGCCCGGATTGGGCGCCTGGTCGACATGGCCGGCATAGAGCCAGGCCTTTTTCCACATCGAGTCCTTCTCGAGCGCAAGAAACTCGGGATCGACATAGCGCTTGCCGGGGATGTCCGGCAGGCTGGGAAAGCCCTCGGGGGCGGCCTTGCGGCCCCGTTCGAAGTCCATCCGTGCGTAATCTTCCACCGCACTGCCGCGACTGATACCGTCCATCGATCCTGTCCCGCCGGTCCTTGTGATCTCTCGATTGACTCGCCCTAACACAGCTGCGCATAAAAACAATCATGAATGATTTTTTGTTGGTCGATGCCCCGCTCTCGCTGCACCATCTGACGGTGCTCGACGCGACACCGCTGGAGCTCATCGAGATCGCGGGCACGCTGCGCTGCGACCATGTCTGCCTGTTCACCCATGTGCCCGAAGAGGGCCGGCAGATGTTCCCGAGCGTCGGCCGGGCTGACATCCCCGTGGTGCGCGAGGCACTCGACCGGGCCGGCGTGTCTCTCTGCAACATCGAATTCTTTCCGATCGACGGCCAGCCCGACTATCCGGCGTTCGAGGAAGCGCTGGCGGTGGGACAGGCGCTGGGCGCGACCAAGGCTACGGTGCACGTCCACGGACTGGACGATGATGAGGCCGTCCACTGGCTGCGCGACTTCTGCGACCGAGCGTCGCCGTTCGGGATCGTCCCCGGGCTCGAGCCCAACGCCTTTTCGGCGGTGCGGTCGGTAGCGCACGCAGCCTCGATCATCCGGCGGGTCGAGCGCGACAATCTCGCCATGGTGTGCGACGCGCTCCATCTGGTGAGGAGCGAAGGACGGGTCGCCGACGTAGCCGAGGCGAGCGCGCTGATCGGCTATTTCCAGATCTGTGACGGTCCGCTGTCGATCGCCGATGAGGATCGTTGGCACGAGGCGATCTTCGAACGCGGCATCCCGGGGACGGGCGCCTTTCCGTTGCTGGAGGCGCTGCCGCTGCTGCGACCGGGCACGGTGATCGACGTGGAAGTTCCGCAGAAGGCAGCGCGCAAGGCAGGGGTAGATGGCCTCGAACGGGCCCGCCGCGCGGTGGATGCGACGCGCTCGATCCTAGCCTCGCTCGACCGGAAGGATGCAGCCCGATGAGTTTTCAGCCGACGATCATTCAATATGCCTGGGTCGTGCCCGACCTGATCGAAGCCGCGCAGCGCTGGCATGCGACCACCGGCATCGGCCCCTTTCTCGTCAATCGCGACCTGAAGCTCGACCAGCCGCGCTATCGCGGCGCACCGTCGACCACGCGTTTCTCGACCGCCGTCGCGCAACATGGCGACGTTCAGATCGAACTTGTGGAGCAATTGGACGATACGCGCTCCGCCTATCGCGACACGGTGCCTGCAGGGCAGACCGGGTTCCACCATGTCGCCTTCATCGCCGGAGACTATGACGCCGACCTCGCCCATTATGTCGACCAGGGTTTCGAAGTCGCGGCCGATGGCCTGTTCGGGCCGATGCGCTATGCCTATGTCGATACGTCCGCGACACTCGGCCACATGATCGAGATCGTCGAAGACAAGCCCGCGATCCGCGCCTTCTTCGGCGCCGTGCGCAAGGCCGCCGAGCGCTGGGACCGCGATCCTGCGACGCTGATCCGCGAACTTTAACTCCCAGTCTGCGCTCGCGGGTGGGCGACCGCCCGCT
>JAIYAJ010000128.1 GCA_027489105.1 Zymomonas sp. | reverse complement strand
TGGTCTATTACGGCTTCAGCCAGTTCCGGCCCTTCTGGCAGGATGTCGGGCTGTGGTGGTTCTTCCGCGAGCCCTATTGGTGCGCGCTGTTCACCTTCACCATCAACACCGCCGCCTATCAGGCCGAGGTTTTCCGCGGTGCCATCCAGTCCATCGGCAAGGGCCAGTTCGAGGGCGCGGCGGCGCTCGGCCTGCACCGCTGGGCCACGCTGCGCCATGTCGTGCTGCCCCAGGCGATGATCGTGGCGCTGCGCCCGCTGGGCAACGAGCTGATCGTGATGATCAAGTCATCCTCGGTGGCCTCGCTGGTCACGCTCTTCGACCTTATGGGCGCCACGCGCCTCGCCTTCTCCCGCTCTTTCGACCTCTCGATCTACCTCTACGCCGCGCTGGTCTACCTCGCCTTGGTCGAGATCATCCGGCGGCTGTGGGACGCGATGGAGAAGCGGCTGACGCGGCATGTCGTGGTGCGGTAGAGCGATCAGGACTTTTGCAGCGCACTTCTGCAACGTGGAGGCGGTTGAGATCGTTGGAGTGGGCATCTGGTGCATAATTTTTGATTTGTGCACAATCGGCACCGTTGCTCCCCGGCTGAAACCCTGACGGTTGTCATCCACGCCATTACGTCGTCGATTTGAAAATTCCCCGTGTGGAAACGGCCATGACCCGCTCGACGGTCACGGCGTCCGGGATTTCCTGACCGAATAAGAGCGGGGCGTAGAGGGGGCCATAAAGCACTGCCAGCGCTGCACCGACGTCTACATCAGGCAAAAGCTCGCCCATAGCTTTGGCCTTAGACATCCGCGCAAAGCCCCATTGTCGGCGGGGGTTCAGCCATTTCTCGCCAAGCGCCTTGGCCAGGACCGGATCGGTCAGTGCGCCACCCAGCATCGCGGCCATTGCCGCACCGCGTGGTCCACGCAAGAGGTCTGCCAGCTCGGTGATTTGTTGCGTAAAGTCGCCCTTGGCCGAACCGGTATCCGGGAAAGTGAGTGCGTCCTTGGTCGCATGAAAAAACGCGTCCACCGCCAGCTCCGCCTTGCTCTTCCACCAACGGTAAATCGTGGATTTGCCTGCACCCGCTGCCTGAGCAACGACGTCGATCGCGAGGCCTGCATAGCCGCGCTCGATCAGGATCGCGAAGGCAGCCGCCAAAATCGCGTCTTTCGTAGTTTCGCTACGGGGGCGTCCCGTTTTTCCGCTTGACTCCATTTTCGATACACTACAGTATCGTTATAGGCGTTGCAAGCGTTGCGCTCAAAACACAATCAGAGGAACTCATTATGGCTGTCATCCCGCATACCATTGATATCGTTGTCGCCGACATGGCGAAATCCCTTGCATTCTACCGTTCGATTGGCCTGGCTGCACCTGAGTATGACCCGGAAGAAATGCAGGTTCAGATCGCGACGCCTGGAGGAGCGACGCTCGGCCTTATCGTCGAATCTGCCATGCGTGAGCACAACCCGCATTGGGTAACTCCGGTTGGCCAGCGCGTGACATTTGCTTGCCGCTGCGACGCGCCTCAGGAAGTCAACGAAGTCTATGCGCGCGTCACTGCCGCTGGCTTCACCGGGCTGAAGGAGCCATGGGACGCGTTTTGGGGCCAGCGCTACGCCTTCCTGGCCGATCCGGACGGCAATCGTGTCGATCTCTTCGCTGCGACCGAAGAATCCGGGAAAGAATGAGCCTGTGACGAACGAGGTTGTATTTATCACTGGAGGCGGCTCGGGCATCGGCATGGGCCTCGCGAGTGCGTTCCACGCGCGCGGCGCAACTGTCGTCATCGGGGGACGAAATCGCGCGAGCCTTGAAGCAGTCGCCGCGCGTCATCCGGGAATAGAGATAGAAGAGATCGACGTGGCCGACCCGGCCTCGGTCGCTGACTGTGCGGCGCGGGTCGCGGCGCGGCATCCGAACATGTCGACCGTTATCAACAATGCCGGCGTGCAGAAGCTGCTCGATTTCAGTGCCGCTACACCGCTGGCTACCGAAGACCTCGCCGAAGAAATCGACATCAACCTCAAAGGGCTGATCCTCGTCACCAATGCCTTTTTGCCGCTACTGAAAAAGCAGCCTGCGGCGCGGATCGTTCAGGTGGGCTCGGGCCTCGGCTATGTGCCGCTGGCCGCTGCGCCAATCTACTCCGCCACCAAGGTAGCCGTGCATTCCTTCACCATTTCGCTGCGGCGTCAGCTGGCGGGCTCGTCGGTCAAGGTGATCGCACTCGTGCCGCCGGTGGTGGAAACGGGTCTTCATCGTCACCAAACCCGCAAGCCGCCCAAGGCCATGACGCTCGATGGGTTCGTCAAGGCAGCGATGTCAGGGCTGGATTCCGGCCGCGAAGAGATTCCCGTTGGCCTCGCCAAAGTGCTGCGCATTGGATCGCGCATCCGTCCGGGATTGTTCTTCAACATCATCAACAAAAAGCGGGACTGACGATGGCCGATCGGCGCATGGCGCGACGCAAGGCTGTGTTCGGGATGCTTATGGCGCTATCCTATTCCTGCATTATGTCGGCGGCGTTTGCGCTGTTGGCGCATGGCTTGAACCATGAAGCGCTGATGGCATGGCTGCGCGGCTGGGGCGTCGCCTTCCTGATCGCCGTGCCAATCGGGATTGTGTTGCGTCCGCTTGTGGAGAAGCTCACCGGGCACATCGTCCCCGACCAGCGCAGCCCACGATAATGCCGAAATCGTCGAAGAGCAAACCCATGTCCGTTTCCGCTGATCTACTGAAGCCGGTTCTTCTGACCTTCTTTAACGAGCTGCAAGAGAACCAGAACCGGGACTGGTTCCACGCCAACAAGGCGCGCTATGAGCGCGACGTAAAGCAACCGATGCAGGCACTGTTGCTGGACCTCAATGCGAAGTTCGCTGCGGCCAACATTCCTCTCGCGGCCGACCCCAAGCGCTCGATCTCGCGCATCAACCGCGATGTACGCTTCTCTGCCGACAAAAGCCCCTACAAGACGTACATTTCCGGCACGATGAGCCGTGAGCCTGGCGAGATGTCGCCTGGGCTTGTTTACCTCCAGTTTGACCCCCGCGAGCTATTTGTTGGCGCGGGATTCTACATTCTCGAACCGCCCGCACTTAGTACATTCCGACAGGCCATTGCCGACGGTGCTGAGGCGTGGCTTGCCATCACCGCACACCTCGCTCGCTCTGGGCATCCACTGGAGCGCACAGACGCCCTGAAGCGCATCCCACGCGGATTTGAAGCGCATGGCGGTTCGCCGATTGAGAATGATCTCAAGCTGAAGGCATTCGTTTGCAAGCTCCGTCTGGCACCGAATGATTTGAGCGATGCCAATCTTGCCGATCGCATTACAGGTTTCGCGCGTCATGCTCTGCCGCTGCTCGATTTCGGTTGGAAATCTCTAGGCCACCCATAACCGCTTTTTCAAAAATGTTGAGTTCTGAAACGGCTGGCTCTCCCAGGTCGGGATGACGCGGATACGCCGTCAGTACAACCCATCCCGCGTTTGGTCTGGGCGGATGCGGCAAGATCGTGCAGTCCCTCTCCCGAACCATGACAGCGTATGGCGCGGGCTCATCCGCGCCTGCTGATCGGTCTTGCCCCGCATCCCGAATGAAAAGGGGCAGCTCACGCCGCCCCTTTCCGATCTCGTTGGCATTGTCGAACGCGAGTCCGATCAGACGCCGAGCCTCTTTGCAGAGAGGACCCAGCCCTTTTGAGACCGCGAATGATGACAATGAGACACTGGA
>JAIYAJ010000269.1 GCA_027489105.1 Zymomonas sp. | reverse complement strand
TTTCCTCCCCCGTACTGCATCCGGCTACCCATAGGCGCAGGTGATTGTCCGCCGTCCGGCCCCGGATCAGGCCGGGAATGACGGATGTTGCCAGCAGTTCAAACACTTTAGGGTCCCGGAAGAATTCAGTGACATTGATCAACATGTCTTTGGCCAGGTTGTCGCGTTCGGCCGGGTCACGGTTCAGCAGGTCCAGGTAATCCGCCAGACCGTCGGCGGTGATGCCCGCCATGGACATACGCCGGTCGATGCGACGCCGCAGTGTCCCCTGCTTGTAGAGCGTGAAGTCATAGGGTGTATGGGTGCGTAACAGGTTGACGATGGTGGCCAGCCCATCGTCACCCAGGCTGGTGGATGGCGGGTTTACGGGGCAGTGCCGGTTCCGGATGACCTCCGGCATAGCGGCGACAGGCAGAACATGATCCACCAGACCGGTGGCCATCGCGCTGCGGGGCATGCCGTCATATCCGGCCTCTGTCGGGTCCTGCGCGATCACCAGCCCGCCGGCCGCTTTCACGGCCCGCAGCCCCTGACTGCCATCCGTACCGGTCCCGGAAAGGACCACACAGACCAAGCGGCCGCCGAAATCACGCGCCAGAGAGGCCAGCAGGAAGTCGAAAGGCAGCCGCGCGCCCTGGCCGCGCGGTGGAGATGTCAGGTGAAGATGCCCATTGGTGACAGACAGATAGGCGCCGGGCGGTATAACCAGGATATGGCCGGGCAGCAGTTCCATGCCATCCGTCGCCTGTTTGACGGCAAGTGCCGTGTGCGCGGCCAGAAGATCGACCAGAAGGCTGTCATGATTGGGGTCCAGATGTTGGACCAGGATAAAACTGGCCCCGCCGCCATCGCCCAATGCTTCCACCAACCGGGTGGCGGCCTCCAAACCGCCGGCCGACGCACCGATGGCAACAATATCCACGCCACTCGCAGAGCGCGTCACGTTATTGGAGTCTGGCGGGGGAGGGTTCATTTTCAAATCACCGATCAAATATTTTCAAAAAAGACAATGCATAATATCATAAATGATTAACAAGTACATGGTGAATAAAAATTATGAATTACCTCTTCCGGCTTTAGGTATTTTCCGAACCTTACATGTTTTGGCTCGCTTACTTATGGTGGACTGTTACAACGGGAGGTCGACCATGCACTATACCCACAATACGCTGTCGGAAAACATTCGCGGGCAGTCGGTCGAACTGCTCAACAAACACTTGGCTGCGGCCATCGATCTCCATGCACAGGTCAAACAGGCGCACTGGAATGTGCGCGGCAGCAGCTTTTCCGCTGTGCATGAACTGTTCGATAACGTCGCGATCGAGGTGGAGACCTATTCAGACCTGATTGCGGAACGGGCTGCTGCCCTTGGTGGCACGGCCCATGGGACGGTGCATGTGGCGGCTGAACGATCGTTCCTGATCCCTTATCCCTTGGGGGTCGCGGAGGCGCGGCAGCACATCTTTGCCCTGTCGCAGGCGGTCAGCGCCTTTGGCCAGTCGGCCCGCGAAGCCATTGGCCTGTCCACCACCCATGGCGATCCCGTCACTGCCGACCTGTTCACCCAGGTTGCCCGTGGCATGGATCGGCAGCTGTGGCTGATTGAATCCCACGCGGTACGATCATGATTTCCGCCACGCAGCCCTTGGTGCCGATCGCCGGGCGTGAGGCATTGTCGCGGTGGGATAACGAAGGCGGCGCCGTGTTCCGGCCTGGCACCGGCCGGTGTCTTCGCTTCCTGATTGTTTCCGCTGATCCCCAGATGTCCCTGTCTTTGGCCGCCTCGCTCAACGGGATGGGGCACCGGGCCTGCGCTGTTGCCCTGACAAACGACCAGGCCTTGACGTCTGCCGGTACCTGTCACCCGGATATGATCATCGCGGACGCATATTTGGATGACGATGCGCGCCTGGCCGAGATGGCCCCCGTGATGCGGGCGCTCTTCGTACCGCGCATGTACAACGACGGCATGCCGGTACCACGGTCGCTGCTGCGACCGGGGGCGGTGGTGTTGCGCCGGCCCTTCCGCGAGACCGATCTTGTCCGCGCCATCCGATTGACCCTTGAAACGGCTGAATGACCGATATGGCACCCCGCTGACCGCTGAAATGATCACGATGGCTTCAGGTGCAATCGCTGGTCGGCCCATCGGTGCCAACGTGATGGCATGGGTCCTGGGCAGCGCCGTCGGGTGAAGGGCTTGTGAACCCACCCGGACAATATCCTAACCACCGAAACGTTGCCGGTTAGTTTCGTGGTCGCCATGAAGGAGACCGACCACGGCCACAATCCTATCCTTTTGTCACCGACAATGCCGGTGCGATTTGCTTTCGGATCAGGCATGATCAAGAACGGTAAAAGATAGAGTTTGATATTCTGAAATCTAAAATCAGGTCGCCAAAATGACAGAATCTTCAATTGTTTCTGCTGGTGGCCAGGATATTGAAAATAATGGAGTTCCACTTATTGTTGATCTTGATGGGACGCTGATACGAACGGATAGTTTGATTGAGAATTTACTGACGATATTGCGAAAGGCACCTCTAAGATTATTTATTTTGTTTCGTGCTATTTTTAACGGCAAGGCGATATTCAAGTCTCGCCTTGCTGAGATCGCATCACCTGATCCGACCATTTATCCCTATAACCAAGCCGTCTTGGCATTGATCCAAGAGGCGCGGTGCCGAGGAGGGAAAGTCTTCCTGGCAACGGCGGCGAACGATCGGATTGCCTGTGATGTTCAAGGCCATCTGGGGCTGTTTGATGGTCAGTTCGCATCCACCAAGGACATCAACCTCTCCGGCAAGGCCAAAGCTGATCTGCTTGTTCAGCAGTTCGGAACCGAGGGCTACGACTATATCGGCAATCATGTCGATGATGTGCCTGTATGGGACTGTGCGCGACGGGTA
>JAIYAJ010000348.1 GCA_027489105.1 Zymomonas sp. | reverse complement strand
TGTTCACGATCGAACCGATGATCAATATCGGCCGCCCCGACGTGAAGCTGCTCGACGACGGCTGGACGGCGGTCACCCGCGACCGTTCACTGTCGGCCCAGTTCGAACATTCGATCGGCATCACCGACGATGGCTGCGAGATCTTCACGGCCAGTCCTGAGGGTCTGCACCAGCCGCCCTATCTCTGACGGAATCGCGCAAGCATGATTCGCCGAAAGCGCCATCGCTGAAATTTCATGCAACGCCTGCCTGAGTTTTAGGCAATATCGTCATATTTGCCCCGTTTCGCGGCAGTGCGGCAGAATATCTGAGCCGAGCGACCCTGCATCCTTGCGACTCGTGCGACCGCACGCTTATGGAGGGCACGTAAGTGCTGTCCGGGGAGGCATGGGTGAAGAAGATCGAAGCCATCATCAAGCCTTTCAAGCTCGATGAAGTGAAGGAAGCCCTCCACGAAGTGGGCGTCTCCGGTATCACCGTGACCGAGGCCAAGGGCTTCGGCCGCCAGAAGGGCCACACCGAACTCTATCGCGGCGCCGAATATGTCGTCGACTTCCTGCCGAAGGTGAAGCTGGAGGTCGTCGTCGACGACAGCCTGGCCGAGCGGGTGGTCGAAGCGATCGCATCGGCCGCGCAGACGGGCCGCATCGGCGACGGCAAGATCTTCATTCTGCCGGTCGAGGGCGCGGTCCGCATCCGGACTGGAGAGAGGGACGCCGACGCGATCTGATCGCCGCGGCGCCAACACAGAGCAGGGGCGGCACACCGCCCGAAACATTCACGGATTTTCTCACGGGGAAGGCAAGGATATGGCGAACAAGCCCGCTGACGTTCTCAAGATGATCAAGGACCAGGAGATCGAGTGGGTCGATCTTCGTTTCACCGATCCCAAGGGCAAGTGGCAGCACCTCACCATGTGCGCCGGCGTCGTCGGCGAGGACGAGCTGACCGACGGCTTCATGTTCGACGGTTCGTCGATCGAGGGCTGGAAGACGATCAACGAGTCCGACATGATCCTGAAGCCGGATCTGGACGCCGTCTGGACGGACCCCTTCTCCGCCACGCCGATGCTGATCCTCGTGTGCGACATCGTCGAGCCGTCGACCGGCGAGCTTTACACCCGCGATCCGCGCTCGACCGCCAAGCGCGCCGAAGCCTATGTGAAGTCGATCGGTGTCGGCGACACCGTCTATGTCGGACCGGCAGCCGAGTTCTTCATGTTCGATGACGTCCAGTTCGATACGACCTACAATTCCAGCTACTACAAGCTGGACGACGTCGAGCTGCCGACCAACACCGGCAAGGCGCTCGAAGGCGGCAATCTGGGTCACCGTCCCCGCGCCAAGGGCGGCTATTTCCCGGTCGCTCCGGTCGACAGCGCCGTCGACATCCGCGCCGAGATGGTTTCGACCATGCTCGAAATGGGCCTGCCCTGCGACAAGCACCACCACGAAGTGGCCTCGGCCCAGCACGAACTCGGCCTGACCTTCGGCACGCTCGTCCAGACCGCCGACCGCATGCAGATCTACAAATATGTCTGCTGGCAGGTCGCGCAGGCCTATGGCAAGACCGTCACCTTCATGCCGAAGCCGATCAAGGAAGATAACGGCTCGGGCATGCACACCCACATCTCGATCTGGGACAAGGGTCAGCCGCTGTTCGCCGGCAACGGCTATGCCGGCCTGTCGGACACCTGCCTCTATTTCATCGGCGGCGTGATCAAGCATGCCAAGGCGCTCAACGCCTTCACCAACCCGACGACCAACAGCTACAAGCGCCTGGTCCCGGGCTATGAGGCTCCGGTGCTGCTCGCCTATTCGGCGCGCAACCGCTCGGCCTCTTGCCGCATCCCCTATGGCACCGGTGCCAAGGCGAAGCGCGTCGAGTTCCGTTTCCCGGACGCGATGGCGAACCCCTATCTCTGCTATGCGGCGCTGCTGATGGCTGGTCTCGACGGCATCGAGAACAAGATTCATCCGGGCGAGGCGATGGACAAGAATCTGTACGATCTTCCGCCGGAAGAGCTCGCCCTGGTTCCGACCGTTTGCGGTTCGCTGCGCGAAGCGCTGAACTCGCTGCAGGCCGACCACGCCTTCCTCACCAAGGGCGGCGTGTTCACCGAGGACCAGATCGAAGCCTATATCGAACTGAAGTGGCCGGAAGTCGCCCGCTGGGAGATGACCCCGAGCCCGGTCGAGTTCGACATGTACTTCTCGAACTGATCTTCGCCTTCACCGGCACAGGAAAGGGCTCCGGGGCTTCGGCTCCGGGGCCCTTTCTCTTTTGGCATGCCCCGGCGGGTTGCCAGCGTCCGCCCGCAAGCCTAAGGCGCCACTGGATTTTCCGATGAACGCTCCCCAGACCTTCCAGGACGAGAATATGTCCCACGGCTTGCCCTTCGGCGAGTTCGTGGCGTTGATGGCGTCGCTGATGGCGGTCAACGCGCTGGGGATCGACATCATGTTGCCCGCGCTCGGCCGGATCGGATCGGAGCTCGGCGTGACGATCGAGAACCACCAGCAGCTGGTGGTGGCGGTCTATATCGGCTGCTTCGGCTTTGGCCAGCTGATCTTCGGCCCCCTCGCCGACCGCTTCGGCCGCAGGCCCGTCCTGTTCTCGACGCTCGGCATCTATGCGGTCACCAGCTTCGTCGCAGCCCATGCCGGCAGCTTCGATTTGCTGCTGATTTCTCGCGGCCTGCAGGGTTTCGTGGCGGCTTCCACCCGCATCCTGTCGATCTCGATCGTCCGGGACTGCTATGCCGGACGGCGCATGGCGCGGGTGACCTCGCTCTGCTTCATGGTGTTCCTGGCGGTACCGATCGCGGCGCCGACGCTGGGCGAACTGATCCTGCTCGTGGCGCCATGGCACTGGATTTTCTATCTGCTCGGCGGCTTCAGTCTGATGGTCTGCACCTGGGCCGCGATCCGCCTGCCGGAAACGCTGACGCCCGCCAACCGCCGCTCGATCGGTGTCGGGTCGATCGTAGAAGCGACGCGGATGACGCTCGGCGACCGCTGCTCGCTTGGCTATGCGCTGGCGTCAGCCGTGATCTATGGCGGGCTGGTCGGCTTTCTCAACAGCGTGCAGCAGATCTTCGCCCACAGCTTCAATGCGCCACAATATTTCGCGCCCGGCTTCGGCCTGATCGCGGGCATGATGGCGATCGCCGCACTGATCAACTCCCGGATCGTCGAGCGGCTCGGCACCCGGCTGGTGTCGCACAGCGCGCTGGTCGCGATGATCCTGCTGTGTCTCGTCCGGCTGGCGATCGTCACCAGTGGTCATGAGACGATCTGGAGCTTTGCCATCCTGCAGGGAATGACGATGTTCCTGTTCGGCCTGACCGGATCCAACTTCGGGTCGATGGCCATGGAGCGCATGGGCACGATCGCCGGCACGGCCGCCTCGATCCAGGGCTTTATGCAGAGTGTCGTTGGCACGCTGATCGGGCTTGCCATCGGCCAGTCTTTCCAGGGAACCACCCTGCCCCTCACCCTCGGCTTTCTGTTGGGCTCCTCGGCCGCCTTGGTGATCGTCCTGCTGGCCGAGCGGGGCAAGCTGTTCCAGGCACACAACCCGCAGCCGGTCGGATGCAGCTGATCGACGCCCTGGTGGGGGCCGCCGCCCCCGCTCAATAATCCTTGGAGACCCGGACGCTCGCGCTCTGGCGACCGATGGTCGAGATGCTCGACAGCAGCGACAGCCAGCGAGTCAGCTGGAACTCGATCCGCGTCGCCGAATAGCCCTGCCCGTCGCTGATCACTTCGACGAAGGTGCGTCGGCCGATATATTTGCCGGCTGCAATCGAGGTGCCGATGCCGATCGTCGGATCGGCCGGCAGGATGCGCAGCCGATCGAGGCCCGCCGCCTTGCGCACGACATTGATCGGATTCAGCCCGCCGCCATTGCCGCGCAGCGAGCCGACGGCGGCGGCAAGCTGCAGTGCCTCGGGTGCCGACAAATTGGTGATCGAGGTGCCGAACAGCAGCCTCGACAGCAGCTCGTCCTCGGGCAGCGCCGGAATGCTGGTGAAGCTGATCTCAGGCTTCTGTCCGGTCCCGGCGACGCCGATCGTCGCGCTGACGCCATTGAGATTGGCTTTGGCGGTGATGTCGAGCAGCGGATCGGGTGGCGTCTCTCCCAGGAAGCGGATCGCGCCCCGATCAAGATCGAAGCGACGGCCGGCAAATTCATAGCCGCCCCGAACCAGATCCATCCGGCCGCGGATCGAGGGGTTCTCGATCGTGCCGCCCAGATCGAGTTGCCCGCGCCACTCGCTGTCCAGGCCGAGGCCCGACACGGTCAGCTGGTTGCGCGCGACCATCTTGATGTCGAGCTTCCAGGGGGCTCGGCGGCGGACCTCATTCTCGTCGTCGGGCCGGTTGAGCTCGATCGTCGCGAATTGCGGAATCGTCGCGACCGTTGCCGCCCGGCCGAGCTGGAAGCGCCCCTTCACCAGCCGAACGTCGCCCGAGATGGTCCCGCCATTGCCGTTGGAGACGAAGCGGACCGGCCCCGTCACCGTGGCGCCGATATCGTCGCGGTTGATCAGTTGGGCGTCGTTGGCGTCGATCGCGACATCCATGCCCAGTCCGGCTTCGGCGGACAGGTCGAAGCGGGCCTTGCCCGATATGGTACCGTCTCCGCGCGTACGGCCCTTCAGCGAGTCGATCAGCAGGGTCGAGCCATCGAAGCGGCCACTGGCGGCGATGCTGGTTATGACCGTACCCGAAACCGCGCTTTCGAGCCGCGCCTGGGTCGATCGCAATGTTCCGCGAATGACCGGATTGGCGCCTGTTCCGCTGATGTCCGCGCCGATCGCGATCGGGCCCGACAGGTCGATCGTCTCGACCCCGAACAGGCGCCACAGCATATCCGCCGGGCCACCATAGCGGAGCTGAGCGAAGATCTTGCCTGCGAGCAGGCGGTCGTCGAGCGCGCCCGCAGGCGGGATATTGGTGATGCGCGCCTGCGCCCGACCGATCACCTTGCCGCCGCTCGAGACCACGGCGCGGGCGGCCGCAACATTCTCCGTCAGAACGGCAGCGAGACCGACATCGGCCGGGCGGGACGTCAGGACCAGCCCAGATCGCGACAGTCCCTTGATCGTCAGCCTGGCACGTCCGGTCGGTATGCGGGCTCCGCGCTGCAGCCGATAGTCGACATCGCCGGTGGCGACGCCCGACAGGCCGAGCTGAGGATAGAACATGTCTAGCAGCGACAGCGGCATCGACTGGACGACAGCATGGACCTCGTTCGCCGTTCCGCCGAATCGCCCGGCCAGCGTCGCGCGGCCATTGGCGAAGCTGAGCGCCACCGGATCGAGCCGCCAGGCGTCGCCGTCGCGGCGCAGCACCGCAGTCTCGTCCAGCTTGACCGCCTTGCGGTCGATCACCCCCTCGGCCGCCAGCGACAGGCGGTCGGGGGCGAAGCCCAGCTTCGTCGTCAGCTCGAAACCACGCCCGCGCGAACCGGCGATGGTGGCGTCGATCGTGCCGCTTCCGCCCCGTGTCGTCAGCGTGGCGCGGGTGCGGCCGATCGTCACGCCCCGGATCGTCGACCCGAACAAGGCCGCCGTCGCGTCGATCCGCGCGCCCGCCGGATCGAGCAGGACGGTTCCGTCAATCCGGCCGCGGTTGACCGTGAAAGGAACGGCAGCCGCTAAACTGGCCCTCCGGGCGCGCAGATGGCCTTCGATCTTCTGGAGCCCGCCTTCGACCGAGAAGGTCAGCGGTCCGGTCACCGTCCCGCCGGCGAGATCGACCCGGCCGGTGAAGCCCTGCGGGTCCGATCGGATCGATCCGCTGCCCTCGGCACCGCTCACCGACACTGCCGCCACCGCAATCGTCGCGGCTTGGCCGGCGGGCATCACTATCGCACCCCGGCTGTCCCATGGCCCCAGATAGGAACGGCCCGCCGCCCGATAAGCGAAACCCTGCGGCGTCGGATCGAGGTGAACGATAGTGTCGGTCAGGCCGAGCGCGGGCACGGGCGAGGCCAGCACCAGATCTACCTCGGGCCTGCTGATATTGCCGTCGAGCGTCAGCTGCAGCGGGCCATAGCGCGACTGGCTGCCGCTGCCTTTGAAATAGAATGTGCCGTCCCGTCGCCGGAAACCGGTGCCACTGATACGGATATCCGGAGCGGTCAGTTGCAGGCGATCGAAATGCAATATGCCGTCGGCATCGCGCCGAAGGCGGGTGTCGATAAAGGGCAGCCCGCCAGCAAGCGAGCGCAGGAAGCCATTGTCGAAGCGGCGTACCCATGCCCGACCGCGACCCGTCACAGATGTACCGCGCCCGCCCGAGCCCGGCAGCACCGTCAACTCGGAATTGACGTCGACAATGCCGATGCCGGGAATGAAATAGCGGAGCAGCTTGCCCGTCAGAGCGACGTCATAGGCGCCCGTCTTCAGGTCCAGCCGCAAGGACAGGTCGCCAGCCAGCTTGTCGGACTTCAGCTTGAGCTTGTCACCGGTGACCTTGCGTGCGGTGATCAGCAGCGTGCCATCGAGCGAGAGATTGCCGAGGATGCCGCCCGCCACGTCGCCGATGCCGGTGACCCGCCGCGCGGTCAGCCGGACCGGAAGCTTTACCGGCGCGGGCGACAAGGCCCCCTTGCCGGTCGCGCGAACGACGTCGAAGCCGGTATTGTCGAACGCGACATGATCAGCGGTCAGGGTGTAGCTGTAGGTCGCCGTGGCGAAGGGCCCGTCGAAGCGCGCGTCGAGCGCGATGTTGCGCCCGGTCATGTTGGGGAACAGCGCCGGCGGGCGGAGCAGCGATCCCTTCACACGCACGCCGTCAAAGGCATTTTCGGCGAGATCGGCGACGCCGCGGACATCGAAGACCAGCGACGGCGTGCGGATCGAAGCGCGTCCATTTAGGCGCCGATCGACCATCGATGCATCGCCCTTGATCCGGATCTGCGGGTCGCTGAGCCGCTGCAACTTGCCGCTAAGAAAGCGGCTGGGCGCGAGAAAGCCCTCAAGCGCATATCGGCCCTTTTTGGCCTGAAGCGCGAGTTCGATCAGGCGGGTCTCGCCGGCATCGAGCGTGGCACGCCCCTGCCAGGCGGACCAGGTACCACTGCCCGAGACGACGCCGTCGACCGGCTGCTTCCATCCCGTCAGCGATGCGATCACACCCGATGCGGGACCCTCGATCCGCGCGTCGAGGTCGAACAGATTGCGGTCGGGCTGTGAATCGAGCTGGAGGGCGATGCGATCGGCGGCGTTGGATCGCGCATTGAGCTGCAGCAACACCCGCCCGGCGTGGATGTCGGCGCCGGCGTCGAGCGTCATCAGATGAAGCCGCCCGGCAACCGGAGGTTCGAGACGGAGCTTCCTGACCTCCAGCTTGCCGACATGAATATCGAAGCCGGGCAGCAAGGGCCCTTTTCGCGTCGACGGCCGCAGCGCGGGCTTGCGGTGCAAGATCAGCAGGTCGGTGGTCGCGCGGCGGATCCACAGCTTGTTCGCGATCCATGCGGCCGGCCGCCAGTCGACCGCCAGTTCGGGCGCCTCGAGAAACAGACCGCGATCATCATAGAGGCGGAAGTCGCGGATCGTCGCACGGTTCCAGATCGAGCCGTCGATCCGGCCGACATGAATGCGCAGGCCGGAGGACGGCCGCAGCGCGCCGACCCGATCGGCGATCAGGCGATGTCCTGGTGCGCTGTCGAGCATCCAGATCGCTGCTGAGAGCAACAGCAGCAGGGCCAGCAAGACGATAGCCACCGCGCGCAGCAAGGGATGCCGCTGCCGCCAGGCCAGTACCCGCTCCTCGACATCCTCGACCAGGTCGCGATCGACGCTCATCAGAAGGCCTGTCCGAGCGACACATAGACCGCCACGCGCGAGTCCCCGGCCCGGCGGTTGATCGGCGTGCCGACATCGACCCGGATCGGGCCGAAGCTGGTGTAATAGCGCACGCCCAGACCGGCCCCGTAGCGAGGGTTGCGGAAGGTCGGCAGCTTCGCGGCGTAGAGATTGCCGCCGTCGAAGAAGGGCACCACCCCGAAATCGCCGAAGCGGATGCGGGCCTCGATCGAGAACTCGGCCAGGCTGCGGCCGCCGGCCGGGTCGCCGTTGATGTCGACCGGGCCGATCTTCTGATAGCCATAGCCGCGCACCGAGCCGCCACCGCCGGCATAGAAGCGCCGCGTCGGTGCGATCCGCTCGGCCGAGGCGCCCCAGATGGCACCGAGACGGACGCGGCCCGCCAGAACGATGCGGTCGCTGACCGGCATGTAGCTGCTGCCGTCGAGCTGGCCCTTGAAATAGCCGAAGGCGCTCCCTTGCAGCGAAGCCTCTGGCGAGACGCGCGCCGCCAGCCGGAAACCGCGCGTCGGGTTGAGGAGGTCGTCCGATCCGTCATAGGACAGGCTGGAGGGGAGCGCGCCGATCAGATATTGGCGGCGGCGGGGGGCGCCGGTCGCCTTGACCGTATCGTCTTCCTTGGACGCGACCAGTTCGACGCCATAGGACCAGGTCCATTTCTTCTGCCAGATGATGTTGGTCTGGCGCTCCAGGCCTGCGCCGAGCGTCACGCTGCGCGCCTCATAGGCATTCTGGTCGAGATGGCTGACGACGAGTTGGCCGGTGAGCACCCGGTCGCGCGTCTTGAAATTGTTGCGGCGGAGCGTTGCGCCGAGCGACTGTTCCTGCGTACCGAGCACGCCCCGGAAGGTCACCGCCCCCTCCGGCCGGATCAGATTGCGATGCTGCCAGCTCGTTTCGACCCGATAGCCTTCGCCCGTACCATAGCCGATCGCACCCGAGATCGTTCTCGGCGGCGCCTGGTCGAGCTTGACGATGATATCGACCACCTCCGGGTCAGGCGTGGCGACGGGCTTGATCGACACTGTCGATACGAGGCTGGTCTGGATCAGGGCCCGACGGAAGTCCTCCATCTTGGTCGCGTCATAGATATCGCCACGCCTGAAACGCGCGATCCGGCCTAGATGTCTGGCGCTGAACAATTGCCGTCCATCGATCCGTATCTGGCCGATCCGCTGGACGCGGCCGGGATCGACATCGACAGACAGGGCGGCCCGATTATCTTCGTGGTCGATCGTCAATTTGGGTTCGCCCACCTTGGCGAACACCAGCCCGCGCTGGCCAAGACTCGTCTTGAGCGCCGCCAGGCCAACGGCAATCTTGTCCGAGTCCGCCGGGTCACCGGGACGCAGGGTAAAGGCCTCCCGCAACTCGTCCGACAGTGCGCCGGTCTCCGTCAGGCCGGGCATGTCGACCGTCGACAGCGTGTAGATCGTGCCCGCCCGCACCCGGAGAATGACCGACAGACGCTCGCCGCGCTGGCCTTCGATCCGCGTGACGACGCTGGCGTCATAATAGCCTGCGGTCCTCAGAAGCTCACCGAGCAGCGCCTCGTCCTGCCGCGCCCGTCGGTCGATCTGGGCGGTGTTACCGGTGCCCTTGCCTTCTTCGAGCGCAGACAGCGACTTGAAGCGGGCGCGGATCGACGCATCCGCTTCGGGGGAAACGCCGTCTTCGCCCGTCAGCCCGTCGATGCGGACGTCGTAGCGGCGATCGGCCTGGGCATCGGCGAGCGCCTCGTCATCGGATTCGACGGCAGTGTCCGCTGGTGATGCGCTTGCCGCATCACGGCGCGCGCCCCCCTGCTCGTCGGCGGCGGTGGCATCCGGCCAGTCGACTTCCATCTCGGGCAAGGGCGCCATATCGGCCGAGGGATCGACGTCACCCGGTTCGACCGGGTCTACAGAGGGGATCGGAGAGGATTGCTGTTGCGCTTCGCTGGGGGCCGAAAGGACCAGCAAGGCGCCGAAGACGAGCAAGGGCGCACCGGACGGCATACTGTCGAAACGCATCGTGCGACCCTAGCGGGAGGCCAGCGGCGTCGCCAGCGCCAACTTGCCCTCACCCCGCATGCCAATGCCGACAAAAGCGGAGGCGTTGCGCGAAAGCGTCAGTCAGTGGATCGTGCCGACCGCGACATCCTGCGCGAGCACGGCGAGGAAGCGCTCGATCTGGCGCCACTCGCAGAAACGAATCGAATTGCCGAGCTCCCGATAATGGCGGCTGCGCGCCGCCGCTTCATCGATCGCCAGCATGCCGAACTGGCTCAGCAATTCCTGCGCCTGCTCGATACTGCTCCGATGGGCGATGTAGAATATCTCTTCCAAGATCGCGAACCCCGTGAACACCTGCGAAACACTACACAAGGCCCATGCCAGCACTTCAGGATTGGCGGTTTTCCGGGCTTTCGATGGTCGACGGACTCTTTACCATGTCCCGCAGCAGGACGGCCCGTCCCACACCGGGACATCCGGGACATGACTGACGCGGTACCGGACATGACTGGCGCCGCAGGGAGGAGCGTGGCATGGGTCCGCCATGGAACAGAATAGCCGCACAGCGTCCCGCGCGGGCGGAGCGATCATCGCCTTCTCGATCCTTGCCGGGGCGGTCATCGGCGCGCGGCAGGGTCAGCCCTCGGCCGGCACGCTCATCGGCACCGCGATCGGTGTCGCCATCACGCTCGCGCTCTACTTCTACGATCGCCGACGCGGCTGAGCGTCGAACGCCAGACGGGCGCGGCTACAGCTTTCGTCCGCACCACAGCACCCGGCCAATGATCCGCAAGGCCGCCGGGTCGAAATCGTCTATATCCGCATAGTCTGGATTGTCGCTCCGGACGATCCAGCTATCCCCATCATGAACGAGCCGTTTTACCATCAGCAGGTCGTCCAGGCTGAGCACATGAATGGCATCCGGGATGGGCGTCGTCGCGCTGAGGTCGACCAAAATGTCGTCACGGTCGCGCAGAGTCGGTTCCATCGACTCGCCCGATACGCGGATGACCGACAGCCGTGACGTGCGCCGGGCGCCGATCTCCTTGAGCAGCGCGGGATCGAAGGCGAACGGTCGCCCCCGCTCCTCGATATCCGCCACGCCCCCCGGCCCCGCCGACGCACGAACCTCGATGCGCGGCACGGCCCGCAAGCCATTGTCATGCGCCGCTGCCGACCTGGAAGGCGGCGATGCCGACCTGCCGCCGAGCCGCTCTTCGGGCACGCGCAGATAGGCTGCGATCCGCGCCCGGTCCTCCTCCGACAAGCGGCGCGGCGTACCCCGCTTGATAAACTGCTGGATATAGGCCGGATTGCGCCCGATCAGCCGCGACAGCGAGGAATAATCCTCACCTCTCTCCCGGATCAACTCGTCGAGGATGCTGCGCACGTCTTCCGTCATGTCTCTCCCTATCCCTAGGATTTTTCCTAGACAAGTAGGAAATGAGAAAGAACATACAGTGAACATATGAGTCGAAGAAAGGAAGACCCAATGTATGTGACCCGACATTAATGATCTAACCCCCGGTGCCGGGATTCTGCGGGGCGTTGCGGGATATATCGGGCCGAAATCCGGGCGTTTCTGCCTCCGCAGGCTCTGTCGGGCGAACTGTGAAGTTTCTGGCGCGTGCCGCGCGATCGCCGTTGATGAGGCCCTGAAACCGTATTTCAGAAGCCCGAAAACGGGCATTTTCGGTGCGGCGATTCCCAGTTCTGTATCGAGCGCTTCCCAGTTCGCGGAAATGCCCATGTTCTGGGGCTGACCGGCGTTCGCCAGCGCCAATTTGGCGCCAGCGAACTGTGAATCAAAAGTCGTGCGCGAACTGGGAATCAAACGTCGATTCCTGCGCTCGTAATGATGAGTTCCCCGACCTTCTCATCTCGCCCCTTCGTGCCCACCGAATAGGTGGTCAGAACCGGCTGGATCGAGAAGCGCGCGAAGATCTTCCGCACCTCGGGATGGTCGTTGAGGCTCAGGATGAACCGCCCCTGCAGCCTGGCCAGCTGGTCGGCCATCTCCTCGAACTGGTCGCGGCTGAAGAGATCGCGGCCATAGTCGTCTTCCGAGCCGAAATAGGGCGGATCGAGGTAGAACAGCGTCCCCGGTCGATCGTAGCGTTGCAGAAAGCTCTGCCACGTCAGCCGCTCGATGATGACGCCGGCAAGCCGTTCATGGATGGCTTCGAGCACCGGGCCCAGCTTCGTCACGTCGAAGCGCGCAGATTGGGTGACGGTGACCCCGAAGTTGCGCGCCTTGACCTTCCCTCCGAAGGCCAGGCGCTGGAGATAGAGGAAGCGTGCGGCTCGCTCGATATCCAGCAAGGTCGACGGATCGGTCGTTGCAAGCTTCTCGAAATTGGCCCTGCTCGTGACCTGGAATCGAAGCATGTCCAGGAAGGGCACGTAGAGCCGCTGAAGCACCCGGAAGAAGGTCGCAACGTCTTCCGACCAGTCGTTGATCACCTCGCAACGCGGACGCGATTCGCGGCGAAGGAAGATGCCGCCCATGCCGACGAACGCTTCGGCATAGACGTCGTGATGTACCCGGCCGATCAGATCGACCAGGCGCTTCGCAAGATTGCGCTTTCCGCCGATCCATGGCGCGGCAGGCCGGCAGGGGGAGACAGGCTCCAGAAGAGCCGAGGCAGTCGCGGGAGATATCCCTTTCATTAACATTTTCCGTGGATGTTCCCCTCGCCCTGCAGGGTGACGGGATCGGCCCGATGCGGACCGGTTGGGTCGTGGCGGTGTCAGCCGCCGGCTTGGAGCGCGCCAACGCTCCAGCCCCCGTCGCGGTCCCAAGCCGCGTACGAAGGCAATCTGGCCTGTCCGGTTGCTGGCGCGGGCAGGAATAGCTATATCGGTGAGACCGTCCGGGCGCGTGTCCGCGAGGTTCGTAATACTGCCCTGGCGGGGGTGGGCTCAGAGGACCTCCAATCACGCGAAAAAGGTCCGGCTTCGGCCGGGCCTTTTTCATTCGGGCCTCCTGTAGGCGAGGACGCCAGCGCGCACATTGTCGCTCGCCAGATAGTTCTCGCGCTTGCTTTTGAAGCCAGTGACGCCGCGCCAACCGCCTTGGTCATATTGCATGACGACAACGAAGGATCGGCGCCGGCCGTCGATATCAAACCGAGCCACATAGCGACGGGCGAGCCTTGGGCGTGGAGTTCCGCTCTGGCCCTTTGTTTCTTCGACCCAGCACCACCATATCTCGTCCGGATCGCGCAAAGTCTCCGCGATCAGCCGGATCGACTCGATGCGCCCTCTGTCCAGCTTGGGGGCATTCCGATCGCCGCCACGAAAGAAGAAGGTCTCGTCCACGACGAGGGGTTCTCCGAGCCGATCCTTGGTGAGAATCGTCGCCCCATCCGTCACGCCATCGAACGACTTCAGGAAGACGTCGATTGCGTCCTCCATAGGGGTGTCGGTTGGCAGTAACAGGTCGGCTGGACGGGCGCGAGGTGCTGGAAGATCGGGTCTGTCACCGCTGATCAAATGAGGCCTCTGCAGCGGCTGATCTGTGAAGGGTTTGGCGAGCCCGGCGAGGTAATCCTCGCCGGGGTTGTAGGCCCAGCCCGGATCAATCCCCGCTGGCACCATCACGACAGAACCGTCGGACTTCTTCCAGGCCTGGCGCGCGCCGCCGATCTCGCCGCTC
The DNA here is from genome assembly GCA_027489105.1 of Zymomonas sp. The sequence continues at coordinate 29,093 of JAIYAJ010000348.1, read as the reverse complement.
TCGGTCAGCCAGCCTTTGCGGCGGAGCTCAGCGTCGGTTGTCACCGGCAGACCGCGCCGCTGCATCACCCGTTCGCTCAGCTGCGAGACGCCGCACCGGCATCCCCAGCCACATGGCGGGAAATAGACCGACCAGGCGGGGTGATCGACCGGCAGGATGATCGGGCGCCCATCGTCCAGTCCACCCCAGACGCGGTGCAAAGGGCGCGTGCGCCGATCGTTCACCGCATCGTACATGAGGAAGGGCGCGACATCCTTCATGGCCTGGATGCGCTTCCACTTCCCGGCCGCCCGCGCCGTCCGCAGGTTGGTGTCGTAGATCGTTCGCAGCCGACGTTCGCCAATGAAAACGGCATGGTCGACGCCCGTGATCTCACGGTCCTGCACCCGGCCGTACCAGCCGGCCTGCTGCATTTGAGGAATTACCGCCGCCTTCCACTGTTCGAAGGTGCCGCCCTGGCTGAGAACGCGATCGAGCGATCGGCGCACTTCCTCAAGGAGCGCGCCGTTCATCATCTTGGTAACGGTGAAAGCGCGCCCATTTTCCTGCTGCCAGGTCTCGTCCCAGCGGGACTGCACCCGATAGCCTTTGGCCCGGAAAAACTCGATCGTCTCGGCGGGCGGAAGGCCGAAAGCCCCTGATATGTCGGCCATGATCAACCTTCTCCCTTCCGACGGTGCCGATGGTCATATTTCGGCCGGGGCCGGCCATAGGGGCGCTCGCCATCGACCAGCTGCTGCAGCCGGCGCGCCTCGACGGGCGTCAACTCCTCGCGCGATTCGAGCTCGGCGATCTGGCGAGCGGCGATGGTGGCGCTCATCACGGCCGGCCACCGCCCAACAACGGCCGGCTCGACATCACTCCACCCCGCCTTCTTCGGCCACGCGGATTGCGAAGCCGGCCCGTGCCAGCTGTTCCGTCAAACGATCGACATCGGATTGCCCCAGTGAAGCGATTAGGGCCGCGTCGAGCTCTTCGGGTGAATTCGCGGCATCGATAGCGGCGGCGATCGGGGCGACCATCGCTGCGACCGGCGCATCGATCCTAGCCCAACCCTCTTCGATGATCATGTCGACGGCCTGGTCGACCACGTCTCGCGCAGCCGCAGCCTCCGCGAAACTGATCTCTGCCAGCTGCGCGTCATACCCCGATTCAAGAGCGCGAAACCGCTCAGGTCCGAAGCGTAGCTCGCCCTCGAATGGCTCGATCGCTTCGATGTTCATGCCGTCCGGTATCGAGCCGGCCGGCGCGATCGAGACGTGCATCTGGTATGTTGGGAAATCCCAACTGGCCCCGCGATCTCGCATTTCCTGATTGCGTCGGCGTAGATCGGGGCAATCGAAATGCAGGACGATCGCTTCGCCCAGGCGATCGACACGACGGGGGCCACCCGGCGGCACTATCAGGCGGCCATCGGGACCGTCCCAGGCGGTGCCCATATCGAACCAGTTAACCGGTCGGCGAGAGAAGGCGACGGTCACGTGAAGCTCTGAAGCAGCGAAGGTCTGGGCGAACCCTTCGCGTTTCGCCCAAGCCAGTACCTCGTCGGCGTTCAGCAGCGGCCGGCTGACATAGAGCGGCCTCGGGTCGGTCGCAGCGAAGCTCGCCGTCGAGCCTGAGACGGGCCGAGCGTCGGGTGCATTGTCGTTGATCGGCGGACCGCCATTATGGCCGATACGAGCGCCGGAGTCTGTCGGATCGACGCTGTTCGACCGCTCGTAGCCATCGCCATAGGTGTCACGGAAGCTTTCGTCGGTTCGCTCCCATCCCAGCGACTTCAACTGGACATCGGCCTCTGCCTGGGCCTTCAGGTCGGTTTTTCGATCGATGAGGCGGACGAGCTGGGGCGGCTCGACGCCTGGTCCGAAGTTGTACTCGGTCCACCATGTCGCCGGGCCCAGATTGAAGCTCTCGCAGACGAGGTCGGCGTCCCCGGTCACAACTTCAAGCTTCACGCCGGCATGCACCTCCGCCTGGCTCAGCGAGGAGCCGTCGGACGTCGTCATGGTCTGGCTTAGAACGACTTTGGCGATCGCCTCGTCCATATAGCGGACGAGCTTTTCGAAGTCGGCCGTTCCTGATCGGGCAGCATCGAGGAGCTCGATCGCCACGCCTTCGGGCAACGCGATTCCGCTGTCGGTGGCGATCGCCGCGAGGGCGTCGAGCAGTTTGTTGATGTCCGCCTGTGGAGTACCACGGCGATAGGTGCCTTTGGCGGTCGGGCTACCGAACTTGTCGAGGAACGTATTCCAGAATCCGATGCCGTTCCGCTTGAACAGCGTCGGCCAGTAGAGGTCCTCGCAAAAGCCGTGGCCGTAGGCTTCGTCGTCGTCGCTGGCGCCCGTCACGAGCGTCCAGAACTTCCGCTCTTCTAGCACCTCGCCGCGCATATTTCCGCTGGTCAGCAGGCGCAGCCGGTTGTCCTTGTCCCACCGAAACCGGCGCGCATGGCGAACCTTGATATCCCCGAACTGCCAAAGGCCTTCGCGCGTTTCCCAGATGATCTCGGCCACGGAATAGCCGTAGGCGAGAGCATAGAGCATCTTGTCGGTGACCCGATCGACGCCGATCCGCTCCAGGTTCGCTTTCAGCAGATCCGCTGCCTTCACCGAAGCCGGTTTCTTCTTGTTGCCGGGGATGATGTCCCACTCGGCCGAGGTGACCGCGCGTCGCCGCTGCTGGAAGGTAGAGCGGACCTCGGGGTCCGCCATGACCCGCTTGTAGATGCCCCAGTCGATCACGGACTGGAGCTTTGGATTGCGTGGCTGCTGGAGCTCCGCAATCCAGGGCTGGGTGATGTCGCGACCATCGCGCGTTGTCGCGATCTCGCCGATGGACGGGCGGCCCCTCGACCGCCTCTCGGGCTTGGTGGCCATGTCAGTACTCCTCGATCGAGCGACGGCGAACAGTGCCGAAGCCTCGGGTGGTGTGTTCGTGCTCCTGGGCGGTGGCGCGGACCGCGCCGGTTACGTGCGCCTCGATCGGCGCGACGTCCTCATCGGCTGCCGCGACCAGGTGCATCTTCGCGATCGCGGTGTCGCCGTGGCGCTTGCCCTTCGCCCCGTCGGCCTTGTCGTCGCGACGGTCGACGATCTGGGGAATGCCCTTGACCAGCTTGATCAGGCGAAGGTCCTCGATGCCGTCTTCAGACAACGGCATGATGAAGGTGCGGTCTTCGATCCGGGCCTTCAGCCTGGGCATGAAGCGGTTGTAGGTCGCGTGCGTGGCCATGACCGCTTCGATCCGATCAAAGCCCCACTCCATCTGCATCTCTTCGGCCAGCTGCTGACCGTTGCCTCGGGCATCGAGCTTAGCGGCCGAGAACAGGGGTATGTTGCCGAAGATGAAATTGAGGATCCGCCGCTGCGCCGAGAAGGGTACGTTTCGCATCTCGATTTCGAGGCGCTCATGGAGGTTGGCCATGTCGTCGACCTGTCCGACCGCCACGGCCGACAGATCGCTCGAGCGCGCGAAGTCCTGCCCGACGAAACTGGCCCGCCCTGGTACAAAGGTCGCAAGTACTGGCGCGACATGGTCTTCGAGCCATTCGTCGATATCGGCGTTTCGGAACGCCTCATCCTGACGCTCGAAGCCGTTCGGACATGTCAGGCGGATGACCGGATATTGGGCGGACATCGCCGCCTCGATCGTCGCCCGCGTGAGATAGGTGCCCGATCCGCGCGCCGGAATGACGTCGAGCTCCTCGTCCGCCGCGTCACCGTAGCGCTTGCGTAGGCTCGCGACCCATTTCGCCTCGCCTGCCGGTGTCCAGGTCTCCCCCGTCCGCAGGCAGATGCGCTTATAGAGGCCCTGAGCAAGCGCATCGTCGAGGGTCAGGCGCATCACATGGCCTTCGATCTTGCCCTTCCGGACATCCTCGATCTGGGTGTTGAAGGCGTTGTCGGCGCCGTTGTGGGTCGAGATGACGACGACGCTGCCGCCCCACATTGTGAGCGCCATCGCGGCCTTCAGCAGTTCCTCGAACCCGTCGTGGAACGCGGCTTCGTCGATGATGACCTTGCCCTGCATGCCGCGAAGCGATCGCGGCTTCGACGAGAGTGCGACGATCGACTTGCCCGAGGGAAAATCGATCCGGAAGGCCTTGATCCCCTTCTCCGAACCATCGTCGAACAGGATCTCATCGGTCCGCTGCGAGACCTGGTCGAAGCTCTTCGCGAAATCGGCGCAATAGCCGATGAACTCGCGCGTCATTTCCAGATTGTAGGCGATGTAGAAGACGTTCTGCGCCCCGACTGCCGGCGACGCCGTCAAGACGGCATCGGCGGCGAAGGCGTAGGAAATGCCGGTTCGACGGCTCTTCTCGATAAGAAGAAAGGCGTGCGCGTGGCTGAGCTCGATCGCCTCGACCTGATAGCGCAGCAGGACGGCCGGCACGTCGGCCGCAGTGCCGACTGCGAGCGCCGCCTGTGAGGGGTGCGCCAACGAGCTCGGGGTGGTTGGGGCCTGGCTCATCCGTAGATGTCCTTCGCGGCAGCCTCGGCGGTCAGCCTGACCAGCGCGACGGCCGCAGCCGCGTCGACCGCCTTGGTCGCAGCGATCGCCACTGCGATTCCAGCGGTCGCACAAAGGCCGATAGCCAGGATATCGCCGCCATCGGCGCCGTTCGCGGCACAGCGTGCCGCGATCAATGCGAGAATGTCATTGCCGAGGGACTCGGCCAGATCGGCGCGCTGCTGCTCGTCCATCACCGACGCTTTCCTCGCGGCGCGCGCGGACGCTGTTCGATGTGCCCTGCGGCGACGGCGCGCAGGAAGGCAGCAACCTCCACGAAGCCGCTGTCGCCGTCGTAGATGACCACGTCGAGGTCGGGCTGCTGGATATGACCAGGGCAATAATGGTCCGAAAAGCGGATGCGCCAAAGGATCGAGCGAGCGTCGCGGAAATGCAGATATCGGGACGGCGATCGCGCAACCCTGCTGGCCAGCAGTGCAACCTCATTGAAACCCAGCTGCACAGCCAGATCGCGGGCTTTTATCGCCTGCTCGGTCAGGGCGCCTCGACGCAGAGGAGGATTGCCGGCAACGATCCGGTGGCCGTTCATGCCACCGCTCCCCTGCGGATCCACCGCACCATGGTCGGCCCCGTGCTCCGGGCCTCCCAGACGATCCAGCAATAGTCGATCGTCCCGCCTTTGAAGGCGCGCGTGCCCAGCGTCTCGATCTTATCGCCTGGCGGCATCGACGGCCGGTCGGAGAGGATCAGGACCTCGCTGGGCGGGTGGCGCACGAACAGTGCATGGCGGATGCCAGTGCAGAGCCATTTGACCGGGACGAGGGCCGCGACCTTCCGCTCAGCAATCTCCAGGGCCCGCCTTACGAACGACTCCGCAATTCTCGGCCGATAGCTGTAGGGCGGATTGAAAATCAGGTTGTCGATGCCGGCGAATGCCTCGGCATCGATGAGAAAGTCGGCGATCGCGACCAGCCCAGGGCAGCCCCTGTCGTGCAGGTCCGCCGCCACCGTCTCGAAGCCGAGGGCGCGTGCCACAGCCGGGATCGTTCCGAGGCCGCAGCACGGGTCACCGACGGTGCCCGTGAAGGGGACGTGCCGGAAAAGTGCCTCGACCGCCCAGGCCGGCTCGACATACCAGTCATAAGGGTGCCGGTCCTGCCTCGGGCCAACCGAGCGTTTGCGACGCGTCACGACGACAGGCCGAGGATGCCCATGCGGATCATCCTCAGCGTCTCTTCGGTAGCCCCCGCTGCGCGGCCGGCCTTTTCAGCGGCATCGGCCGCCTTCTGGCGGGCGCGACGACTTTCCTCCTCGCGGATGCGGATTTCGCGGTCGACATCGACCTTGGAGGCGGACGTCACGTCCTTCACCGCGCGAGCGATATCGGCGAGCGCCTTGGTCGTGATCTGCTCACTGCCTTCCTCGCCGATCGCTACGGGCATGACGGTGCTCGTGATCAACGTGGTGACCAGCTGGATGAGCAGCCGGCCCTGTTGATCATCGGCCGAGCCGAACTCGGAGGCGAAGGACCGGGCAACGGCCTGCATATCGCGCTGCTTTTCCGCCAGCTGCGCATATTGCTTGGCGTATCGGCCCACCGCGCTCCGCGAGACCTTTCCGCCCACCGCACCAACGGCTTCGACGATCTCGTCGATCGTGCATCCGCGCTTGATAGCCTCGTCGACGGCCTGGCGAACGCGTGGGTCTTTCTCGACCGAACTCCGGCGTCCCATTTTACTCGCCCGTCTTGAAGCGGCTGACGCCTTCGATAGGAAGCCGGCCCTCCGCGACGTCCCGCCCGTCGGCGTTGATCCGGGCGACAGTGAAGCTGCCCAGGCTCTCGCAGATCAGAAGCTTCTGATCGGCAAGCCACGACATCTGCTGGACGACGTCGCGCCGGGCGACGCGATGGCCCAACTGATTGAGGGTCATCGTCAGAACCTCATCGTTGTGCTCGCCGCCGACGTCATTCAGCAGGTCCAGGATGGCGCGCCGGACGAGCGGCGCGATTATCTCGTTCATCGGCTGCCCAGCCCCCTTTCGATCAATGTGTGAAGGTAGCGGTTGGTGGTCCCCAGCTGGGTGGCCACCCCCTTCATCTCGCCCTCCATGGAGGACAGGCGCTCGCCCAGTTCGGCGATGTCTTCCTGGAGCTCGACGCGCGTGGGCGCCGCTATGCAAAGCTCCTCAACCCGCTTGACCCGCGACCCGATGTCGGATGTCTCCCGCTCCATCGTGTCGACGCGGTTCTTCAGCTGCTGGAATGCCGCGACGGTGGGGAAGCGGACCGCCAGGCCGAGATAGAGGCCGGTGCCGATCGCGCCGATGACCACCACGAGGATCGGCCAGATCGCGCGGATCCAGTCGGGCCACGAGACGGCGTTGGCGCGCTCGCTGACGGCAGGCTCCGCCCAGGCGTAGTCGAAGCCGATCATGCCGACGAGAAGGATGGCCAGCGCAAAGGCGAGCGACAGGAAGGACCTCACGAGGGCCTGCCCTCCACCATGATCTCCTCGACAATGGAGACCGTGAAGCGGAGCTTGCCCGCCACCTTGGCCAGCTGGGCCATGTCCCGATCGAAGAGGCGGATGCACCCGTGGGTCATCATGAGAGCGTCGTTGCCGCGCCCGCCGTGGATGCCGAGGCCGGTACGGCCGGCGTCCTCGGCCTGCTGGGCCTGACCGCCGACGGGATCGAGGCCAACCCACAAGCGTCCAATGCCGGGAATGGGGCGAGCGAGCGCGGTGACGAAGGTCAGGGCATAGTCACCAGTCGGGGTATGCCCCCGATAGAGAAGCGGGTCGCGGGACGGGTTTGTGGCGTGCCCTGCAGATCGGCCGAGGCAGGCGCAGGCGAACAGCAGAGCGCCCTCAGCGGCCCTCAATTCGAGCCGACCCGGCAGCTTCCGGTTTTTCGGGAGAATGATGGTGATATGGCCGTTCGACATGCTTGCCCCGCTGATTTACGGGGCGACAGTGCCTTGAGCGGCCGACAGGTCCGCCCGTCCGCGCACGGACGGGGTGTCCTGATCAATCCTCGAACATGTCCATCTGGCGGCTGTCGACTGAGGGCTTGGCGACGAAAGGCTTAGCGTCCAGCCCCTCTTCGGTGTTGTTCACCAGCTGAGACATGTAGGGGCGCGATGTGCCGATCATGCGCGCTGCGCGAGCGATCGACAAGTCCCCCCGTCGGGCCAGGGCAATCACGCCTGCCCGCCTGGCGCGGCGAAGAGCGAGCTGGGCCGTGGGGATCAACAATCGGCAGCTTCGATATTCTCGGGCAATCTTGGCGGCGGCATCGATGCCGATCACGTCCTTGAACTTGCTGCGTGCCGGATCGGCAGAAACGTAGATTTCCTGGCCGCCGAAGGCCTCTACGAGGCGGAGGGTCTGGTAAGGGCCGATGAGGTTCGCCCACTCCACCATCTGCTCAGTCCAGCCCGGACCGGGGACTACGTCCTCGGGAATGGGCAGGACGAGCTCGATGGAATGGTGCTCGACCATCTCAGACGCTCCGCTTGCCCAAATGGCGGCGCAGTTGCTTGCCGAGGCCCCGGATGCAGGTGTCGAGCTCGCGCTCTGACCAGAGGAGGTGATTGCTGTTCAGGCCATGGCTACGGCGGAGATAGATCCATGGGATGGAGTCGTGGACCTCGCGCGCGTCGCGGAGCTTCTCCCATATCGCCTCGACGACGGCGCACCGGTCGGCCTTGGCGCGTGAGAAGGACCGAGCCTGGCCGGCCGCGATCTCGGCGACATGAGCGTCGCTGTACCAGTTGACTCCGGCGCGGGCGGTCCAGGCCTTCAAAGCCTCGATCAAGGCCGGCGCAGAGCGATGATCGACAAACCGCAGGGCCGACAGCCCGGTCTGCCGACGTGTGAACGCATCCAGCGCCTGGTCGTTCGGCTCGGCGGTCTCGCCCAGCCAATAGAGGGTCCACCACAGCGCGCGGATCTTCGCCACGTGCGCGCGGTGTCCCATCGGCGCCGGCCGGTCACGGTTCAGCCGGTCGAGCACCTGGCCAATCTCGGCGGGCGTCATGTCCGCCATGGAAGTCTTGCCGGTGAGTTCCATCTGGATGGCGCGGCGGTCCTCGTCGGTCAGCTGCATCCGGTTGGCCGCCGCGCGAACAGCCATCATCAGCTTGCGTCGGCTCTCCGACTTTCCGCCGGCCGTCCGAAGCTGGCGGCGGGCTATGTCTGCGAAAGCATTAGCCATTTTTCGCCAGCCCTTCCTCGATCGTGAAGATCAATTGCTGGACGGGCGACCAGCCCTGGCGGCGCGCTTCGGCGATGATCCTGGCCCAAAGGTCAGGCCACCGGGACCGGACGAGGCCCACCAAGGAGCCAGGATTCGAAAGCATTTCGCTCTGCATCGTTTCGACAACCGCCTGCACCGGCAGGCCTCGGCGATCGACTCCATTCGCATCCGTAACGGAGCATGTTTGGGGATGGAGCGCGTCAGCCATGGCGGTCCATCTCCTCGATGTTGCCCAATGCATTGCGGATGAGGGTGATGGGATCGAAGCCGCCAGCGAGCGACAGGAAGCTCCGGGGGACGAGGTCGGGTATCAGCCCCAAGGCCTCGCCGGCCTTCTGCGCGCCGACGAGCATGGAGAGGACGTGGCTGCTTCGTTGGGGGTGGCAGTTGCCGTCCGCATCGAGCCACTGGCGGCGCTCGGCCGCCTCCAAGATGCCGATCAGAAGAAGGTGGCGCGCCACGTGCTCCTGGCCCGCTTCGAGGCGGATCTGGAAGAGCGCGTTCATGCCGCACCTCCTGCGACGGCAGCGTCCCAAGCCGCACGAACTATGCGGGTCGCTGCATCGGATCGATTGAGATTCTCGGAGCCCATCGTCATGACGATGTCCCGCTTCCACTCGGCCTGGGGTCTGGAGCGAAGCAGATCGACCAGCGGCCAGAGCACGAAGCTCGCGCCGAGTTCCCCCACCAGCGGAACAATACCGGGGAAGATGGTGGCTGCGTACCGAAGCGGCTCATCCGGCCAGGCTTGCCGTAGCGCCTGCAGCGAGAGCTTGGTCACCCGATCGCCATGGTGTCGATGGCAGGAACGGATGGCATTGATGCAAACGAGTTGCCCGGCTTTCCAAAAGTCCGGGTTCGACCCTTTTGCGAGCCGGACATCGGCATCGCGCAGGATCGCGTCGACCGAGAGCGCGTCGGCGTCGCCGGCCGACACCGCCGCAGCGAATATCTGGACAGGCGTTAGCGGCGTCCGTGCTGTGTTGATCGCAACGAAAGCCCTTGCCTCGTCGGACGGATCACCGTGTGAGGTGATGACACAGGGCAGCTGCTGGATATCGCCTCGCAGGGTCGCAGCTTCCAGCCTGTGCTGCCCATCGATCACGTAGAGCTCGCCATCGGGTCGCCGTGCGACAACCAGGGGTTGATAGATGCCCCAATCCCACCCGGACGCGATCTGCTTGATGAGCGACTGGCTGGCGCGGCTCATGACCGATCGTTGATAGAGCGGATCGATGCGCAGCATGCCCGGCGGGCAGAACTGCAGCACTGGCATGGTTCCCTTCTGGGGTGCGAAGGCGGCACTCATGCCAGCACCCACTGGGCCACAGTCACCAGGCCAACGCAGAAGATCATGAACTGGGCGACCGAGATCAGCCCCTTGGCGAGGTTGACCAGGGCGCCCCCGGCGCGATCGCCCAGGATCGGCATGGCGAGGGTTTCGGGGGTCTCATATTGCCTGCGTTCGTGCAGGCGCACTTCTTCAGTCACAACGTGTCTCCTCGGTTGAAACAGGGTTGAAGGCCGCGACCAGGACGTCAGTGAGTTCGCGGAACGGCGGGTGGATTTCACGAAGGCTGGCTGCGCGTTTGAGGCCGGAAAGCACTGTCGTATGGTCGCGCGAGCCGAGCGCCCGGCCGATGACGGCCGTGGAGTGGCCCGTAACTTTCCGCGCCGCCCACATGATGGCCCAGCGGGCGCGACAGAGTTCGCGGGAGCGTCCGTCGCCCTTGATATCTGCGGGGCTGAAGCCGGTCCGGTACGCGGCCAGGGAAAGCATGCGACTGACCTGCCCAGCCAGCGGCCGGTCGGACAGGTCGATAACCTCTCTACCGTGTCCGCAGGTCGGGCAGATCACTGGCCGGCTCCCGGCACAGTGACCTCGCACACCAAAGGTATGCGGGCTGGATCCAATTGCTGGATGCCTGCTACCCGGAAGTCGCAATAGGGGCAGAGATTCAGCCAGCCCCGGCCGTTGACGAAGACACTATCGGCGAGGCGCGTGGGGTAGCGGCACTCGTCGCAGATGTCGGGATAGGGGAGCGCGCGCTTCATGCCACGACATCCTCGTCGGCATCGGCCGGCTCGACCTGTTCGGTGGCAGCTTCCTTCGGGGGAACGCGATCGACGAAAAACTCCTCTCGTTGTTTCCGCGTGAAGCCGAGCAAGGTCAGCCGGGCGGCGTCCTCGTCGCCGGAAGCGAGCGCCTTCAGCAGGCTTTGCTTGTCGAGCGTGAGCTTCTGGCGGACATGCGCGGCAAGGTCCTCCGCGACGAGAATCTGGACCGCTTCCTCTTCCTTGCCTGGATGCGCCAGCTTCGGCGTGGTGGTGCGCTGGCCGATCAGGCAGCCGGCGAGCTCGATCGATTTCCGCTTGCCCTCGGTCAGGTCATCGCCCGCCACCGCCCACCATGGCCGCAGTTGCCGAACGATATCCTTCAGCGCCTCTTTCATCGGCGCTGCGAGCTTGTCGGCTGTCGCATCGATCTGCGCCTTGGACTCGGCCCGATCGACCTCGATCTGGTCCAGGCCCAGCGAGATAGCGGCGAACTTGCGGAGGAGGTCCACGGCCTCGCCCATGGTCTGGGGGGCCTGCAGTGCGGGGGCCTTGCGTCTGGTCATGATAGGTCTCCAAGGAAAAGGCGGAGCAGCTGGACTGCGAAGATCGTGGCGGTGAGGCCGGCGATGCCGATGGCGAGCCGGGCGGAGGCGTGGTCGGTGCCGGGGCGGTCCGCGCGGACCGAGAGGACCAGACGCTGGAGCATGGCGCGCATCACTCCGCTCGATCGGTGTTGTTCGGGCAGTCCGGGCAGTGCCGGGCCCACAGCCGGTGCAGCAGGTTGACGGCTGTTCCCTTGCGGCGCCGGTTCTGCCGGCAGGAGGCGAGAGGGATCGGCCCCATGACCGGGCACTGGACGGTCTCGCTGCCGAAGGTGGCGCGTACGAGCCCCTCCGCCTCGCGAAGGTCGCCGTTATAGTTCCCGTTGATGACGCGGCTGACATAGCCGCTCGACTTGCCGAGCTTGGCGCCCACGGCGTTCTGGCTCGTGCGATCGCAGGCGGTGGCGAGGAGCCGGACCCATTCCGGCATCGTCGCTCCCCAGGCTCGCTCGGCGCGATCGATATTGGTGAGGGGATTGTAGGCCATCAGGCGACGCTTTCCCGACCCTGCGCACCTTCGGGCTGGCGGCCGGCGCGATCGCGGCGGCGCACCTCGCGCCGGGCGGGCGTCGGCCAGCTGCGGCCGGTGTTGGGGTCGAACATGGAGGTTTCACGGAAAACCGGCGCGCTGGGCCCGCTGTCGCGGACGAGCCGGTAGGTGGTGGTCGAGCCGACCTTGCCGTTGCCGTTGCCGACAATCCTGACATGCCCCGAGCGGGCAAGCTGGCGGATATAGTCGGCGGCGGTGGTGCGGGGTGTCTTCGCCCTGGCGGCGATCGTCGGCACATCGAAGGCCGCATCGATCTTCCGGGCGGCAGACCAGACACGCTGCCGGGCGGACTCGGCGCGCGTCATGTAGGTGGCGACCTGATTGGGGTCGTGGATCCGGCCCCCGCTCCAATAGGGAGCCTTGGGGCCGGAATTGCGGGCTATGCGATAGGCCGGCGCCGAGCCTCGCTCGGGGGCGTCGCCGGACAGCTGGGCAATGTGTCCGCTCGTCACCAGGAGGCGGACATATTGCAGCGCCGCCGCTTCCGTCGTGGACGCGGCCATCGCGAGCGTCGTGGCGTCAAACTGTCGCAGCACGCGGGCGGCGGACCAGAGACGCTGGCGGGAGGGAGCGGCGGCGGACATCAATGACCCGATCGGCGCGCATGGTGGATGACGGGCAGATCGCCGTTCATCACTGCCCGGTTGGCCCAGGCCTTCCGGTCGATCTGGGTGGTGCCGAGTTCGTCCACCGCGACGCTGCTGGCGCGCTGCAGATTGACGATGATCCGGCGGGTGATGCCCTCGCAGCGTTCGGTGAAATAGTCGGCGAGATCGTCGGAGACCTTGACCCGGCGGCAATAGCAGTCGCGCAGCATCCGCCCGTCTTCGATCGTCGCCGGCATGGCCTGCGTCATGGCGATCAGGCGGTTGTCGAAGCGCTGCCACTGCTTGAGCTTGGCGGGGAGCTCCTCCTCGCCGATCATCATCACCGGGACGTCGGTGGCATCGTAAATGTCGCGGATAACCTCGGTGATCTGGTTGCGCGCCAGATGATCCATTTCGTCCAGCAGCAGGGGGCGCGGGTGTGCCTGCAGCTGCTCGACAATCTGGTCCATCAGCCGGGTCGCGGTGCGCTCGAGCCGGACCAGGCCAAGCTCGCGGGCCAGGGCTTCGAGGAAGGCGCGGCGGGTCCAGACGGACCGGGCCAGGAGATAGACCGAGTTGGTGGTGGCGGTGACATAGGCCGCACCGACCGTCTTCCCCACGCCCGACTGGCCGAAGAAGACGCACATACGCGGCGCGCCCTCCGGGGCCTGGATTGCGGCGTTCATCGTATCGAGCGCGCGGGTCATATTGCCCAGCGCGGCCCATTGGCCGGTGTCGGCGAGACGGGGCACAAGGTCCCCTCCGGCCTTCTGCAGATTGGTTTCGAGCATGTGATTACCTCCTGTTCGGCATCTTGAAGTTGATGATCCGGCCAGTGCCGAAGCCGGTGGCCTGCTGGGCCTTGTGGGTCGCGTAGGCGGCGCCGCTCACGAAGGCGGTGGCCCAGGCGAGGTCGTTCTCGGGCACGTCGTGGCCGGCCTCGTGATCGGCGATCAGGCGCTCGGCGCGCTCGGCGCGCTCGGCGATCTGGTCGGGGCTGACCCGCTGCGGGAGCGGCGTCGGCTCAGCGAGGCTGGCGAGAACCGGCGTCGACCGCTCCACGGTGGGACGCGGCAATTGGGCGAGCTTGCCCGCCGCCTCGGCGTCGCGCCGCAGCAGCTGATCGCGCGCGTCCTCGAAGCGGAAATTGGCCTGCTTCTTGCGGAGCTCGGCGCGGGCCTTGGTCATGAAGGCCGCCTGCTGTTGCCTGGCAGCGGTCGCGAAGGCTTCCTCGGACAGGCCGGCGCGCTGCGCGTTGACCGCCTTGCAAATGAAGGCGCCTGCCTCGTCGAAGATGAAGAGCTCGCCGAGCTCCTCCTCGTCGCGGCGCACGAGCACGACCCGGCCGGCATAAGCCGCCAGTTCGGGGGCCCAGTAGCGCCCGTGCTTCCACTGGATGCCGCGCTTGCCGACCGTCTTCGGTCCGACCAGGGCGGACAGGGCGATCAGCAGCTTGTCGCGGCCGGGCGAGCCGGCTGGCGTCGCCGTGCAACTCTGCCATTTGGCCATGGGCGACATGCCGATCGAGCCGTGGCGGCGCAGGTGATAGACGCCGTCGACCCAGGCATCGAGGATGGCCTGCAATTGCTCGGAATCCAGCTGGGGCACGATGATGGCCCGACCGGTTTCCTTCTTCGCCCGACCGCGCAGGCGCTGCGCATCGGCCACATTGTGACCGGCATAGCCGTCGAGGAGTTCCGCCCGTTCGCGCGTGAAGGTGCCGAAGACACGCTCCACGAAGGGCTTCTTCTCCGGACTGCCGGGCGGGCAGAGCCGGTGCTCGATGCCCAGCGCTTCCAGGGCGGAGACGATCGAGGCGTTGATGTAGCCCGAGCCGTTGTCGGTCGCGACGGCCTCGGGCATGACGCCCCAGGCTTCGATCGTCTCGATCAGCAGGCGCCGAACCGACTGACCGGATTCCGAGGGGGCGACCACGAAGCGGACGCGCCGGGAAAAGCGGTCGATGACGCCCAGGACCATCTGGCGACCGCCCTTCATCATGACGTCGGCCTTGGTGGTGTCGAGCTCCCAGACTTCGTTCGCCCGCGTCACGCCGCCATCGGCGCGGCCCAGGGCGATGCGATATTTCCCCTTGAACAGGTCGGGGTCGCGGGTGCTGGCGAGGACCGCCCGATTGCGCTCTTCAACGTCCTTGATGAAGCGTTGCAGCGACCGATCCGAGGGAAGCTCGATGTAGCGGGTTTCGAGCAGTTCGCGGACGCGCGGGGCCGCCAGTTTCTGACGGGCGAGGATGGCCTCGACCGCCTGCGCTACCTCGGGATTCTGTGTCCAGAAGTCGCTGCCCTTGGGACGTCCGGCAGACCGCCGCACATTGTTGGCAGCGACCGGCGCCTGGACGCGGTTCGCCGGGAGGAGGTGCGCCTCCAGCGCATTGCGCAGCCGGTCCGGCAATGCTTCAGGGCGGTACTGGCCGGCGCCGCCGCGACCGCCGAAGGCCGCCGGGCTAACCTCCATCTTTTCGAAGTAGGCCAGTATGCCACGCTTCGTGGCAGGGAAGCCGGGAAGTTCCATGGCCGCGATCTCTGCGGCCGAGAAGAGGCGCGCCTTCATGCCCAGCCCGCCTTCTTCAGGGCATCTATCAGGTGATCGGCCTGCTTGGGGCCGAGCTCGGATGCGAGGCGAGTGAGGGCGGCCCGCTTGTCTTCGGGGGGCATCGCGGTGAAGGCGCGGAGAAAGCCGTTGATTCGCTTGTCGCGGGGGTTGGGCTTAGGCCGGCTGCGGACGGTCGCGATTGCGTCCGCTACGTTCTTCGCCTGGCGAGCCTGCAGGAGATCGACAACGGATGCCTGTTCGGCGTCCTCAAGTCCTGCCAGCAGTCGAAGCTGGGCGGCATTCGACGCCAGCTTGCGGTCAGCCTGGCGAATGGTTTCGATGCGAGATGCCGGAAGACCGCGATAAAGCGCGAGGGCATATTTTACCGAGCGCTCCGACAGACCCACGCGATCGGCGGCGTCCTGGGCAAAGTCGTACAAAGGTGCAATCTTTGCACCTTCGCTGTTTCTCGAGCCTGACCCGTTGATGGGAGATGTCTTAGCTCGGCCGTCTTCGCCCTCGCCGATGTCCATCTCGGCCCGACGAATTTCGATCAGTTCCGCGATGAAGCGGGCCCGATCATAGGGGTCCAGTTCTCGGCGGCAGAGGTTCTCGGATATCTCGCGGAGCAGCCGTTCCGTGTTGCTGCTGGCTACTTCGATCGCGAGGATGTGGGTCTGGCCCGTGATGCGGGCGCCCTGCAGGCGATGCGCTCCGGCAACGAGACGCCACGACTTCTTTCCGGGCAGGCGGCACACCTGAATCGGGACGTGCTGGCCGGCGCGGGCCATGTCGCGCCCGATCGTCTCGGCGCAGACGGGATCGACCTCACGGAGGCGAGTGCCAAGTTCAATCTGATCGACGGGTATGCGCAGCACCGCACCGGCCACCTGCGGCTCGTTCGCGAACGTGCTGGTCTGCTGTTCGGCCCCCGAGGTCATGTCAGGCCTCGACGGCATAGTAACTGGCGGGGACCGGCTGCCACGGCTTGCCGCGAGCCGGCGAGTAGTTCCGTGCGGGCTGCGGATTGAGCCGGCGACCGGATGGCTCATAGCGCGATGGCCAGATGTGATGCGCGGGCCGATCAAGCGC
This sequence comes from Zymomonas sp., assembly GCA_027489105.1. Next base: position 12,918 of record JAIYAJ010000348.1, on the reverse strand, counting down.
GTCGGCGATCGCGATTTCGGCGGCCTCATAGGGGCGGCGAAGGCAAGAAGAAGCCGCAAGGCGCGGCAGCCCGTAAGCCTGTTCGAATGATTGCAGAGTACCGAACTTCTTGCGAAGCTCCGCTCTTAAATCTTCGGGATGCGAATCGTGAAGATTGCTCATTGGTGGGGTTATTGCCTCACATATTGTCCATTAAGCCTTATGCGTAAGGACGCACAAGGTCAATAGGTGAGGTTCATTCTCGCCGGGGAAAGTCGTGCATGGCTTTTAGTGACGAAGATATCGCCATCGGCCGCCGGCTCAGAAAGGCGATCGAAAGGTCCAATCGGCCGCTCACCCAAGCAGCCGAAGAGGCGGACGTTCCGTACAAAACGCTGCAGCGCTGGCTGGCCGGCGGCCCAGCCGATGCGAAGGGTTTGGCGCGTCTGGCGCGCCTCACCGGCACGACCGTCGATTATCTGATTTTGGGCATCGGCCCTGAATCCGGTGATTGGGAAACCCGGCTATCCGATGTCCCTGAAGGATCGATCCGGGTGCCGATTTACCCGACCGCGATCGCGGCCGGCGGCGGGCGGGCGGCGCTTGAGGCGGAGCCCGATCGACATGTTACCTGGCCTGCTGATCATCTCCGACGCTTCGGAGCTCCGCAGGACCTGAAACTGTTTCCGGTGGTAGGCGACTCCATGGAGCCCGAGATCCAGGACGGAGGCCTGGTCCTGATCAATGAGGGTGAGCGTGCCCCGCGCGATGGCATTGTCCTGGCGCGCTTGGGCGACGATCTGCTTATCAAGCGGATGAGATTACTCGGTGGAGGGCGTGCCGAGCTCGTATCGAGCAACCCGGTCTACCCCGCCATTTCCGTCAACCTGGCTGCGGATGATTTCGAGATCATCGGCAAGGCCGCCATGGCTTTTAAAGGTCTTTAATGCGGGCAATCAATTTTTTGAAGGAGCAACATTGTCCGATCTGGCGGACCGGCGCACTCGTGGAAGCAATGAGCGGCGGAGTGGACGTTCTAGCTGTCAATAGTGCGAGAGCCGGGGGCCGTTATACGGTTACAGGAAGTGCGCTGCCTGCTCTCGCAGCGCTCAATGACAACGGCAAAAAAATGATAACCAGCTGGCTGGTCGACCAAAGGATTTCGGGCGAGGATTCTCCTCACGTAAACACAGATGTTATACGCAGGCTACCAAAACAACGATTTACCTCTTACTCGCAAAGATTGGATCGATTCTTTAGGCTTCTACGACACATGAGGTTTGATTTTGGACATTACATGTCTGCTACAACGGAGGTCGGGGGGAAAGGGAAGCCTTGGACCGCATATATAGCGGCTTGGTGTGAGCTTGATACCACAATGCAAGCAGCCTCCTTTCTCAGGAATTTGAGAGAGGCAGGCCTTCTAATTTTGGGGCAAGAGGGCCTGTATCGCCCGTCGCCTGAAGGCTGGTCCAGGTTGGACGATGTTAATGCATCCAATGCCGGAACTTCTCAAGGTTTCGTAGCCATGTGGTTTGATAGCACTATGGCCGAAATCTACGACCGCGGCATTGCTGACGCAATCGTTACGGCTGGATATGAGCCCAGACGAATTGACCGTGTGGAGCACATCAACAAGATCGATGATGAAATTATTGCTGAGATACGGCGGTCACGTTTTATTGTAGTCGATATGACTTGCGGTGTCGCGAAGCTGGCGGATGGCAAAGAGGTAACGTTCGACAGGGGCGGCGTCTATTTCGAAGCCGGCTTTGCAATGGGTCTGGGCTTGCCGGTCATCTGGACGGTTCGAGCCGACATGGTCGACAAGCTCCATTTCGACATAAGGCAGTATTCCCATATTCTGTGGGAAGGTGCGGACGATCTGCGAGAGAAGCTGCGCAACCGTATTGTCGCGATTATGGGCGAAGGCCCCTCGCTCTCAAAGGGCTGATCATGCGCTTCACCTCCTGGCTTGCACTTTCTGTTCTCGGGGCGCTGGCAGGACCGGCCGGCGCCCAGTCGGTCTCACAGTCCTATGAACGTGCGAAGTTTGAGCAGGAGCTTAAGCGCTCCGGCTTCGAGGTGGACATCCCGATCGCGGCCGATGATCCGGCTGCCTCCGCCAAGGTGCGGTACGAGGATATGGTCGGGCTGCGCACGGCCCGGATCAAGGGACAGTATCCCGAGATCGGCCGCGATCTGCAGGCGGCCGTCGGCGAGCCGCTGGTGACCAGCTTCGTCTATGACGTCCGGATCGGCGCCGTGCTCGATGGCCCCGTCGATCAAGAGGCAGGGAAGAACCGCGTCGTCTTCGCCAGTGGGGATCGGCTGCCTTTGTGGGGTTCGGTGAATCCGAAGCTCTATGTGCTGTTCTGCGATGACACCAATGCCTCCATCCGTCGGCCGAACGGCAAGACGGGCGGTGCTTGCATGGTGGATAACGAATTCGACTACAGGTTTGACGAAGTCACGACCGGCTTTGCTTCCGGCCAGGCTCTATCGACCCCGGTCGCCTATCGCTTGCAGCCCCGAACGATCAAAGCGGTGCGCTTCCGCTCCGAACTGATCTTCCTCGGGGTCTCCAACAATGTGCTGCGCCTGGGCTATCGCGAATATGTCAACGAGCTCGTCCGGCCGGCGTTCAACACCGAGCTCACCTATGACCTGGCGGCGAAGGGCCCCACGACCTTTCGCTACAAGTCGATCGAGATCAGCGTGCTTTCGGTGTCGAACATGGGCGTTCGCTACCGCATCGACCGAATGTAGCAAATTTCGCCCGGAGAGCCCCGTGGAGCGCTCCGGGCGTCCTGACCCCGCGCAAAAGTGTGCCAACCCGCTTGGGAAGGCTTCCCACGGCAGATTTTCAGTATGTCGGGAGGTGTGGTGAGCGACGTTCACAATGACGACGGGGTTGAGCGGCTCGAACGGTGGGTGGCCAAGGTCGTGGACGCGACCTTCAAGATTACCGAGATGCTCCTCGTGGTCGTGGCAATCCAGGTTTTAGCTGAGCAGACCTCCAGCCTTTTGCTGAAGGTCTTGGGCTTCGGGCTCATGGCGGGTGCCGTGGCGGTGGTGTCGATACACTTGTCTCGTTGGACGCTAAGGGTGATCGGCAGGTTTTGCGGCGGCCGGACTTTAGGTTGGGTCAGCGTGTTAGTTGCCGCCCTAATTTCCCTCGCTGGCAGTACGCTATCAATAGCTGTTTCCACAGCCTTGGGAACTGCGGTGGCGTCGATCGTCAAATATCAGGTCAAGCATTAGGCCGCGCTTTTTCCCAGGCGACCACGTCCCAGTCGGTGTCGAAGGGCGGCCGGCGCCAGCGCTCCCAGCGGCGCGCCGACGCCTTGATCGGGCCCGAGACTTTTCCGTTGCGGTAGCGGACGTGGACCATCGTCTCCGGATCGACGGGGCAAGGCCCGCCATCATGTGCCTGCATCCCCGGTCCTACAGCGCGACGGAGATGTTCCAGACCACGACGCCGCCGGTGATGACGAACGCCACGCGGGCGAAGCGCCGGGCGGCCTCGGGGTCGCGGTCCTGAACGATGCTGGTGCCTGCCAGCAGGAAGACGGACTTCACCGCCGCCATCGCCGCCAGGCGCTCCGGGCCCGGCCGACGGCCGATGCCGAAGCGGACCAGCGGGTTCGCCTCGACGCCGCCGCGCTCGATCACCGCATGGGTGCTAATGGCGTCACCCCAGAAGGTTGCGGAAGCGAGCCAGGCTTCGGTCGGCATCTCTTCGATGCGATCGCCGAGTGAGCGGCCGTGGGCGGGGGCTGCCATGGCGAGGGCCATGGCGATCGCCAGCGCGATCGACGCCAGCCTCATGCGCCCTTCTCCTGCGCCGCCAGGATGGCGTCCAGCTGGCCCCCGATCCGAAGCGTCTCCGCATGGACCCGGTCGAGCAGCTGGCGAAGGGTCTCGGCGTCGCGGGTGTCGAGCGCCTCACTGGCGCGGTCGAACGCCTGGACGGCCTCGGCAACGGCGTCGGCCGCCTGACCCGCGAGGATCATCGCGCGAAGGACGGTCTGCGCCACCGTCAGAAAGGAGGCCGTCATCGGGCCGCCTCGTTCGCTATGCGCAGCAGCTGCGTCGTCGCCGCGCCGATCGCCTCGGCCAGGTCGATGCGCTGTTCATCCGAGGTCGCGTTGTAGGCGATCGACAGCTGGGTCACGATCGCCTGGTTCAGGTCGCGCACCCGCCCGATGTCCTTGCCCCGGATGATCCCGTTCGATGCGAGGACCATCGCGAGGCGGGCGGCGGCCTGGTAGCCGGTCTCGGCTGCGATCAGGCATTGCAGGCTGGCGGCGCGGGTTTCTGCGGCGGTGCCGCCCAGGCCAGTCCGCGCGGTCCCGCATATTGCCAGAAGGCTTTCGGCCGGCAGAGCGCCTGGTGAGGGCGCGGGAGCATGAACACACCCGGCCAAGGTGATCGCGGCGCAGGCCATGGCCAGGCCGCGCAGCGACGGGATCGGGAAAAGTCTCAATCGAACCTCCTGCACGATCAACCGGTTGCATCCCGGCGATTGATGTGCAGGCTTGGGGCACGAATCGCGGCGCGCTCAGCGTCCGCCGCCGGACGGTTAGCGGGGTTCCGCGCCTTCCCTATCCATCGTCGTCATGAGCACGACGCCTCCCATCGAAATCTTCCGGGTCGGAACGCATACGAGCGCCCAGGGCATCCGGCTGACCTTCTCGGAACAGGACCTCCGGCAGATCGCTGCGGTCTATGACCCCGACCTGTTCGACGCCCCGCTCGTCGTGGGGCATCCGCAGTTCGAGGCGCCTGCCTATGGCTGGGCCGAGCGGCTCGAAGTCCAGGGCGGCGTTCTGACGGCTGTGCCGCGCGATATCGATCCCGCCTTCGCCGAGCTCGTCGCCGCGAAGCGCTACAAGAAAATCTCGTCCGAGTTCTACCACCCCGACAGCCCCGCCAATCCGAAGCCGGGCAGCTGGTACCTGAAGCATATCGGCTTTCTCGGCGCGGCGGCGCCGGCCGTGAAAGGCCTGAAAAGCGCGTCCTTCTCGGAGGACCAGCGCGCGGGGTGCGTCACTTTCGAAACGCCACAGGAGTCGACCATGCCCACCCCCGAAGAGATTGCGGCGCGCGACGCGTCGTTTGCCGAGCGCGAGGCGAGCCTTGCCCAGCGCGAGGCGGCCGTAGCCCAGCGCGAAGCCGATCAGGATGAAGCCATCAAGCTCGCCCAAAAGGCGGCGAAGGATGCCCAGCATGCGTCCAACCTCTCCTTTGCCGAGGCGCAGGTTGCCGCCGGCCGGCTGCGTCCGGCCGATCGTGCGCTGGTCGTGGGGCTGCTCGATGAGCTCCCCGTGGCGAACGTGGTTTCGTTCGGCGAGGGCGACCAGAAGGTCGAGCTCTCCCCCAACGCAGCCTTCCGTCAGCTGTTCGATCGCGCCCAGCCGGTGATTTCCTTCGGCGAAAAGGCGCCGTCGGAGCGTGGCGACAGCAAGGCGACGTCGCTGGCGCTGCCGCAGGGCTATGCGGTCGATGCGGCCACGGCCGAGCGCCACGCCAAGGCGCTGGAGATCCAGCGGGACCGTCCGACGCTGAGCTTCGCCGAGGCTGTCAAGCTGGCGGGCTGAACTCCGCCCATTTCCCTCGGCCCGGCATCGAAGCGCTGGTCGCGATGCCGGGCCTTTCCAACCGACCGGTCAGAGGTAGTCCATGTCCCGTCAGCAGTCCGTTCTCTTCACGCTCACCCGCATCGCCGCCGCTGCCGTGGCGGCGAACCGCTTCATCACCTTCACCGGCGCGCAGAACACGTCGGCCGGGGCCAAGTGCCTTGGCGTGTCGGACATGCCGGCGGCTGCCGGCGAGGCCTTCCCCGTCAAGGTGCACGGGACCTCCATGATCGAGGCCGGCGGCGCGATCGGGGCGGGTGTTGCGATCAAGTCCGACGCCAACGGTAAGGCTGTCGCCCAGGGCGGGACCGGGGAAATCCTCGGCTACTCCCTGGAGGCCGCGTCCGGCGATGGCGCCATCTTCGAGGGCATTCTCGCCCTCTGACCGGGCGGGTCCCGCCCAAATCCTTCCGTTTCTCAACACGAGGTCAAGCTCATGAACATGTCCCTTTCGCAGGCTCGCGTCATCGATCCGATCCTGACCGAACATAGCCGCGGTTATCGCCAGGCCAGCCTGATCGGCGACCTGCTGCTGCCGATCGTCACCATGCCGACGCGTGCAGCCAAGCGCATCGAGTTCGGTCGTGAGGCCTTCCGCCGGTACAGGATCACCCGCGCGCCGGGCGGAGCGATCACCCGCATCCAGATCGGCTATGAAGGCAAGCCGGTGTCGCTCATTCAGCGGGCCCTGGGCGCAACCACTCCGCTGGAGCATGTCGACGAAGCCGCAGAGGTTCCGGAGATCGACCTGCTCATGGAGTCGGTCGACACGGTCAACGCGGTCATTGCGCTCGACCGCGAGATCAACCAGGCGACCGTGGCCCGCGATGCCAGCAAATATGCATCGACCAACAAGGTGACGTTGAGCGGTACGGCGAAGTGGAGCGACCCCGCGTCCAACCCTGCCGCCGACATCGAGGAGGGGAAAGAGGTCATCCGGTCGCGCACCGGCAAGCGGCCCACCACCCTCACGCTCGGCGCGACCGTGGCCTCCTCGCTGCGCGTGCATCCGAAGGTTCTGGCGCGCTTCGAGAACGTCACGGCGGACTTTGTCTCGGACGCGATGCTGAAGCAGTTTTTCGACGTCGAGCAGCTGCTGATCGGCGACGCCATCTATGATGACGATGCCGGCCAGACGGTCGACGTCTGGGGCGCGGATGCTCTGCTCTCCTATACGCCGATCGGCGGGACCCCGAACCGGAACATCCCGGCGTTCGGCTACACCTATCGCCTTCGCGGCCACCCCTTCGTCGAGCCGGTTTATTACCACAAGGACACCCGGTCCTGGATCAACGACATGTTCGACGAGTGGTCGGCCGAGATGGTCGGCCCGGATGCCGGCTACCTGATCAAGGATGCCGCCTAACCCGCATCCACGGGCCTGCGCCTCATGAGCGCAGGCCCGTTTCTCTCTCTGTCCGAAGGATTGGAATGTCATGCCTTACATAGCGATCGAGCGCGTCAAGCACGGTGAGTCCGGCCATATCATCACATTCCTGCCTGGCGAGGTCGTGCCCGGCGAACTGGACGTCGATCCCGACCTGCTACGCTGGGAGGAGGGCGAGGAGGAGGATGACCGGCCGGCATCGGTGATCGACGGCGCGGCGGCCTTCGTAGGGAGCGCCTCTGTCGCCCAGCTGATGTCTTCTCCCGCAACGATTGATGCCGACGAAGCCATTGGGGGCGAGCCTGCCGCCGGTGATGCAGCGCAGGATGCGGGTAATGGCGATGCGACGTCGGCCGGCAGCAGCAGTGCTCCGGATTACGACAGCATGGAGCTTGCCGAATTGCGCGAGCGCGCAAAGTCGCTGGGCATCGCTAAGGCGGGCCAGCTGGGCCACGACAAGCTCCTGGCGGCGCTGAAGGCGCAGCCGGCCCAGACCGCCTCCGACGCGGCCTGATAGGGCCGCCGGGATGATCCGCATGGCCATCGCCGGGCTGCTGTCGATCGTCGGCCTCTTCCTGCCGGACTGCCGGGAGGAGGAGCGCCGATGATCCGGTTGCAAACGCTCGTAAAGCAACCTGCAGAACAGTTGCAGGTGCCCTTCGCGGTCGGCTGGGCGCTGGCGGCGGTCGACTCCGTGTCGGCCGTCGCGCGCGGGATCGTTCCCGCGAGCATCGCCCTCGATGTCTCGGCCGAGATCGTCGATGGCGTCGCGATCGTCGCGATCGGCGGGGGCACCGATGGCGAGAGCTATCTGATCACCCTTCGCGCGATAGGCGCTGTCACCCTCGAGCTCATCGAGGCGGAAATGGAGGTCGCTGTCGTTGACGGCGCCTGGGCGATGCCCGATGGAGGCGTGCCCTATCTGACCATCAAGGAGTTCGTCGACAGCTTCGGCCTCGACGAGGTCGTACGGATGACGGATGGCAGCGGTGCCGGCCGCATCGATCGGCCGATGCTCATCGCGGCGCTCCGCCATGCCCAGGGCCTGGTCGATATCAACCTGGGCGGGCGATATGCCGTGCCGCTCAGCGTGGTGCCGGACGCGATCAAGACGGCGATCGCCGACATCGCACGCGCACGCCTCTATCCGCGTGGTGCGCCGGATGGCGTCTCGGACGCAGCGAAGTCCGCCACCCGTCTCCTGGAGCGGATCTCGGGCGGGCAGCTTCCTCTGTCGATCCCCATGGGCGAGGCACCGGCCTCGGCCGAGAGCGACGCCCCGATCCTGATACGGCCCGGTCGCCTCACCTATCCCGGCGGGCAGGGTTCGACATGGTGAACGGCCTCAACCTGTCGGTCGAGCTCCAGGACCAGCTGTCGGCGGCGCTCGCCGGGCTGGGCCAGGCCGCCGGCAACATGACGCCCGCGTGGGCCGAGATCACACAGCTGCTGATCGAGGAAGCGGAGGAGAATTTCCGGACCGAGAGCGGGCCTGACGGTGTGCCGTGGAAGCCCTCGCTACGCGTGCGGGGTGATGGAACCCCTGCCAATCCAGGCGACGGGGGGCAGACCCTGACACTATCCGGTGACCTTCGGCGTTCGCTCCGCAGCGAGTTCGGCCCCGACTATGCGGCGGCCGGACCTGAAGCGTCGGGCGGCGCCGCCGAATATGCAGCGGCCCATCAATTCGGTGCGACCATCCGGGCCAAGCCTGGGCAGGCGCGGAAGAAGCCGGCACTGGACGGTTCGACCCATTTCACCGCGCGGGCGCTCAACACGCCGTTCGGTCCGAGGGCGTCGATCACGCTGCCGGCCCGGCCCTATATGGGGCTGTCGTCGGCCGGCGCCCAGGATGTGCTGGGCATCATCGCCCGCCATCACCAGCGCGGTGCGGGCGGTGGCGAGGTGCGGTCGTGAAGGCTGGTCCCATCATCGAGCGCCTCGCGCCTCTCAAGCTCCGCCAGACCGGCGGCGAAATCGAGTGGGCCGGGCTGCGCCAGGCGCCGCAGGCGGGCTATCTCCCCGCTGGCTATGTCGTCTTCGAGGGTGAAGACGGCGGGCGCAATCAGCTGGACTTCGGCATCGATCAGAAAGTCGACGTCGACTTCATGGTGGCGCTCGTCCTCGATGCGCAGGCACGCCACGCGACCTCGATCGACGACCGGCTCGAAGAGCTCCGCAACGGCGTCCGGGACCTGCTGTCTGGCTGGCATCATCCTGAGGGATCGGGGCCGACGCTCTATCGCGGCGGGAGGCTGCTGTCCGCTGACGGACAGACGATCGCCTGGGGCGTCCGCTTTAGGACCGGTTATCATCTCAGGAGGCTCTAATGAGCAAGGTTATTTTGTCGGAGGCCGTTGCTACTGCAGCCGAAGCTGCTGCGGGCTCTCGCGAGCGCATCGAGGCGACCAGGGCTGAAGTCCGGGCGCCGCTCCGTCCTCGCGGCGGTCGGTTCCGCCTTGCCCCTGACGAAGGCGCGACCGCGCCCCGTCCGCAAGATGCCTCCGGCCGGCCGCTCGATGCCTGGGGGCTTCCTCTCAACGGCCCCGCGCGCGCTCGCGTGCTCGCCGAGCTCGGCCGCCGCGATCCCGTAGCCCATCCCGAGGACTGGTCCGGCCAGTCGTCGACCGAGGAGTAAGCCATGATCCCCAAGGTCATCCTGTTCAAGAAAGAGACCACCTATGCGACGGACGCGCTGCCGACCGTCGCTGCCAACGCGATCGTCACGCGCGGTTTCACCTCGACGCCCATCGAGGTCGATCAGATCCGCCGCGATCTCGACGTCCCGTTTGCGGGCGGCCTGAGCTCGATCCCAAGCAATCCGCGCAAGCGTTCTAACTTCCGGGTCGAGATGGCGGGTTCCGGTACGGCGGGCACGGTGCCGGCCTGGATGGAATTGCTGGAATGCTGCGGCATGGCAGCGCCGCTCCCGTCGGCCGGGGTGAAGGTCGAGCAGAAGATGGCCGCCGCCAGTGCCGCCCTTTCGGCCGGCACGATGTACGACTGGCACGGAAACCAGAAGCGGGTCGGCCTGGGCGGGCGCGGGTCCTTTGGCTGGAACGTCACGGCCGGCGACGTTCCCGTCTTCAACTTCGACTTCACCTTCCTCGTTCCGGCGGCCAATCAAATCGTCCAGGACGTGCCCGGCTCACCCGATTTTTCGCGGTGGAAGACGCCGCTCGAAGTCAACACGGTGAACACGGACTTCCTCCTCGACGGCTATGCGCTGAAGCTGCGGTCGTTCACCGGCGAGAGCAATGCCCAGGCAGCCATGCGCAACCTGGTCGGCGGCAATTATGTGAAGCTGGGCAATCATGGCTTCACCGGCCGCATCGTCGGCGAGTGTCCAGACATTTCGGCAAAGAGCTATTTCGGCTCGCTCCAGAGCGGCGCCGTCGTCGCGACCCAGCTGGTGCATGGCGTTTCGGCCGGCGCGATCGTCCAGATGGACAGCTCGAACCTCCAGATCACGTCGATCGCGATCTCAGAGGAGGACGAGGTGACGATGGTGGACATCGGGTATCAGCTGAACGCCGTCCAGGGTCAGGACGACATCCTTTTCACCGCCAAATGATCGAGGCCGGCCCCGGCGGGCCGGCCGACAGGGAGACATGTCATGGGTTATCGCATCGTATCGAAGCCGCGCGCCTGGTGGCCGGTCACGTGGCCGGGCGTCACGGAAGATGGCGCCGTCATCGAGAACAGCATCCGGTTGCGCTTCGTCCTTCACAAGGTCGACGACCGGCAGTCGATCGAGGATCAGATCGCCGACAAGGTGAAGGCAGCGAACAGCGCTTCAGCCGCCGGTGACAAGGTGCAGGAATCGGCGCTCTACCGGGACGCCCTGCTGCTGTTCGCGGAGGACTGGGACGGCGTCCAGGACGAGCGCGGAAGCGACCTGTCGTGGAACGAAGAGAATGTGCGGCAGCTGATGAACGAGCCGAACCTCTTCCTTCACTGCATGGCATCCTATCGGGCCTGCATGGCCGGGGGCCGGGAGATCCGCGAGGGAAATTGAAGGCCGTCGCGCGGTCCTGGGCCGAGGGGCGCGGCGGCGGAAGGAACACGGCCGGGGATCCTCTGACGGAGGCCTATCTGCAGCAGCAGCGCAAAGGCGGCCCGCTCGACCGGACTATCGACCTGCCCGAGGAGGATGAACCCGCCGTGCGCCTGTTTCTTGCGATGTCGACGCAGTGGCGGGTCGAAGGCTTCAGCGGTCGCCGCCTGGGCATGGATTATGCGGTTTTGCCGGCAACGGCGGAGATGCTGGGTATCGCCCGTGACCCAGCCACCTTCCATGCGCTGCGCATCATGGAGGCGGAGGCGCTGAGCGTCTTCGCGTCGACGAAATGAGCGAGCTCCTTTTCAAGGTCATGCTGAAAGGCGACGGCTCCGGCCTGGTCGGCCAGACGCGCCTGTCGACCGAGGAAGTCCGGAAGCTCACGGCGGCGGTCGGCGCGTCGGAGAAGGCCGCCGGCAAGCTTACCCAGGCGACCGGCCAGATGGCCGAGGCGGAGGTCCGCGCGGCGCAGGCGGCGGCGCAGCTGCAGGCGGCCCAGGCGCGCGGCCAGACCGCGGCGATCGCGCTGGCCAAGGCCCAGGATGCGGTGGCGGCGGCGACCGGTGGCAGCGCGGAAGAGCAGGCAGCGGCGGCCGCGAAACTTGCCCTGGCCCAGGCACGGGTTTCGACCGCGTCGGCCGGCATGATGTCCGCGCAGCAGCGGCTCGCCCAGATGGCGGATCGCGGAACCGCGTCGGTCAGCCGCCAACAGTTCGCCATGCGCAATCTGGGCTACCAGATCGGCGATATCGGCACCCAGCTTTCGATGGGCACCTCACCCTTCCTGATATTCGGCATGCAGGCCACCCAGGTGACGGGGGCGCTCGCCGACATGGGTGGCAAGGTCGGCGCGGTAGGCCGGCTGCTGTCGGGGCCATGGGGCGCCGCTCTGGTTACCGCGATCTCGCTGGCCGGGATGTTTGGCTCGCGCCTGTTCGAAGCCGGAGAAGCAGCCGAGGCCGCGAAGGCGGGGTCGAGCGGTCTTGCCGACGCGCAATCCGTCCTGGGCGAGATGTTCGATCTCACCAGCGGCAAGATCAAGTCGCAGAATGCCCTGCTGATTGCGAATGCCCGGCTGACCGCGATCAACCTGCGGGAAGATGCGCGGAAGGGCCGCGAGTCAGCAGGCAAAGCGATGGACGGCCTGAGCAGCAACGGCTCCATGCTGTCTTTGTTCGGCACGTTCGCGACCGGCGGCTTTTCGGGTGTCCAGCAACGGCAGTCGGCGAATTATTCGGCGTTCACCCAGTTGAACAATGTGCGCCTGGCGTCGACCGATGCCGAGCGACAGAAGGCGGTGCAGCGCGCCCTGAGTTTCAGCGAAACGGCCGACTTCAAGGGTATGGACGTCACCGCCGAGCAGTTCCGCCAGGCGGTCATCGACCTGGCGGCGGCGGCGGCGAAGGACGTCACCGCGAGCGAGATCGACAAGGCGCTGGACAGCGGCGCATTGCCGGCGTCGCTGAAGAAGACCGGCAGGACGCCGAAGAGCAAAAGCCTGGACGGGACGCTGAGCTCCACCCTGCGTGAGCTCGATCCGCTGGCGTCGATCCAGAACGACTATGAGGAGCGGCTCAAGAATATCGACAAGCTGGCGAAGGCCAGGCTGATCAGCGATCAGAAGGCGGACCAGCTGCGCCTCGATGCCGAGCGTCGGATGCGGGACGAGCGCATCAAGCTCGATGATCAGGTCGCGAAGGAATATCAGACCGGCCTGGAGCGGGCATCCTCGCAGGCCTTCAAGGATATGGTCAACGGGCCGGTCCGCCTGCTGGGCGAGTCCCTGGAAACGCAAGGTGAGAGGATCGGCAAGGGTGTCGAGAAGTCGCTCGCCCAGACCTTGCCGTTCG
>JAIYAJ010000443.1 GCA_027489105.1 Zymomonas sp. | reverse complement strand
GCTGGGCGCCGACGCGGTGGAGACCGGCGAAGACCGGCTGCGCTATTTCGCCAATGACGTCTATCGCACCGGCGGCCTGCCGCTCGCAGCGGCACGCCCGGCGACTGTCGAGCAACTCCAAGAGCTTGCACGGCTTTGCTCGAAGGCGGGGGTCGCGATGATCCCGCGCGGTGGCGGTGCGTCCTATACCGATGGCTATATCCGCCCCGAGGGCGGCCATGTGCTGATCGACACCGGCGCGCTCGACGCCATATCGATCGACGAGACCAACGCGGTCGTCACCGTCGGCGCCGGCGTGACCTGGGCCAATTTGAAGGCAGCACTCGACGCCAAGGGGTTGCGCACGCCCTTCTGGGGCCCCTTTTCGGGCCTGGCCGCAACCGTCGGCGGGTCGATGAGCCAGAACACGCTCAGCCATGGAAGCACCGCGCACGGCATTTCCGCGCAGTCGGTCATCGGCTTCGACGTGGTGCTCGCCAATGGCGACCTGCTGACGACCAATGCCTGCGACGCGATGCGCCATTATGGCCCCGACCTGACCGGCCTGTTTACCGGTGACTGCGGTGCGTTCGGGGTCAAGGCGCACATCCGCCTGCCCCTGCTGCCGATCCTCGAGCATGCCGAGGCGGTGTCCTTCGCCTTCGACAGCTTCGCCGACTATCATTCCGGTGTTCGCAAGGCACAGCTGGCTCGGCTAGACGACAGCCATTTCGGCCTCGACCTGGCGCTGTCGCAGGGGCAGATCGCCCGACAGGAAGGGATGAGCGCCCGGCTGAAGATCGCGCTGCAGGTCATGCAGAAGGCACCCGACAAGCTGAAGGGCCTGGCAACCCTGATGAAGATGGCGCTGGCGGGAGAGAACCCGATGCGCGCCGGCCAATATATGTGCCACTTCATCGTCGAGGGGTTCGACGCGCAGGATGCCGCGCACAAGGCAGTGCAGCTGCGCCGCATCGTCGGCGCTTATGGTCGCGAGATCGCCAATACCGTGCCGACCTTCGTCCGCTCGGTGCCCTTCGCGCCGCTCTTCAACATATTGGGGCCAGGCGGCGAGCGCTGGGTGCCGATCCACGGCGTGCTGGCGCATGACCAGGCGGTCGCCTTCAACGATGCCTTCCACGCTCTGCTGGCGGAGCGCAAGGCGGAGATGGACCGTCTCGGCGTGTGGACCGGCACGATGTTCTCGCCGGTCGGTCCCTCGGGCTTCCTCTACGAGATCGCGCTTTACTGGCCCGATGCCCGCACCGACTATCATCTGGCGACGCTCGGCGCGGACCATATTGCGAGCATCAAGGACTATCCGGCGAATGCCGAGGCGAAAGCCTATGCCGACGAGGTCAAGGAAGCCATCGTCGCCCTGCTCCAGCGCTTCGGTGCCGGGCATTTCCAGATCGGCCGCGCCTACCCCTATCAGTCGCGCCTGTCGGACCGGGCGAAGGGCCTGTTGAGCGCGGTGAAGCGCGAACTCGATCCGCAGGGCCTGATGAACCCCGGCGCGCTGGGCCTCTGAAGCGGGCGCTTCAGTCCGCGGGCGCGCGGTAGCGTCCGAGGGTCGCGATCATCCCGACCACGACCAGCAGCGCTGCCGCAGAGATCGACAGCGCCGCATCATAGCCGCCGAGCGCGTCATAGGCCTTACCGAACAGCATCGGTCCCAGCCCCGCCCCCAGGCAGAAGAGGCCGAGTACGCCACCATAGGTCGCGCCATAATTGCGGAGCGCCGCATAACGGCCAGTGAAATAGGCAAGCATGTCGACCTCGGCGCCTGCGGCAAGACCGAGCATGAGCGCTGCGATCAACACCGGCCCGCCGCCCAGCAGAAGCAGCGCAGCGATCACCGGCGAAAGCAGGAAAAGCGCGGCGACATAGGGCGCGTGGAAGCGGTCGAACAGATAGCCCACCACGAGCCTGGCGACGAGCACCGCGACGCCGACCGCAGCCGCCATGCGCGCGGCATCGGCCTGGGCCATGCCCCGATCGACCAGCATCGGCACGAGATGGACGATGAGCCCGGCCACGATCAGGCCGAGCAGAAAGGCGATCACGAGCAGCGTTAGCGTCTGCCGGTTCGCCTCGAAGCGCCCGCGGAGCCTTTCACCGGGAGCCGGGCGGTCAGCCGTGCCGACGATCAGGCTCGCCGGAAGTCCGACCAGCAGGGTTGCTCCCGCCATGACCAGCACCGCCGTTCGCCACCCTTCGTCCGCAAAGACCGGGCCGAGCAGCGCCGGTGCGAGCATTGCCGCCGTGCCGGTGCCCATCAGCATCAGGCCCAGCGCCAGTCCACGGGAATGATCGAAGCGCAGCGAGACGATCCGAGCCCAGATGGCCGGGGTCGTTCCCGCCCCGGCCAGCGAGACGAGAAGCCACAGCAGATCCCATTCCACGACCGAATTGCCGACCCGCGACAAGGCGATGAGCGCCACCGGCGTCACCAGAAAACTGGCGATGGCGATCGGTCGGGCACCCCAGCGGTCCGCCAGCCACCCGACCAGCGGTGCGGACAGAAAGATTCCGAATTGCTGGCTGGCCGCAGCGCCCGACACCTCGGCGCGGCTCCAACCGAACTCGGCCTGGAGCGGCTGCACGAACAGGCCCAGCGAATAGAAGCCGATGCCCATGATACCGACGCCGATGGCGAGCGCGGCGGCCAGGATGATCGGCCATCCGGCCGCCAGTTCCCGTCGTCCCTCGGCGGTCAGTCCATGCGCCATCGCGGCCATTCCCTAAGTCTGCAAAAACGGAAAAGGCCTCCGCGCAACCAAAGCGGTCGCGCGGAGGCCCGGTCGGACGGCAAGAGAGGGGACCGTCCGATAATCGATCACGCGGGCGCCTTCACCGGGAAAGGCGCGGGCGGAGCCGGCGGCTTCGGCGGGCTCCACCCCGCAGGGACCGGAGCGGGCTTCTGCTCGCGTGCATAATTTTCGAGGCTCGACAGCGAGGGGCCATAATCCTCGGTCGGGGCATGCAGCCATTTCTCGTCCATCGCCCGGGCAGCGGCAACGAGGTCCGCCGGCAAGTCCTTCTCGCCATTCTCCGCAGTCTGGAAATGGGTGAAGTAGCTGATATGCCCTTCAGCCTGTCCCATGAGCATCCAGGGGAGCCACGGCGTGATCCGGCTCCAGGCGCCGATGTGCGGAATGTGGGTCAGATGGGGATTTTCGACGTCTTCCTTCTTCACCGCATAGATGAAGTGCTCGGACACGCGGTTCATGACACCCGAGCTCTCGCGCACCCATTTGTCAGGCTGAAGCGCGTTCGGATATTGCATGTCGATGCCGGTGTGGAGGATCATCGTCCCGTTGGGGCCATATTCCCAATCCTGCAGGAACGGGATCTTCTTCGGTTCACTCTTCTGCAAGCCGCCATAGGAAGGCGCCTCGGGCTGAAACTCGCTGATCGTGAAGTTGAACGGATCATTGGCGATCGGCACCACCTTCACCCGTTCATTGGTGTAGGGATTGTCCCATTCCTTCATGATCTCGCCGGTTTCGAGGTTCCGGTAGAACACGACCTCGCGCAGCATGCGCCGATAGGAGCCGTCCTCCAGCTTCTTCACGCGAACGAAGCTGAAGCCTTCGACGCCGAACAGCGGACGGACCTTTTCGTTCGGACGCACGCCGTAAGCCTTGCCCTTGATCCAACCGCATTTCTCCCTGGTCGGGTCGATGTCGGCATCGATCCGCGCATAGGTATCGCGGGTCCATTTCGGATCCTTGAAGTCGATCTTCGTGATGAAGTCGATCTTTGGCTTGCCGGCGGGCTTAGCGCCCTTGGTCGCCGCAGCTTCGGCGGTTCCGGGCAACGCCACCATGCCGGCCATCAGGGCTGCCAGGCCCAGGCTCTCGCGGCGGGAAAAATTCTGATCGTCCATCTGCGCCCATTCCTCGGGGTTGGGGGGAATTTCTATGGTCAAAGTTGCGCGATATCAAATCCTCCGCAGCGTCCGGCCTTATGCTATCCGCCACGCGGACAGCCATTCGAGCCAAGCCTTGCCGCAAGCCATCAAGAAGCGCCATGTTCCGGCCGCGCAAAGGATCCAGACGGAGTCGCCTCCATGCTCAATACATTTCAGCAGGCGGATCATCCGATCCTGCCCAAGGCCACCGCAGACGAAGCGGCGCGGCAGGAGTTCGCGAAGAGCTTCAAGGGCTTCATTCAGTCGACCCTGCTGCCCGGCCTGACCCCGGTCTATCAGACGCGCGTCGCCAAAAAGTTCGAGAGGACACATGGCCGCCCGCCCGCCGATCGCCGCGACATTCGCAGCGGCATGGTCGAAGACATCTACTTCCAGCATTATGCGGCCGCCAACCGGATCGCCCAGGAACTGCTATGGGAGTCGGTCAACGGTTCGATCGATCGTCAGCTGCCTGAGCTCATCGCCAAGGCGCGCGAATTGTCCGCAGCCGCCAAGGCGCAGCTCGTCATCCCGGAAGGTTTCACGCCGCCGCGTTACGTCACAGCGCTCGACATTCACTGCATGCCAGGCGGCTATTGCAGCGAGGTCTGCGAGGACGATGTGTCGGTCGGTGCACTCTACGACCGGGGCGTCTATCTCTACTCGATGGGCTATACCGGCCCGAACAACGACGACATGGGCCGCTCGGTGGTGAACTATCTCAAGCGCCACATGCCCGAGTTCAAGCCGCGCCGGATCCTCGACATGGGGTGCACGGTGGGACACTCCACCCTGCCCTACAAGGAGTTGTTTCCCGAGGCCGAGGTATGGGGCATCGATGTCGGCGGTCCTTGCGTGCGCTATGCCCATGCCCGTGCGGCCGGCATGGGGCTGGAGGTCAACTATGCGCAGATGAGCGCGGAGGAGACGAGCTTCCCCGACGACCATTTCGACCTCGTCGTCAGCCACATCCTGCTCCACGAAACGTCGGGCAAGGCCATGCCCAGGATCTTTGCCGAGGCGCACCGCCTGCTCGCGCCCGGCGGACTGATGATCCATGCGGATCTTCCGCCCTTCGACCTGATGGACCCGTTCACCCAGTTCATCCTCGATAACGAGACCTGGTACAATAACGAGCCTTTCTGGGGCGCAATGCGCGACATGGACCAGTTCGCTCTGGCCGAGAAGGCCGGCTTCGACCGCGCCGACGTCCGCTTCGACACCGCGCCGATGGCGGTGATGGAGTTCGCCGCCGCCGCCGAAGGCTATAGCCAGGAAGCGAGCGAGGCCGTGGCCGAGCGCGAGTTCACCGCCGGCGAATTCGCACCCGGTGGTGGCTGGGAGGTGCTGATCGCCCGCAAACCCCTCGAAAAGAAGATGGCGGCATGACCGGAGCCCATGACATGACCCAGGAACGCCCCCACGTGATCCGCCACGCCCGTGGCAAGCGCCCTGACTTCTACGACACTCCCGGTCTCGATCATGCGATGGCGATGATCATGACGCTCGCCAACGAACTGTCGGTTCTGCGCGATCGGCTCGACAGCGCGGAGCGCGTCGCCAAGGCTTCGGGTCTGGACCTCGCAGCCGGGATCGAGACGCTCGAGCTCGACCAGGCCGCGCTGGAGGAGCGCGAGGAGCGCCGCCAGGATTTCCTGCGCCGCCTCTTCTATCTCCAGCTCAAGGATGCCGATGAAGCCGCGCAGGCGCACACCGCCGAGGGCTTCAACCAGACCATTGCCGAGATTGCGCTGCAGGACTGACGGCGGAGAAGCCGATCAAGAAAAGGGCCGCGCCGGAGCATATCCCGGCGCGGCCCTTTTCGTTGGCAGGGCACCCTGCTCTATTTGTGCACCAGCCGCCTCGGCAGGGCGTCGGTCACGAGCGCATTCAAGCGCTTGACGGCCGCATGGTCGCCGCGACCATGGGCGTCGACGAACAGCGCCGAAATGCGCGCTGCATCGGCGAGCCGCTCGACCTGCTTCGGACCCGGCAAGTCATAACGGCAGATCGCGCCGCCGAAATAATGGTCGACCCCTTCGAGCACGAGCCCGTAGCGATCGCCGCCCGGCGAGGCCGCCTCATAGGGTATGAGATGGCCGCGCCAGCCCTCGCTATCGGTGCCCGTGATGCCCGGCACGATGTCCTTCGT
>JAIYAJ010000368.1 GCA_027489105.1 Zymomonas sp. | reverse complement strand
GCTGGGGATCGAGCGGGCGGGGGTGTCGCGGGTACGCGTGCGCCGGGTCTATCCGTCGGACGAGGATCGCCTGGCGCTGCGTTCGGGCCGCCCGGCGAGCGAGCGTCGCTATGCCTCGGCGAGCGAACTGGCCTCGCTCAACCAGCGTTTCGCGACGCGCCCGGCGACGCCCAAAGCCCCGCCGCGCGTCGCCGCGGCCGTGCCCGACACAGCGGTGCCGGTGGGTGGCTGGTTCGTCCAGGTGACGGCGCTGAGCAGCCGGCCCCGCGCCGAGGATATCGCCGAATTGCTGGGCGCGCGGGTCGAGCCGGTGGGCGCGTTGTGGCGGGTTCGGCTCGGTCCCTATCCGGGTGAAGGCGAGGCGAGCAATGCGCTGGCGCAGGTCCGGTCACGCGGCTATCAGGAGTCGCGCCTGGTGCGGATCGAAGCCGCCGACGGCGCCACTGCGGAGGGATTTCCAAGACGATGAAGCGTAAGACGTTCGCCCTGCTTTCCGGGATGCTGTTGTTCGTGTCGCTGCCGGCCGAAGCCGCGGCGCCCCCGTTCGACACGCCGGCCCCGGTGGCCTTCATGAAGGACCTGTCCTCGGGCGCGATCCTCTACGCCAAGAATCCCGATCTGCGCATGCCGCCCGCCTCGATGGCGAAGATGATGACGGTCTATGTCGCCTTCGATCTGGTGCGGAAGGGCGAACTCAAGCTCGACGCGATGGCGACGGTGCGGCCCGAGACGTGGAAGCGCTGGCACGGCCCCGCCGCCGGATCGACCATGTTCCTGTCGCCCGGCGAGCAGGTGAGCGTCGCCAATCTGCTGTTCGGCATCGTCACCCTGTCCGGCAACGATGCCTGCGTCGTGCTGGCCGAGCATATCTCGGGCACGGAAGAGGCCTTCGTCGCGCTGATGAACCGCCGCGCCAAGGAAATGGGCCTGACCAACAGCCATTTCGGAACGTCCAATGGCTGGCCCGACGGCGGCGTCACCTATGTCAGCGCGCGCGACCTCGCCACGCTGGCCGAGAAGACGATCGAGGAGCATCCGAAGCTCTACAAGACCTTCTACAGCCGGCCGAGCTTCACCTGGGGCAAGACCATGGGCAGCGGCCAGGCGATCACCCAGGCCAATCGCGACCCGCTGCTGGGTCGCGTCGCCGGAGCCGACGGGCTCAAGACCGGCCACACCGAGGAGGCCGGCTATGGCTTCACCGGCTCGGCCGAGCAGAATGGACGACGTCTGGTGATGGTGCTGTCGGGGCTGACCTCGTTCAACCAGCGCGTCGAGCAGTCGGTGTCCTTCATGAACTGGGGCTTCCGCGCCTGGCAGTCGAAGCCGGTCGCGCCGAAGGGCCGCAAGGTGCAGATCGCCGAAGTGCAGCTGGGCGACGCGCGCGAAGTGGGGCTGGTGGCGCCGAAGGATCTGGTCGTGACCGTGCCCGCCGGGCTGGGTTCGGACCTGAAGAGCCGGGTCGTCTATCAGGGGCCGATCAAGGCGCCGTTCAAGAAGGGCGACCATATTGCCGATCTGGTCGTGTCCGGTCCCGACATGGCGCCGCAGAAGCTGCCGCTCGTCGCCGATCGCGACGTGGGCGAGGCGGGCTTTTTCGACCGGATGATGGCGGGCCTCCGCTGGCTGTTCGGCCTCGCCTGAGGCCGTGACCGGCCGGTTCGTCAGTCTGGAAGGCGGGGAGGGCGCGGGCAAGTCGACCCAGGCGCGCAGCCTCGCCGCTGCCCTGCGCGCGCGCGGGATCGAGGTCGTCGAGACGCGCGAGCCCGGCGGCAGCGAAGGCGCCGAGGCGATCCGCCGCCTGCTGCTCGAAGGCAGCGGCGACCGCTGGACGATGGAGGCCGAGGCGCTGCTGTTCGCGGCCGCGCGGGCCGACCATGTCGCGAAGACGATCAAGCCGGCGCTGGCCGCCGGCAAATGGGTGCTGTGCGACCGCTTCCTCGACAGCTCGGCCGCCTATCAGGGCGGGGCGGGCGGGCTCGGGCTCGACCGGATCCGCGCGCTGCACGGCTTCGGAAGCGGCGGCTTCCTGCCCGAGCGGACCCTGTTGCTGACCCTGCCGCCCGAAGAGGCCGCGCACCGCGCCGCCGACCGCGACCGCGATGGCGCCGACCGGATCGGTGGGCGCGACGCGGCCTACCATGCCGCCGTGGCATCGGCGTTCGAGACGATCGCCATGTCCGAACCCGGTCGCGTCCGCCGGATCGATGCGCGGGGCACGCCCGAGGAGGTCACCGCCCGGCTCCTCGACGCGCTGGCGGACCTGTTGCCGTGACACTTGTCGGACATGAGGAGCAGGTGGCCGCGCTGCGGGCGGCGGCGGACAGCGGACGCCTGCATCATGCCTGGCTGCTCACCGGGCCGGAGGGCATCGGCAAGGCGAGCTTCGCGCTGGCCGCCGCCACCCGCCTGCTCGCCGAAGCCGCCGGACCGCCGGTGTCGCTACCCGGTCTCGAAACCCCCGAGACGCATCCTGTCTCCCATTATATCCGCGCCGGCAGCCACCCGGATCTGCGCATCCTGACCCGCCTGACCAAGGATCGGTCGGAGGATCTCGCCCGCTCGATCAGTATCGATCAGGTGCGCTCGCTCCAGAGCCTGTTCGCGACGACGCCCAGCCTGTCGTCGCGCCGGATCGTCATCATCGATGCGATCGACGATCTCGAACGGCCGGCGGCCAACGCGCTGCTCAAGAGCCTCGAGGAACCGCCGGCGGGCACGATCTTCTTCCTCGTCAGCCATGCGCCGGGCCGCCTGCTGCCGACGATCCGCTCGCGCTGCCGCCAACTGCGCTTCGCGCCGCTCGACGACCGGCAGATGCTGACTGCCTTGCTGGCCGCGCTGCCCGAGGAGCCGCGCGACGAGATCGATGCGCTGATCCGCAGCGGGCAGGGATCGCCGGGCAGGGCGCTGAGCTTCGCCGGCCTGCAGATTGCCGCGCTCGACGCCGCGATGGACCGGCTCGTCGTCGAGGGCGACGCCACCAACGCGATCCGGGCGCAGCTGGCGAAACAGCTGTCGGGCAAGGCCGCGCAGGCGCGCTACGAAGCCTTTATCGAGCGCGCGCCCGCGCGGATCGCAGCCGAGGCGCGGCGGCGGACCGGGCAGGCGCTGGCGGATGCGCTGCGCTTTTGGGAAGAGGCGCGCCGCATCGGCGAGAGCGCGGTTCACCTCTCGCTCGACCCGGCCACCACCGTGTTCGAACTGGCCGGCCTGCTTGCGCGGCTCGCCCCGGCGGGGCGCTGATCCTTTCGGACCGGACAGCGCCGCAAAGCGCTTCCACAGCGGGCGATCACACACTAAGTGCAGGCCCATGTCCGAGCCTTATTACATCACCACCGCGATCAGCTATCCCAATGGCCGCCCGCATATCGGCCACGCCTATGAGGCGATCGCCGCCGACGTCATCGCCCGCTTCCAGCGCGGCATGGGGCGCGACGTGCGCTTCCAGACCGGCACCGACGAACATGGCCTGAAGATGGTGCAGGCAGCCCGCGCCCGCGACATGGAGCCGCGCGCGCTGGCCGATGAAATGTCGTCCCATTTCAAGGAAATGGACGACGCTCTGAACATTAGCTATGATCGCTTCATCCGCACCAGCGACGCCGACCATTATGCCGCCAGCCAGGCGATCTGGCAGGCGATGGAGGCCAATGGCGATCTCTATCTCGATCGCTATGAAGGCTGGTATTCGGTCCGCGACGAGGCCTTTTACGACGAGAAGGAACTGGTCGAGAACGAGGGCGGGCAGAAGCTGTCGCCGCAGGGCACGCCGGTCGAATGGACCGTCGAGGAAAGCTGGTTCTTCCGGCTGTCCAAATATCAGGAGCCGCTGCTGGCGCTCTATCGCGACCAGCCCGACTTCATCCGCCCCGAAAGCCGGCGCAACGAGGTGATGAGTTTCGTCAGCGGCGGCCTCAGCGACCTGTCGATGTCGCGCACCAGCTTCGACTGGGGGGTGCCGGTTCCGGGCAGCCCCGGCCACGTCATGTATGTCTGGGTCGACGCACTCACCAACTATCTGACCGGGGTCGGCTATCCCCATCGTGGCGAGACCTATGACCGCTATTGGCCGGCGAGCCTGCACCTGATCGGCAAGGACATCGTCCGCTTCCACTCGGTCTACTGGCCGGCCTTCTTGATGTCGGCGAAGGTGCCGCTGCCCAAGCAGGTCTTCGGCCACGGCTTCCTGCTCAACCGGGGCGAGAAGATGTCCAAGTCGGTCGGCAATGTCGTCGATCCGATGGGCATGGCCGAACGCTATGGCGTCGACCAGCTGCGCTATTTCCTGATGCGCGAGGTCAGCTTCGGCTCCGACGGCAGCTACAGCCATGAGGCGATCGTCAACCGCGCCAATGCCGAGCTGGCCAACAGCTTCGGCAATCTCGCGCAGCGCACTTTGTCGATGATCTTCAAGAATCTCGACGGTGAACTGCCGGCACTCGATCGCAACGAGGATGACGCCGCGCTCGTCCGCGCGGTCGCTACGGCCTGCCTCGACGAACTGCCGCGCGCCTT
This sequence comes from Zymomonas sp., assembly GCA_027489105.1. Next base: position 5,704 of record JAIYAJ010000368.1, on the reverse strand, counting down.
CGAGCAACTGTCCTTTTCGGTCGGGATCGAGGCGTGGATGAAGGCGGTGTTCGCCTGCAACCAATATGTCGATGCCCAGGCGCCCTGGACGCTGCGCAAGACCGATCCGGAGCGGATGAAGACCGTGCTGGGCAATTTGTTCGCGGTGATCCGCGACCTCGCCATCGCGATCCTGCCGGTCATCCCGGCCAGCGCCGGCAAGCTGCTCGACCAGATGGGCGTGGCGGCCGATGCGCGCGACTTCGCGGCGCTCGAACGGCAGGGCTGGTATGACGAGCTGCGCGCCTCGGGCTACCGCGTCGCGCAGCCGGTGCCGCTCTTCCCGCGGCTCGAGCTCGAGACGGCCGAGGCCTGATGTTCGTCGACAGCCATTGCCACCTCAACTATGCGGGCCTTGCCGAGCGCCAGCAGGAGGTGCTCGCGGGCGCCCGGGCGGCGGGCGTGACGACGATGCTCAACATCTCGACCCGCGCCGCCGAGTGGAATGACGTGCTGGCGGTGGCCGAGCGCGAGCCCGATGTCTGGGCCAGCGTCGGCATCCACCCGCACGACGCCGATACCCATGAGGATATCGAGACCGCCTTGCTGGTCGAGAAGGCGCGGCACCCACGCGTCGTCGGCATCGGCGAGACCGGGCTCGACTTCTTCTACGACAAATCCGACCGCGACCGGCAGCGCGCCAGCTTTCGTCGCCATATCGCCGCCGCGCGCGAAACCGGGTTGCCGCTGATCGTCCACACCCGCGAGGCGGAAGAGGACACCAAGGCGATCATGGCCGAGGAGATGGGGAAGGGGGCCTTCACCGCGGTCATCCACTGCTTCACCGGCAGCGCCGACCTCGCCCGCGCGATGCTCGACCTGGGCTGCTATATCTCTCTGTCGGGGATCGTGACCTTCAAGAACGCCGCCGACCTGCGTGCCACCGCGCATCTCGTCCCGCGCGACCGGCTGCTGATCGAAACGGACAGCCCGTTCCTGGCGCCGGTGCCGCACCGGGGCAAGCCGTGCGAGCCGGCCTATGTCGTCGACACCGCGCGGATGCTGTCGGCCGAACTGGACTGGCCGATCGAGGAACTGGCGCGAGAGACGTCGGGCAACTTCTTCAGATTGTTTACAAAAGCATCGGCATGAAGGTCCGCATCCTCGGCTGCGGTACATCCTCGGGCGTGCCCCGGATCGGCAATGACTGGGGCGCCTGCGATCCAGCCGAACCGCGCAACCGCCGCAGCCGGGCGTCGATCCTGGTCGAGAGCGCGACGACGCGCATCCTGGTCGACACGACCCCCGACATGCGTCAGCAGCTGCTCGACGCTGATGTCATCGCGATCGATGCGATTCTGTGGACGCACGACCATGCCGATCATTGCCACGGCATCGACGATTGCCGCCAGATCTTCCATGCGCGCGGCACGCCGGTGCCGGGTTTCGGCTTCCCGGCGACGATCCGCCAGCTGCGCCAGCGCTTCGACTATGTCTTCGCCGGGCGCGATGGCTATCCGTCGACGGTCGAGGCCGGCGATCTGCTCGCGGAGATGATGATCGGCGACATCCGCATCCGCTCGGTCGCTCAGCCGCACGGCAACATCTACAGCGCCGGGCTGCGCTTCGACCATGGCGGTCGATCGATCGGCTATTCGACAGATTTTCATGATGTTACCGACGATATGCGAGAATTGTTTTCCGGCGTCGATCTGTGGATCGTCGATGCGCTACGGGTTCGTCCGCATCCGACCCATGCGCATCTCGACTTGACATTGACCGCGATAAGCGACTGTGCGCCGAAGCGCGCCGTGCTGACCCATATGGACCAGTCGATGGACTATGCGACCCTGGCCGCGACCCTGCCGGACGGCGTCGAGCCGGGCCATGACGGATTGGAGGTGCTGCTATGAACGGAGACATGATCGTCGGCCTCGTCGCGATCGCCGCGATGCTGATCCTGGTCGTCCCGCGCTTCCTCCAGCGCGGCGTCGCCAAGGGGCGGATGCTGCAACTGGCGCTGCTGTGGGTGGCGATATTCCTGATCGCGACCGTGGTAGCGGTGGTCGCGAGCCGCATCTGAGCATTCATGGCACACCGTAATTTAACATAATATATATTATCGGGTAATCATCCGGCGGCGGAGCTTGGTCAATTCCCTCCATCTCCCCCCGACCTGCGGACCTGCCTCGCGTCAGATCAGAATCTTCATCGCAGCCGGCCCGAGGGTCAGCACTCCGATAATAGCGGCACCGATCGAGGCGAGCAGCACCCCGCCCGCCGCCAGATCCTTCACGCGCCCGATTACGGGATCGAACGCATCGGTGATCCGGTCACAGAGCGCTTCGATTGCGGTGTTGAAGGCTTCCGCGATCCAGACCAGCGCGATGGCAAGCACGATCCACCGCCACTCGTCCACGGTTAGCTTCAGCGCAAAGCCTGCCGGGATGACGACAGCCGATGCGGCAAGGTGCAGCCAGGCATTGTGCTCGCTCCGCACCAGCGAGCGCAGTCCGCGCCCGGCATAGACGAAGCTGTTCATGCGAGCACGCGCGGACAGGCGTGTTGCCGGCTGCGGCCGGTCGCGATCGCTTGCCATCGATCCAACCCCGACCGCTGAAAGGCGGGTTGAGTCTAACCCTTGCGCAGTGCGGCCGCCAGCCCTCGCACGTCACTGGATCGTGATGATCCCGTCCACCGCGCGCCATTCGGTTGGGCCGATCAGGTGGCGGTGGGCCACGCGGATCGAGTGGAGCACCGCCTCGATCTCGCGGCGCCAATGGTCGAGGAAGCGGTTGAGCATCGGGAAGTCCGGCGCGACATCATAATGCTGCCAGAGGAAAAGCTGCAGAAGCGACGGATGGTCGGGCATGTAATAATGGATCTCGACCGTCGCGAGACCATAGCCGCGCAGCTGTTTGAGGAGGTCGTCGCTCATGCGGACCTCCTCCTGCGGGGCGTGCTAGCAGGCTTTGCCCCAGCTGCGATATTCCCCAGATATATGTTGGACATAGGCGGTCGAACCATCCCTACCTCCTTTGCTCTTCGCTACTGGTCCTTTCTTTTCCTGACCCGATTTTTCCGAATGGCTTGCCCCTGCGTCAAGTGATTCTCACGCCGCGCTCATTTGCGGCCGAACAGCTTCTCGATCTCGTCATGGCCGAGCTTGATCCAGGTCGGGCGCCCATGGTTGCACTGGCCCGAATGGGGCGTGACCTCCATCTCGCGGAGCAGCGCGTTCATTTCGGCGACCGACAAGCTGCGGCCCGCGCGGACCGATCCGTGGCAAGCCATGGTCGCCGCGACATGGTCGAGCCGCTCCTTTAGCGACAGCGCATCGTCATAGGCGGCCAGTTCGTCGGCGAGGTCGACGACGAGGCCCTGGACGTCGCCCTGCCCCAACAAGGCCGGGGTCGCGCGCACCAGCATCGCGCGCGGGCCGAAGCGTTCGAGGTCGAGCCCCATTTCGGACAGTTCGCCGAGCCGCGCCTCGAGCCGGTCGCAGGCGGGCTCGTCGAGCTCGACCACCTCGGGCAGCAGCAGAGCCTGTCGCGACACGCCCCCGGCGGCCATGGCGCGGCGCATCCGTTCGAGGACGAGGCGCTCATGCGCGGCGTGCTGGTCGACGATCACCAGCCCGTCGCTCGCTTCCGCCACGATATAGGTTGCGGCGATCTGCCCCCGCGCGACGCCCATCGGGAAGCTCGTCGGCTCGGGCACCGGCGCGGCCGAAGCTTCGGCGCGGGCCATCGGCGCGGGGGCATAGTCGGCGACCCGGTCCCAGACGCTCCCCTGGCGCGGGGCAACATCACCTGTCGGCATGGGATAGGCCGGGCTCCCGCCTGCCGTCATAGGCCAGGGCGAAGGCGATCCCCCGCCCCCAACCTGCCAGCTGCCCAGGCTGGCGACCGAGGCGCGCTGAACGCTGCGATGGCCGGCCTCGTCGAGCGCGGCGCGCAGCCCGCCGACGATCATGCCCCGGATCAGGCCCGGATCGCGAAAGCGGACCTCGGTCTTGGCCGGGTGGACGTTCACGTCGACGAGATCGCCGGGCAGGTCGAGGAACAGCGCCATCACCGGGTGCCGGTCGCGCGCCAGCATGTCCTGATAGGCCGCGCGCACCGCGCCGATCAGCAGCCGGTCCTTCACCGGGCGGCCATTGACGAACAGATATTGGTGATCGGCGACGCCGCGGTTGAAGGTCGGCAGGCCAGCGACGCCGGTCAGCGAGATCGCCTCGCGCCGGAAATCGACCGCGACGCTGTTATCGGCCAGATCCTTGTCGGTCAGCGCGGCGACCCTGCCCACCCGGTCCTCGTCGGGCGAGACGAGGATCGCGCGGCGCCCGTCATGTTCCAGGCTGAAGCCGATATCGGGCCGGGCCATCGCCAGTCGGCGGACGACGTCGGCGCAGGCCGCATATTCCGACCGTGCCGAGCGCAGGAACTTCCGCCGCGCCGGCACCTTGGCGAAGAGATGGGCGACCCGGATGCGCGTGCCTGGCGGAAGCGCTGCCGGCCCCTCCCCCGCCAGCTCGCCATGGTCGATGCGCCGGAGCCAGCCATCGGCGCCCCGGACGCGGCTCTCTATCGTCAGGTCGGCAACGCTTGCGATCGAGGGCAGCGCTTCCCCGCGAAAGCCGAGCGTGGTGACCGCCTCGATCGCATCGTCGGGCAGTTTCGACGTCGCGTGCCGCTCCAGCGCCAGCGCGATCTGTGCAGGCTCCATGCCGCAGCCGTCGTCGATCACTTCGATAGCGGAAAGCCCGCCTTCAGAGAGGTTTACCGCAATGCGGCGCGCCCCTGCGTCGATCGCATTCTCGACCAGTTCCTTGAGCGCGCTGGCCGGTCTTTCGACCACTTCACCGGCGGCTATGCGATTCACAAGATGTTCGGGCAGGCGGCGTATTGACATGGTCCCCGTCCTAGCCCAAGCGGCAGCGTTCCGCATCCCTTGATAGACGCCGGTTTTCCTTGGCCTGTCGGGTGGTGCTCGCGAGACCTCATCCGGCCTGGGGCGGGCCTAGAGAACGGACCAAAGCATGTTCCTGCAGCGCTACTTCAAGTTCATGTCGCATGATATGGCGATCGACCTCGGCACGGCCAACACCGTCGTCTATGTTCGCGGGCGCGGCATCGTACTCAACGAGCCGTCGGTGGTCGCGATCGAGACGCTCAACGGGGTCAAGCGGGTCCGCGCGGTCGGCGACGACGCCAAGCTGATGATGGGCAAGACCCCCGGCACGATCGAGGCGATCCGCCCGCTGCGCGACGGCGTGATCGCGGACATCGACGTCGCCGAGCAGATGATCAAGCATTTCATCCAGAAGGTTCATGGCCGCCGCACCTTCATGCGCTGGCCCGAAATCGTGATCTGCGTGCCGTCGGGCTCGACCTCGGTCGAGCGCCGCGCGATCCGCGATGCCGCCTCCAACGCCGGCGCCAGCCAGGTGTGGCTGATCGAGGAGCCGATGGCCGCCGCGATCGGAGCGGGCATGCCGGTGACCGAACCTATCGGGTCGATGGTCGTCGACATCGGTGGCGGTACGACCGAGGTTGCGGTGCTCTCGCTGCGCGGCCTCGCCTATACCACCTCGGTCCGCGTCGGCGGCGACAAGATGGACGAAGCGATCAGCTCCTATTTCCGCCGCAACCATAATCTGCTGATCGGGGAGGCCACGGCCGAGCGGATCAAGCAGGAAGCGGGCGTCGCCAAGATGCCGCTC
>JAIYAJ010000136.1 GCA_027489105.1 Zymomonas sp. | reverse complement strand
GGCACTCTCCTCGTCACGCAGCTCGCTTAAATCCTTCACGATTACCAGCGAGCGAGTGCCGACCGAGAGCGTCTGAATCTTCGCGCCGGCGTTCCAGGCCCCGGCATCGCCGCCCAGTGCAGTCCAGACCTCACGGCAATGGTAGGTCTTGCCGTCTCCGGCCGTGCCGGTAATGATGTGAGAGACAGGCGTCACACCCTCGAAGTTGTCTATAAGACGATCGACGAGAGGTGCCGGAAGCGTGATTGGTGTGATCCTATGCCTCTTCAACGCCCGTTGAATCGACTCATCATACATATTGTCATTGGTCGGAATCGGACCATAGTTGCGCAAAAATCGCACCCATGCCGCAGCTGATAGATGTGACGACAAACCAATCCCCCACGCCCTGACATTTTGCTTCTAAGCTATGAACCGTGCCAAGCAACGGAAACTGACTCTGACGGTGATAGAAACCAGACTTCAGTGCCGCCAGCAGCACGTGACCACCTGCCCATCGCTTCCGACGATCGCATAGGCAGAGCGGTAGCGATCGAAGTGCCGGGCCTCTGAACCCAGATAGGCCGCGAACCGACGCCAGCTGCGCTTCGTGAAGTAGCATGTTTCCGCGCCACCACCGCACGCCGCCCTTTCGCCGAAATCCAACAGCGCCTCGACGATAGAGGGCGGTATGGAGCGGTCTTTCATCCGCCGCTCCGCGTGTCGGCTCAGCTTCGAGCGACGGGCGGGCCGGACGCTGCCAGCATTGAGCTTGATGGCAATCACAACAGATCCCCCAAACCAAGCGAGGCGAAATAATCGCTTGTGCGTGCGCAAGTTTCCTCGCGCTTGGCCACCGCCCAGGCAACACGCTCTTCCCAGGCGCCGGTTCGTATGGCCTTGGGCATATCGGTGATGCTGAAACGGCCGGCGACGAAGTCATCGGCAGCATCCTCGTCACCACCGAACCAGGAGAGTGATTCCTCACGGCAGATTTGGTATCGAACGCCGGCCACATTGTACCAGCCTTCGAGCCGGTCGGCCGAGTCATCGGCGCCGACTGCTGCCAATCGCTCTCGCAGATGGGTGATGAAGGGGTTTGCCTCATCCTCATCATAGTCCATCGGCCGGGGGTCGGTAATGGAGTTCGCTTCATCGATTGACGTTCCGCGTAAATCGCGGGTGGCGATCGACCGCTCCTCGATCACCTCAATCTCCTCAGCTTGCCAATCCCACATCATGCGCTCGGTCAGGTGGTTGAAGCGGCCGCCAAACGCACTTACACTTTCGCGGGCGGCGCGGAGCGCCGCGAGGACGTCGGCCCGAGCCTTGAGACTTTCGCTTGCCACCAGGTGAAAGAGGAAGGGTGCGAACTCAATCACGTCGAGGGTCGACACGCCGTAGCGCTGGCTGACAAGCGCCAGCGCGTTTCGCGTTTCCGGTGCGATACGCACGTTTAACTGCGACTTGGGGAAGGGAAAGCCGTCTTCCGACACCGCGACGCGATCCGCCTCCGCCGCCGTGAGTTGGTCAGGTTCGACCTTCAAGGCTTTCGCCAGACTAGCAATCACGCGCTCGCTGTTGCGGGTCATCCGTCCCGTCTCGATCCGATGGATCGTGCCTTTATCTATTTTGGAGTGTCTCTTGAGATCGTCCTGGCTCATCTTCTGCTTGTCGCGGAAGTGCCGGAGCAGGATAGGATTGATGCGAGCCATGTGCGTCTCCCTGTCTGTGGAGGACGGTATGCCTATTCAGCGCTAGCGCCTCTATAGGCATTTTTATGACCCGCTTATCGCGTTGCTATCGGGAAGCCGAGACTGCTGGTGAGATCACGCTGCCGAAAATGCCGACCTCACCGAGAATTCAGCCAAGCGCCGCTGACAGCGTCGCGGGTTGCCCACATTCCTGCCGATTGCCCTCTGACTCGTTCCTAGCGGCGTATGGAGAAACAGCGCTGGGCTTGCTCCGTCATCCTTTAGAAGCCGTGCCGTTGCGCACCGCGATTGCAATGGTCGACGCGATAGCCCTGATAATGCTAGTCGACGAAGGCGCCGCGCCCTCAGCCTGATGCCCCCGCGACGTCCGATCCCGCTCACGGCGTTTAAGATCGTACCCGGAGCAGCGAGGCCTGTTCACCCAGCCCGTGTCAGCCGAGCTGCAAGGGCGTCGTCAGCAGTCAGTCGGTGCTGACCCTTTCGTTTGTAAACTGACTCGAATCCAGAAGTGCCCCCTCCCCTGCCGTTCCGGCCCATCCAAGAGAGGCAGCTTGGTTTTACCAGGCTCGCCTAACTCGACGAGCCAAATAGGCCCGCCCGCATACACGTCTCCGTTGTAACCGCACGGTTCGTTGAGCTTTAGTCATTTGCGGGCGTTCGCTCGCGCCGCTTCAGCCTCCTCCGCGAGGTTGAGGAGTAGCGTCATCGCCTCGCCTTTCTTCAACCTGTTGCGATAGGCGAACTCGTCGTATCGCTCGCGGTCTTCGGGCGTTGTCCGGATGTGGAAGTTGGCGGTGTAGACCGCTTCGCGCGCTGGTGCCGGGGCGCGCTTTGCAGGAGCTTCTGACGGTTCGGATTTGAAGCCTAGCTTCTCTCCCCCTGTTCGGGCGGCTGCGCGCTGCGCGGGTGTGGGTGCCGGGATATCGTCGTCTTCATCGAGAGAGAAATTGGCGAGTCCGGGGCGGGTGTTGGCTTGGGTCATGCCGGGGTCTTCTCGTTGAGGAGCTTCAAAACGTCGAGGGCGAAGGACGCTGCATTGGCGCGCGCGGTATCGAGGGAACCAACGTCGCTATTCTTCAGGGTCGCAAGCGTGCCACCAAAGCTGAACAATGCACGGAACGCGCCGCGGTCGGCCAATGCGGTGTCGATGACAGGAATGCCTGCTTCCCGGAGCCCAACGATGATCTGCTTCAGGTCACGGGGCCACAGACGTTCGGAAGCCTGGGTTTTCGCCAACACTGCGGCAAATTTTAGCGGCTTCTCGCGATGCTTGGACACCTGCCGCACGTTTTTGAAGGCGCGCGCGGCTTCGTTAGAGTCGAGAGCAGAGCCCTGCATCGGGATCAACGCAAGGTTGGACACGAGCAGAGCGTTCGTGACGCGCCCTGACGCCCTTCCCTCAAGATCGACGATCACGAACTTAGCGCGTTTACGCGCATCAGTTATCGTATCGATGATGGTCTCCTCGTCGATCTCCTCGATCACCTGGATGTTATCTGGCTTTCCGCCCAGCGCAGCCCATTTCGACAAGGGGAAATTCGGATCGGCGTCGATGAGGATTACATCGGCATCCTGCGCAGCCAATTCGGTCGCCAGCAGCAAGGCCGTCGTGGTTTTTCCGACGCCACCTTTAGGCGACAGTAGGGTGATGACCGGCATTCACTTCTCCAGCAGCGCTCGCAAGGAACCGTTGCGTTACAGCGAACGCGTCGGTTCGGCAAGTCGCAGCGGTTAAGCGTGCCACAACGGAGATGGCGAACTAGGCGGAGACAGCGGTTACAGCGGAGCGCGGTTGGGTGGTTTGTGATCTGACGGCGGCCGACCATTTCGTGCCACATAGCGCGCACTCCTAACCCCGTATGTCCCGGTAGGGTTGCGATCCGAACGTTCGAGCTACGCGGAACGGGAGCTAGCCCCCTCCCCTTCCCATCCCTAACTCAGCATACAAACACGTTCGGGGCCCACTGCGGAGGCATTTGTGCCCACCGCTAACGGACGTCTCGACGGTTGGGTTCTGCCCTTTGTAACCGTTGGGTTCTCTGTGGTTGCTGTCTCCGCGAAGCGAACGTGAAAGCGGTCTCCGATCGACCTTAGATGCCTCGTAAAACGTGCCGTGATTTGGCGAGGCGTGCGTGCCCACTCCCCTGCGGTTGCTTGCGGCGGCCTCTACGGGGGGAAAGAAGGGGCGGGGAGGGGGCTGCGTAGCTGGTCTCGTTAAGACATATCCCCACGACATCGCGGCATGTATCTCCATCGCTCCAGTGTACCCGCTGCGGTCGCCGTCTCCGCTGCGTTCGCCGCCTCTGCTGCGTTCGCCGTCTCCGCTGCGTTCGCCGCCTCCGCTGCGTCCGCCGTCTCCGCTGCGTCCGCCGTCTCCGCTGCGTTCGCCGCCTCCGCTGCGTTCGCCGCCTCCGCTGCGTCCGCCGTCTCCGCTGCGTTCGCCGTCTCCGCTGCGTTCGCCGTCTCCGCTGCGTTCGCCGTCTCCGCTGCGTTC
>JAIYAJ010000099.1 GCA_027489105.1 Zymomonas sp. | reverse complement strand
TCATCTGCAGCACGTCGAACAGCGCCGCGCGGGTGGGGTTGAGCCCGACATTGGTGACGGTCACCTCAGAGCCCGGCACCAGCAGCGCCGCGACGACGGGAAAAGCCGCCGAGGAGGGATCGCCCGGCACGACGATATGCTGCGGCCGCAGATCGGCCTCGCCCCGGATCGAGATCAGCCGCGCGCCTGCGCCATCCTCCTCGACCGTCAGTTCGGCGCCGAAGCCGCGCAGCATCCGCTCGCTATGGTCGCGCGTCGCGATCGGCTCAACCACGCGGGTGATCCCCGGCGTGTTGAGACCGGCGAGCAGGATCGCCGACTTGACCTGCGCCGAGGCGACGGGGAGGCGATAATCGATCGGCACCGCCGGGCAGAGTCCCCGCACCATCAGTGGCAGGCGTCCGCCGGGGCTCGCGCTGACCTCGGCGCCCATCAGGCCGAGCGGCTCGATCACGCGCCCCATCGGCCGCTTCGACAGCGAAGCATCGCCGGTGAAGGTGGCGGTGATCGCATGGCTGGCGACGAGGCCCATCAGCAGGCGCGTCGATGTGCCCGAATTGCCCATGTCGAGCGCGCCCTGCGGCTGGAGCAGCCCGCCGACGCCGACGCCGTGGATGCACCAGACATCGTCCGCGCCGCGCTCGATCGTGGCGCCCATCGCCCGCATCGCAGCGGCGGTGGCGAGGACGTCCTCCCCTTCCAGCAGCCCTTCGACGCGACTTTCGCCGATCGCGAGCGCGGACAGCATCAGCGATCGGTGCGAGATCGACTTGTCGCCGGGAACACCGGTGGTTCCGCGCAACGGGCCGGGGGCCGAGAAGCGCGCGGGGCTGGGATGGGGGCCGTGCATAAGCGCGCGCTTTTGACAGCGGCGTCGGGCTATGGCAAGGCGCCCGGCGTTTCGGCCTTCCATTGACTCGGGCGGCCGCGAAGTTTCCGCAATGTCGACTGGAGTTTCTGAACCGTGGTGAAACCTGAATGGGGCACCAAGCGGACCTGCCCGAAGTGCGGCACCCGCTTTTACGACCTGGAAAAGGACAATCCCGTCACCTGCATCGAATGCGGTGCGGCCTGGGAGCCTGAGCCCGTTCTCAAGTCGAAGCAGCCGCTGCCGTTCGACGCGCCCAAGAAGGAAGGTCCCGAGCCCAAGGCGGTCGACACCGACCTGTCCGACGATCTGGACATCGACGAGGACGCCGAGGAGAATCCGGACGACGACGTCGATCTGGGCGGCGACGACGATATCGGCCTGAACACGGCCGACGACGAGGACGACAACTGATCCGCGCGCCGGGGCGGGCCCCTGCGGCCCGCCCCGGCGGTGATCGGCATAAAATCGAGCGCGCGATGCGAAAGGGTCTTGCGAGGCCCTCGAAGCTGACCTAAAGGGCGCGCTCCGCCGCCGGGCCCAACCGGCAAGCGACCGAAATGGCACGGGGCCGTAGCTCAGCTGGGAGAGCGCTGCAATGGCATTGCAGAGGTCAGGGGTTCGATCCCCCTCGGCTCCACCATTTTTTCAGCGACATCCGTTAACGGTGGTTGGGTGGGCAACGCTATCCCAATCGATGGGGCGTCGGGTCTCCAAGCTCGGCGACGAGTTGCGCCCTTGCGTCCTCCAGGCAACGCGCATAGCCGCTACATATTTCAGCGATTGACCTGCCCGTGATGACAGCAATGCGGGCTGGAACTTCGGCATCGCTCGCCTCGACGACGACCGCGCTGGCGATGGACGGGTCCATGCCCAGTTCCTTCGCCAGGGCACGAACGGCACGAACACGTTGACGGAATTCGAAGTCCATCAAGCGGGCGGACTCGAACTCTTCCTTCTTGCGCATCGCCGACGCGAGATCGAACATGGTACCGCCTATATTCCATCGATTATCGGCAGTCACGGCCATCGGCGGACGACCGGTGCCGATCCGCCGAACGCTTTGCGACGCTCCCACCCGTCCCTACCGACGGGTATCGAGCGCCGCTCGCGGACATATGGTTCCGTAGCCGCTTGTACTGTAACGTATCGCGACTCACGCGCGTGTAGCTAGGGTCCGAGCGGGGGTAGGGCGGTGCCAAGCGAACGAACCGAACTCTTGCTACAGGCGACGGTCGGGGCGATGATGGCGGAGACCAGCGCCTCAGCGCGCTTCGCACGTCTCTGCGAGGCCTTGGCGCAGTTCGGTATAGACCAGATCAATTACGGCTATTTCGACCCGGCCGCCGCAGCCTATGCCGATGCCGATGTCCATTTTCTTTCGACCATGAGCCGGTCCTGGCTTGCCTATTATACAGACCGCAAGCTGCACTTTACCGATCCGCTCGTGGCCACGGTCCGCGCCGGCAACCTTCTGCCCTATGCCTGGGGCGAAAGTCATGGCCGCCAGCTCGAAAATCCAGAGGAGCGCCGCACCGCTATGGAAACCGCTGAGGCGGGCGTCCGATCGGCGCTGTGCATACCGCTGACATCGATCTTCCAGCCGGATGTTCCGGTCGCCGGCATGACGCTAGGCTCGACGCTGAATGAAGCAAGGCTTGCCGAGGCTACCGCCGGGCTGGTCCCTCAGTTGATCACCCTGGTGCATCTGTTTCATGGCAGCGCGATTGGCGTCCTTACCCGCGAGCGTCTCGGCATAACCGAACTCTCCCCTCGCGAACGCGATGCACTGAGCCTGATCGCCAGCGGCCTGCGGCAGGGCCAGATCGCAGACAGGCTGGGCATTTCGATCTCGGCCGTCGAGCAATATCTGTCCAACGCCCGCCGCAAGCTTCGCGCGCGGACACTTCACGAGGCCGTCGCGAGAGCCCTTCGGTATCAAGCGATCGCCCTATGATCTGATAAATGGGAGACTCTCCGGTTTTCCTCAGATTGCTGACATTTTGCGCACTGCTCTAGTTCCACGGCCGAGTTGAGCAGTCCGTCAACCGACCGGACAGGGGCGGCACCCGACGCCGCAGGGGCGAAACCGGCGGTGGTTCGGCATTGGGCAGGGGAGTCGAGATGAGGATGGTTCGCTTCAGGTTTTCGGTAATGGCTCTGACCGCGTTCGGTAGCGGCGGGCTGGCGGCCGTCCCGCCCCAGCCTGCGCCCCCCGGGGTCGCCGATTTCTTGCCGGACGATGATCGGCCCTCGCCACGCTATCGTGAAATCATTGCTGCTGCCGAGCCCTATCTGGCGCTTATCCGTGAACGAGACGGAGATGGAGGGCGGTTCATGCCCGCCTATGTGCCGGATGTGCAGATCGAAATGAAAGGGTCCAACGCGGGCAGGAAGCAGGACAAGGACTGCAAGAACAAGACGGTCAAAGCGATCGTGAACTATGTCGAGGCGCCGACGCGGATCAGCAGCTATGTCGGCACCCTGGTCGATTGCACGCCTACCGGCATGGGTCTTATCAGAACATCGGACGGAACGGTCTGGGTGGGACAAGTCGGTGGTTATGCAGAGGGCAAGCGCCCCGGCCTCGCCATCGCTGCCGGCGACGGGTTGCTCAAATCGGGAACGCGATATCGGCTCGGCTGGATGACGGGAACCCCGGCACAGGACTATGTGGCGACGCAACAGGAAGCCGTCAGCGGGATGCCGACGACGGTCAAGCGCGGCGCTGCTGCGATCTGGGGCGGCATGAACCCAAAAAGCATCGTGGACCTGCGGGACGGAGACACCGGCCCCGGCCAGATGGTACTGCGGTCGGGCGCGGAGTTCGATGGCACCTATGACGGGAGGGCGTTCAAGACCGAAGCCTCAAGCGTCCGCTATCCCGAACGTGGTATCGTCATCACGGGTGCCCGTTCGTTCGTCTCAGGGGTTTCCGGCACCATGCCGCTGCTCAACAGCCGTTCGCTTCGTGTGAAATTGACGAAAGCGATCGGTGGACTGCCTACGGGATCATATCGCCCGTGGCTGGTCAAGCATCGGCAAGCCTTCGTGAAACCGTTCAAGGAGTCATCCGACGGGCCGACCTATCTTGTCTCCGGCGCGCATATCGAAAAGCTCATCCGAGAACATCCAGAGGCGTTCAAGCCGGACATATCGCGCGACCCATCGATGTTGAGTCGTGCGGCGGGCAACGTCCGCAAATGTCGCGAGGTCGCGTTTCCCGCCGGTTATGTCCCCTGGTGGCCGGGCTGCACATCGAGCGACCATGAAGACGGCGAGCAGGTTTCCGCCTTCTCCTCAAACGGAAACGAGCTGCAATGGTCGCGCCACCCGAAGACCGGTGAAGAACTGTTCTTTACGGTTGTGCGCCAAGAGCCAACGCCCGTTCGATCGGGATCCGCAACCGTTCGGGTTGTGAACATAGCGGCGAAAGCCTTCACCAGCGATGCACGCGGCAATCTCGAGCCTGTCGGCCCGGTCTATAGCTCTTTCGAAGACGCAATGCGCCGCCCGGTCCAATATCGAGGCCCGTTCAGCGGCGGTTTGCCTCATGGTGCCGGGAAGTGCCGCCAGTTCGATGGCCCCGAAACAGCTTGCACCTTCGACAATGGCGTTCAGACCGACCCCGATTATGTCGAACGCTATGCCGTCTGGCGTGCAGAAGAGGCGGTCAAACTCGCCGAGAAGGCTGTGCAGGACGCAGAACGACAAGCCGAGGTTGAGCGACAGCGGCAACAAGCGACCGAAGCTGCTGAGCGACGTCGGATCGCCGACGAGAATTACCGCCAACGCCAAGAGGAACAGCGGCGTGCCGAGCGGCTTGCGCAGATGGAGGAGGAGGCCGACGAGCCTAAGAGAAATTATATTCTCGAAGCCATTCAGGACGTCGGGCAGAAGTTCCAGGCGGCAGCGGTCGAAAATCAACGCGGCTGGGACGAGGTCAACCGCATCAACCGGCAAACCGACGACTATAATCGTCGCCAGCGCGAAATCGTGGCGCAGCAGCAGGAACGGAACCGCCAAGCCGCGCAGGAGCGCGCCGCAGCGGCCTCCCGCAGCAATGCCGAGATTTCCGCTCAGCGTCGCCAGGCCGAGCAGCGATTGGCGGAAGCACGCGCACGGGCGGCGCAGTTGCGCAACGAGGCAGCGGCTCGCCCTGCCAGTTCGGCTTCGACAAAGCCGGCCGCGCCCGCCGCCATTGGAAATGAGGGCCAGTCGATGACGGCCCAGACCTCCTCCAAATCCAGCGGACAACCGGCTGTGCCCGCAAAGAGCCATCCGCCGGTGCGCGAAGCCTCCTTCCTGTGCCTTGCCCACCCCACCAGGGGCGCGGGCTATTATTTCTGCTGGGGCCGCCAGGACAATCGCCGCCATCTGGTGGGGCCCAGCGAGGTCGGCGGCTGGAAAACTCCTGAAAGCCTCAACCGGACAGTCGGCTGCCCAAATGGAAGCGGCCCCCGCAGCGTGAATGATGGCGGTGTCTATTGGGCGTGCGGTTTCGGAGCAGATGGCCGATACAACCGCGATGCCGTCGCAGCGGCGCAGGCCGATGGACACCGCATCCAGCTGAGCCTGGGCGCCTATTATTGCTCTCCGGGCGAAACGGCCTGCCGCCGGAAAACGCCTACAGCTCCGTGAGGCCAGCACCCACCAATCGGGTAATGGGGACAGCAGATAAACTAAGCTAATTTGCTCAGCTCGCTCCTAACTCCCCAGAGTCGACTGATACCTCCCATGCCCTTTATCGACCATTTTGTACGCGCCTACCTCGCTTGCTCCCCCGTCCGTGCGGATATATCTCTGCGAAGACCGGCAGAAAGTCGGCCTGAAACATAAGAGAGGATGAGATGCGGGCTGTAGCTTTCCATGGCGGCGGCACGCGGCCGTCAAGCGTACAGCTTCGCGATCCCGGGGGCTATATGCACGATCCGATGAATCCGCAGCGGCCATTCATGGAGACCGTCGATGCAGGCGCGTAATCCCAGGATCGTCTTTCAGGATGCCTTGCCCCACTGGGCGTCCGACCACGCCTTCGCCCAGATCGTCAACGCAGGATCGCTGATCATCCCGGCGGTCGAGATCTTCCTGAATAAGGTGATGGCGCGCGCCTTGAGCGAGATCACGGACCCCGCCACGCGGCGCGACATCGAGATCTTCATGGCCCAGGAAGGCAATCATTATCGCTACCACCGCCTGTTCAACAAGACGATGTGGGCGCGCTACCCCGAGCTTCGCGCTTTCGACGCGGAACTGACGGCGGACTATGAGGCGATGCTCAGGACACGCTCGCTCCGCGACTGCGCCGCCTATTGCGAGGGGTTCGAATCGCTGGGCCTGATCCAGGCCGAGTTCTTCTTCGGGCATGTCGACGATCTTCTGGAAGGCGCCGACGCGCGCGTGGTCCGCCTGTGGCAATGGCATCTGGCGGAGGAGTTCGAGCATCGCTCGGTCTGCTTCGACGTCCACCGCCAGCTGGGCGGCGGCTATCTGGCGCGCATCCGGGGCTTCGCCGAGGCTGCCCGGCACCTCGGGGCGTGGGGCAAGCGTGTCTCGGGCCACCTGATCGCCCACGACTGTGCGGGGCTCGACGCCGCGGCCCGCGCGCAGCTGCGCGCGCAGGAAAAGGCCTATCGCCGCCGCCTGCTACACTTCTCGCTGCCCCGGATCCTCGAGATCCTGTCGCCCACCTATGACCCAGGCAGAAAGACGGTGCCGCGCGGCTCTGCTGGGCTGCTTGAGAGCTTGGCCGCGCGATAGCGATGAACATGCGGCCTACAATGGTCTTGCCAAGCTTCAGCGATCTGCCGCACTAGGAAGGCCAGAAGAGACAGGGGATATTCATGAGCACGTCCGACAAGCACGAGATTGCACCCCAGGCCGATGCGCCGAAGCAGGCCTGGACGCCGCCGCAGATGATCGAGATCGATGCCGTCGCGGTCACGCTGGCAGGTGGCGCTGTTTCCGCCGACCAGGATCCCAATCGGCCGTCCTGATGCTCGTCGGGCGTGGCTGAACGAGGCGGTCCAGCGCTACCAGAAACGGCTTTTGCAAAGATAGCGCAATGATCTCCGGGCTGTCCGACCTTCTGCCGCCCGCTGAGAAAGGCGAGCTTCTTGCCGCCATAGCCGAAAAGCGTCCGATCAAATCGCGCACGCCGCGGATCGATCTCGCGCGACTCGCCCCATGGTCCGAACTGAACCGCTGGCTCACGATCGACACGCTGGCATCCGGCCGCGTGCGCCTTTTGCGCGCCGGGCGGGACGTTCCCATCGAACTCGTGAGCAAGCGGGAGAACGGCCGGCACCGCGTCCTGCTGGCCCAGGCCTTGCACCAACTGTGCGAACAGGGGCTGAGCATACAATTTCTTGCCGTCGAGCGCCTGAGCCAGCGCATAGCCGTCCTCGTCGCTTCATTGGAGCGCGAGCTGCGCGCGGACATGTGGGCCAATGCCTATGCCAGTTTCACCCATGGCGGCGCACTTCCGCCGCATTCGGACGAGCATGATGTGCTGATCCTGCAACTGGACGGCAGGAAGGCGTGGAAAGGCTATGGCGGCGCCGATGCCCGTCCGTTGGGCGGCGGCGCGGCCACAGTGGGCGATCCCGAATGGGAAGAAGAATTGCAGCCGGGCGACCTGCTCTATTTGCCGCGCGGAGAGGTTCATCATGCGGCGGTCGTTGGCGAACAATCGCTGCACCTGACCATAGGCATCGAAAACGCCAAGGCCCGCGACAGCCTATCCTGGCTGCGTGAACGCAGCGGCCGCGATATCATCTTCCGCACCGATATCACGCCAGAGGCGCAGGGGGAGAGTCTCGACCAGCGGTCGATCGCGTTGAGACAGGCACTCCACAGGCTGGTCGACCAGTTCGACCTGCGTGAAATGCTCGCCGACCGCGATCGCGCTGTGGCTCCCCACAGTCCTCTCAACCTCGGCCTGTTCGGTCGGATCGCCCCCGAGGCCTGGGTATCCCCCACCTTGCGCCGTCGCCCTAACCTTCCAGCCGAGGGCGAGGCTCGGATCGAGGCGAATGGCGCCGAGATCCTGCTGGACTCCGCCGAATGCGCCTTGCTCCTCCACCTTCTGGACAGCGGCGGCAGCCGCGTCGGCGCGCTGATCGACGGTTCCGACGCACAAACTGTCGAGCGGGCACTGTCGGGGCTGATCCGCAAGTCGCTCCTGTTCGTCATAGAGGATTGAAGGAGGCGGGCGAGGCTCCGGCCTATGCGTTCAGGCGTTGCTGCCGCTCGCCTTGCGGGTGAATATACCCGTCGAAAGGCCGCGCATAAGCTTCAGATTATAGCGGTAATAGGAGGCCCGATCGGCTGGGTCCGCCTCTTCCAGAGACTGCGCCAGGCCCAGCAAGGTCCGCACGTCGACCACATCGCTGCAGGCGTCGGTCGCCAGCTGCCGCTGCAACTCTCCCACCAGGGCAGCCTGCGCCTGGATCTGCACGGCTTTCCAGTCGGACGCTGCGAGGCCGACATGCCTGTCCTCCCATAGCGGGGCCGGCACGCGCTCGCCAAAGGCCTTGCGATAGAGCCATTTGGGCTGCCCCTCGCGGAGAAAGATATCCGCCGGGGTCGACAGGCAATATTCGAGAACGCGGCGATCGGCGGTCGGGTCGCGACGGTCGACGCGAAAGGCCGCCCGGATCGCGGCGTTCATCGGCGCAGCGTCGGCCATGGGCAGCATGTGCCGAAACCAGGACCGCCAGGACAGCAGCCGGGGTGATATATTCTGCGCCAGACGCGCATCGTCCGGCCCGTCATATCCCATCTGCCGCAGCAATGCCGGCGCGATCGGGTAGAGATTCTCATAGATTGGGTGCCGGCGAAGCCGTCGGACCGCATCCGGGAGGCGCGCGGTCAGCGCCTTTCGCACGACCGTGTAGAGGCGATATTCCGCCCGCGCCGCATAACCATTGCGGCGGAGCAGCCGGGTTTCCGCCAGAAGCCGAGCCCAGCGGCCGCTGTCCATCATCTCCGACAGCGCGTGCTGGCCGGTATAGCTGATACCCAAATTGCCCTTGGTGCCAACGAGAACCGTCGAATTGCCGCGCTGGGCCGCAAGGCGATAGCCAAGACACAGCCAGGCCGTGTTGAGCGGGTTCATCACCGGCTGATCGGCATAGCTGATCAAGCGCTCGACCTCCGCCAGCAGGTCCGCATCGGCGAGGTGAATGAGGTGATGGTCGATGTTCGGATGCCGCGCCGCCACGAGACGGGCGAATGGCCCTTCGTCGAGGCGGGCATGCGTCATGAACTGGGGCGGGACGTCGGAGCGCGGCACATTGGTTATGGCGGTAAGCCTTTCTCCGCGCCGCGAGGATCGGCGCAGCGCTGGTCGCTACCGCGCTGCTGTCGAGTCCTCCGCTGAGCAGGAGCGCGTTGCCGCGTACGCTCCGCAACCGCGCTTCGACCGCCTGATCCAGCACGGCGCGCAGCCCCTCGGCATAATCCTCGGGACGTGCGAGCCGCAGCACCGGCACCGCTTCGGGCCGCCAGTGGCGCCGAACATCCACGCGCCCGTCAGCGCCGATCCGCACCAGATGCCCCGGCTCGACGCGCGAGACCTGTTCGTAGAAGCTGCGGCTTCCTTCGTCGGGATGCAGCAGCTGCCAGCGCGCGAGCCTGACCGGATCCAGATCGCGACCGATATCGGGAAGAGCCAGCAATATGCTCGGCATGGTGGCAAAGGCGAACCAGCCCTTGCCACGATGATAGTGGAGTGGGCGCGCGTCGCCATGGTCACGCGCGATCAGCAGCGAACGGTCCCGCGCGTCCCACAGCGCGAAGGCAAAGTCGCCGACCAGACGGTCGATCGCCGCCTCGCCCCAGCGCTCATAGGCGGCAAGAAGCACGTCCGCGTCGCTTCTGCGAGCCATGTCCGGGGGCGATATGCCGAGCGCTTCGCCAAGCTCGCCGCGATTGTCGAGACGAATGTCGGCCACGAGGGTCACTACCCCGCTCGCGCCGAGCAATGGCTGCCGATCGAAACGGTCCTCCGGCAGGAGTCGCAGCAACGCAGCCCCCAGCGCAACCTCTCCACCATCCCAGGCGCGCGCCTGATCGGGACCAAAGGCGCGGGCCACCTGCTGCATCCGTTCGCACGCAGAACGCGCTCCAGGTCGACCGTCGATATGCCAGGCCCCGTAGATCGCACTCATGACCGGCTTCTGCCGCAAGCGGCATTATCGCCGAAGGACGACCGCGCCTTCTGCGCCAGGCGCAGGGCTTCCAGCCGATTATAAGGTTCGCGCACCACCGTCGCGACTATGGCTTCGAGCGCAGGATCGCAGGGGTCTATCCGCGGCACGGCTGCGTCGCCTTGGTCGGCCGCCTTCACGTTCGTGCGAGCCAGGACCTTGAAGCGCGCTACCAAATCGGTTCCTGGGCTCATTCCAAAATGGCGGCAGATGGCAGGCATGGTGTCCGCGAGTTCGGCATAGTTCACGAGCATCCAGTCGCCCATCGGATCGCCCTCGATCATTTCGGCTATGACGTTCATGCCATCCGCCACTGTCCGGGCGACAAAATCCAATAGCCCCTCCGCACCGGCATGGCGCCCCCAGATCGGCGGCCGGGCTGCGAAGGAGGCAAGCGCAGCGAGGGGCTCGCGGTACAGATAGAGCTTGGGGACGCCCGGCCACATGGTCTGCAGTCGCGCGGCCTCCCTCGTCGTCCAACTCGACATCTTCACGATGAGCGGGCCGGGATCGTCGCCGAACCCCGCCGGCAGAAGGTGCATCAGATGGCGCAGCGCCGCCTCACGTCGCGGCCATGGCTGGAAGCGCCAGAACCCCGCCTCGCTCAGCACATCATTAAGCGCGCCGGGCTCCGAAACGACCCGGCTCTGCTGCAAGCGTGCCAGGGCGACGGCGAGCAACGTCGATCCGCATCTGCCGACATGGAAGATCAGTCCGTCGGGAGCCGATGCGTCAGCAAGGTCGAGCGGTGGAGTCCGCCGGCTGGACAATGGCCGCTGCAAGGCGCGGGCTGCCGCGATCTGATCGAACTGAAACGGGTAATCGCTGCGCAGCCCGGCGACATCGATCTCTACGACTTCCAGTCCTTCGCCAAAGGGAAAGGCCCTGACCGGGATCGGGCGGGCAACCGTCTCGCGCTCAATCTCCGACACGGATGACATCGCGGGCGATCGCCCGGTTAAGAAACCGCATGGCATCGGCCTCGATGACCGATCGGTCGCCATGATATTTCAAACAAAGCCGGTCGACGAGAGATCCCACGTCCAGCGGCGTTTCGATCAGTCGCCATATCTCTGAAGCGACATGGTCTAAGCTGATATAGGATCCGGTCGCGACGTCGAGCATCACGATTTCACCTTCGACCTCCGACCACATGAACTCCGTATTTCGGGTGAGCACGCTATGAAGGGCTATCGTCTGCGGTTCTTCGGCCATGACGTCCGGATATCGAAAAGCTGCGCGATTTAAAACGGGATCATGATCGGCAAAGACGCCGGATCAAGGACCTGTTCACCACCGGCACGCGGCCCGGCCCCCGCTGGCGTTCGCGGCCCTGCCGTGCATGATGGGTGCGATCGGCCCCTCCGACATGCTCAGGTCGGGATAGTGCGCCGGCGCGGAGGATGCCCATGTCACTGACTCTCTATGCCCACCCCTTCTCGTCCTACAGCCAGAAAGTGCTGATCGCTCTGTGGGAGAATGATACCCCCTTTTCCTATCGCCATATGGAAGAGCCGGGGGCCGGCGACGAATTGCGCGCGCATTGGCCGATCGGCAAATTCCCGGTGCTGGTCGACGGAGAACAGGCCATCGCCGAGACGAGCATCATCGTCGAGCACCTGGACGTGCACCATCGCGGGCCGGTCCGTTTCCTGCCCGACGACCCGGAGGCGGCGCTGGAAGTGCGGTTGATCGACCGCGTTTTCGACAATCATGTGATGAGCGCGATGCAGGGCGCCGTGAACGAGTCTCTGCGGGAGAAGCCCGATCGCCTCGACGAGGCGAAGCGCGTCGCAGCGACCGCGCTCGATCGTGCCTATGGCTGGATCGAGGGCCGGATTAGCGGACGCCAGTGGGCGGCAGGCGAGGATTTCTCGCTCGCGGATTGCGCGGCGGCGCCGGCGCTCTTCTATGCCGACTGGGTTCATCCTATCACGCAGGCCTATCCCGTCCTGCGCGCCTATCGCGCGCGGCTGATCGAGCGGCCCTCCTTTGCCCGGACGGTCGAGGAAGCCCGGAAGTACCGGCATTATTTCCCGCTGGGTGCGCCCGACCGCGACTGACCCGGGATCGGGCTGTAACGTGCCAGCCCAGCGCTTAATGCCGCATTTTCCGAGACGTCGACCGAATCCGATCAACTTGAAAATGCTCTAGCCACGCTTGCCGGCCCCCGATAAAACAGACATGCATGTTTGTATTTTTCGAGTCTTGTCAGGCCGGACGATGCAGACCAGCGGCGCGGACAGGAGCAGGATGTCGACGCCGGACCTCGCCCGAAGCGGGACCATATCCGCCGGGCGCAATCAGGAGATGGGTGCATGACCGAAGACGGCCATTATGATCATCGCCTGACCTGGCCGGTCAATCCCGAGGCACCGGCCGACAGCTATGAAGCCAAGGCGCCCTATGTCGACAATGGCTGCGCCCCGATTGCGCCGGAGCGCTATTATGCGGTCGATTATATGGAGGCGGAACGTCGGCTGCTGTGGCCGCGCGTCTGGAACTGGGCCGCGCGTGAGGAGGACATAACCGACACGGGCGACTATGTGACCTTCGAGATCGGCCGCGAGAGCTTCATCGTCACGCGCGACGAGGCCGGCGCGATCCGGGCCTATGCCAATGTCTGCCCCCATCGCGGCAACCGGCTGGTGTCGGACGAGGAAGGGTCTCGGCCCGGCGGCTTCACCTGCCCCTTCCACAACTGGAATTTCGGGCTGGACGGCAAGGTCGCTCGCATCACCGATCGCGAAACCTTCCGCCCCGAGGCGCTGTGCCGGTCGATGGACCTGGCCGAGGTCCGCTGCGAGAGCTGGGAGGGCTTCGTCTTCATCAACATGGACGAGAATGCCTCGCCGCTGATCGAGACGCTGGGTCCGCTGCCCGCCCATGCCCGCCCCTATCGGCTGAAGGACATGCGGATCATGCGGCGGGTGCAGGCCGTGTGGGAGGCGAACTGGAAGATCGGGGTCGACGGCTTCAACGAGGCTTATCATGTCCACGCGATCCATCCGCAGATCCTGCCGGTGTTCAACGACTATAATGCGCAGATCGATCTCTACCCGAACGGCATGAGCCGGATGGTGACCAAGTTCGCGACCGAGAGCCCGCGCATGGGCCAGGACGGGCTGAACGCCGGGCTGCGCGCGACGATGATCGAGGTCGGGCTCGACCCCGACAGTTTCGAGGGCGGCAAGGGCGACGTCCGCAAGGCTATCCAGGCCGCGAAGCGCCAGCGTGCCGAGGCGCTCGGCCTCGATTATTCGGGCTTCCTCGACAACCAGCTGACCGACGACTGGAACTATGCGATCTTCCCGAACATCCAGATGGGCATCCATCCGGAGGGCGTGTCGATGCTCTATTTCCGCCCGCACGCGACCGACCCGCGCAAGTTCATCTTCGACGTGATCGTGATGATGCACCCGCAGGAAAGCCCCGAAATCCTGCCGCCGGCCTATATGGGCCTGCCCGATGGCTGGGATATTTCGGGCCGGGAGAAGGCCGAGATTCAGCATATCGACTGGCGCGAAGGGGGGCTGGGCGAGGTGTTCGACCAGGACAGCAGCCTGTTCGCCGAGGTCCAGCGCGCGATCGAGAGCCGCTTCTTCCGCGGCTCGATCCTATCCGAGCAGGAGCAGCGGATCGGCCATTTCCACGCGGAGCTCGATCGCTACATGATGGGCAAGGGCTGACGCCTCAGCCCATGATGCGCTCGAACGGCAGAAAGGCCGAGCGGGCGTGGTCGATGAAGCGGCGCTCGTCCTCATAGGCGTCACCCGCGATGTCGGGCGAGGCGAGACGCGCCTGCATCGCGCGGAGATCGGCGAACAGGGCCTGGGCCACGCCGTCGAAGAGCGCGTCCGGCAAGCCGGCCGGCACGACCGCTTGCCGCGGATGGATCTGGCGATAGGCGTTGACCGGGTTGCGCCGGCCGAAATCGGCGTGGACGTCGAGCCAGTAGCGCTGAAAGCCTGCCGGGGTGAGGTGGCCGAGGCGCACGAGCGGACAGAACAGCGCGACGTCCCCGCTCCCGCCGACGATCTCATAGGCGTTGCCGACAAAAGCCCGCGAACGCGTGCGATCCAGTCCCTCGGCAGCGGCGAGCGCCACCGCCAGCCGGTCCGCAGCCGCGCTGCCGGTCGCCTCGAGCACCAGGTCATAGGCGGTGCCGGGGCCGGCCGCCCCCTGCGGGCTCGGGCCGAGGAGGTCGCGCGGAAGCGCGCGCCACGCGTCCAGGCCTTTCTGTGGGTCGTAGCAGTGGGGCAGAAGCGTAGCTTCGACGGCCGCCCTGTCGGTGACGAGCAGAAAGGCCAGCGTGATGGGAATGCCGGGTGGACGGCTGCTCAACGGCTCTCTCCTGCGCGCTCCGGTCGTGCCGGTGAGCGCGCAGCGTGCCCCACGCCGCCTCATTGCGCACCGCTGACTAAGGACAGGAGGTGCAGGAGTGAGGGCAGTAGCGAGCCCCATTTTGCGCCATTTACACATTAACTTTCTGTAATGTTGTCTCAAACGCAACGATCCGACACAGAAACCCGCCTTGTTCGGCGAAATAGAATGTTACAAGGCTGTTTCTACAAGACGGTAAATGTCTCGCATGCCGTGATTTTGCGCCATAATCAGAGAGGGTTGGCCGACATGAAGACGATCCTGACCGCCGCCGCCGCCCTGGCGCTTTCCACGGTCCTCCATCCGGCCGGTGCGGTCGCCGCCGAGCAGACCTTCTCCGCACCCGTGAAGGATGATGTGCTGTCGCGCATGTTCATCTGGTGGAACCAGGCGATCAAGGATCCGAACGGCTTCACGGTCGAGGCATTCAGCCGCTATTTCACCGACGATGCGGTGCTGCGCATCAACGGCACCAATCGCGCCGCGGGTATCCAGAACCTCACCGAGCGCTTCCGCATGATTCAGAAGGGTGTCGAAGCGGTCGAGATCAAGGTGCCGTTCGTCGAGTCCTTCTCCTCGCCCGACGGCTCGAAGATCTTCACCTACCATCTCGAGGAAGCCATGGAGAAGGGCAAGCCCAGCCACTCGATGGTGATGGGCTATGCCGAAATCCGCGACGGCAAGATCGCCCTCGTCAACTTCATCAGCATCGACGGTCAGCCGGGCCCCATCGCCGGAAAATGACCTGACCAGGGCCCGTTAGACGGGCCGCACCACAGGCCGGCGGCCGCAGGTCGACCGGCCCCTCCAAAAGGGAATGACATGAAACGCTCTGCCTTCGTCCAGCTGCTGCTGGCCGGAATATCCTTTGGCGCGCCCGTGATGGCGCAGACCGCCGCCGACGCCGCAGCCAATGCGGCCGATGGCGACATCGTCGTCACTGCGCAGCGCCGCCAGCAGCTCGCCACCGACGTGCCGATCAGCCTGACCGTGTTCGACGACAAGGCGATCACGCGCCAGAACGTCCAGGGCATCGACGACTATTTCTCGCAGACGCCGAACGTCAGCTTCACCTCGACCGGTGCGCGCGACCGCAAGGAAATCAGCATCCGCGGCATCACCAACCAGCTGAGCGCCGACGCGATCCCGAGGACGAGCACCTTCGGCTTCTACATCGACGAGTTCAACGTCTCGACCGGCACCGTGAACCCCGAGATCGTCGACATCGACCGTATCGAAGGGCTGCGCGGCCCGCAGGGCACCTATTTCGGCCGCAACTCGGTCGGCGGCGCGATCAACATCACGACCAAGCAGGCGAACACCCAGGAGTTCGAGGGCGAAGGCTCGATCGGCTATTCGAGCTTCGACACGCTCGACGTGCACGGCGTCGTCAACGTTCCGATCGTCACCGACAAGGCCGCGATCCGCGTGGTCGGCCGCCTGTCGAAGAGCGACGGCAACATCAAGAACATCAACCCGATCGGCGGCGGCAACGACTCCGACTATAAATATGGCAAGGCGATGCTGCGCCTGACGCCGACCGACCGCCTCACGGTCGACCTGACCGGCGTCTACACCAAGGAAAATGTCGGCATGCGCGTCGGTGTGCCCTCGGGCGTGCTCGGCTACACCGCGCTGCAGGTCGTCTATCCGGGCGTGACCAACCCGGTCGCCGATCCGGACGGCGTCGGCTTCTTCCCCGACAACGACAACAAGGTGAACTTCAACCGCCCGCAGAAGATCGGCACGGAGTTCTATTACTTCACCGGCCGCGCGAAGTGGGACTTCGACTTCGCGACGCTGACCAGCATCACCGGCTACATCCACTCCAAGCAGTTCCTGCAGGGTGACATCGACGGGTCGAGCAAGGACTATTATTACGAGACCAAGCCGATCAGCCGGTCTTCGTTCAGCCAGGAAGTCCGTCTGCAGTCGAACGACAATGGCAGCCCGCTCAGCTGGACCATCGGCGCGCTCTATGCGACCGACAAGGGCAACATCAATCAGTTCACCTTCACCGGCACAGACAACCCCTTCGGTCTGCCCGCCGACCTGCAGATCACCTCGACCCAGAACCGCGGCAAGTCCGAGAGCTGGGCGAT
Organism: Zymomonas sp.; assembly: GCA_027489105.1. Next base: position 6,820 of record JAIYAJ010000099.1, on the reverse strand, counting down.
CTTCGGCGAAGGCGTGTACAAGCTGAACGACGCTTTGTCGGTGACGCTCGGCGGCCGCTACACCCACGAAAAGGTGACCGTAGCCCAGCTCAACACCTCGACCGGCGGCGTCAACGGCGTGGTCGACGACAGCGCGAGCTTCAACAATTTCTCGCCGCGCGTGACCGTCGCCTATGAGCTGGCCGATCGCACCAACCTCTACGCAACCGTCTCGCGCGGCTTCAAGGCGGGGGGCGTCCAGATCAACCCGTTGGTCAACGACACCTCCTATGCGCCGGAAAGCCTGTGGAACTATGAGGTCGGCTTCAAGACGCAGGCCTTCGATCGCCGCCTGCTGTTCAACGTCGCCGCCTTCTACATGGACTGGAAGAACCTCCAGACCGAGTTCGCGGTGGCCCGCGCCGACGCAGCCGGCAACATCACCTTCATCTCGGGCATCGAGAATGCGGCCAAGGCGCGCAGCTACGGCGCCGAGGCGGATGCGACGTTCAAGCTGACCCGCGACCTGCAGATGGGCGGCACCGTCGGCTATCTCAGCGCGGAATTCCGCAAATATGAGAATGCCTTCATCGACGGCCGGGTCATCGACCTGTCGGGCCGGCGCATGCCGAACTCGCCCAAGTGGACGCTGAGCGGCTTCGGCGAGTACAACTTCACCCCGGCGGAAGGCTTCGACAGCTTCGTTCGTGCAGAGTGGGTCTATCGCAGCTCGATCTACTCGGACAAGGCCGCGCTCCTGTACAACATCTGGCCGTACAAGGTGCCCGCCTTCAACCAGTGGAACCTGCGCGCCGGCTTCACCCACGGCAATGTCGAGGTACAGGCCTTCGTGGAGAATGTGTTCAAGAACAAGTACTTCACCAATGCCTATGAAAAGGCGTTCGCGGGCGGCCTCTATGTCGAGCCGTCGGTGCGCAACATCGGCACCCGCGTGACGTGGAAGTTCTGATCCGCTGATATGCCCGTACCGGCCTGTCGTCGCCTTCCAGCGGCGGCGGGCCGGATGCGTTTGGGACTCCCGACAGGGAACGCCCTTCCATTACCCTCTTCCACCTGCATGACCCCGTCATGCTATGCGTGCAGACATCGATAGCGGCTCCGCTCCGCCAGCTTGCCCGAAGGACCCCGACGCCGATGAAGACCGATCAGCGCTTCCTCCTTTCGCTCCTCGTCGCCGCTTCGACCCTGGCAAGCGCTGCCCTTGCGGCCACGCCGGCCATAGATCTCGATCGGGCGCCCCTGCCGCCGGTTCCGGCGTGGCACGGCAAGAGCGAGAAGCTGGCCGTCAAGCCGTCCGACCCGTGGATCACGCCCGCCGAGAAAAGCGGACTGACGGCAACCGCGACCTATGCCGAGACCGCAGCCTATCTCGACCGGCTCGCTGCCGCCTCGCCGCTGATCCGCGTCGAACGCTTCGCGAAGACGCCGCAGGGCCGCGACATGCTGCTGGTCGTCGCCAGCAAGGACGGCGCCACGCTCGATCCGGCCAAGCCGCTGCTGCTGGTGCAGGCGGGCATCCATTCGGGCGAGATCGACGGCAAGGATGCCGGCATGATGCTGCTGCGCGACATCGCGCTGCGCGGCAAGGACGGGCTGCTCGACCGCGTCAACTTCGCGTTCGTGCCGATCTTCAATCTCGACGGGCATGAGCGCAGCTCGGCCTATAACCGCCCCAACCAGCGCGGGCCGGTGTCGCAGGGTTGGCGCACGACCGCGCAGAACATCAACCTGAACCGCGACTACATCAAGGCCGACGCGCCGGAGATGCAGGCGATGCTGGGGCTGTTCAACCGGTTCGATCCGACGCTCTACATGGACCTCCACGTCTCCGACGGGCTCGACTTCCAATATGACATCACCTTCGGCTGGCAGGAGCCGCAATATACGAAGTCGCCCGCGATCAACCGCTGGTTCGAGAACGTCTATCGCGACCAGGCCAATGCCGGGCTGAAGGGTGCGGGCCATGTCCCCGGACCGCTGATCCTCGCCGCCGACGATCGCCATCCCGAAAAGGGCCTGATGCTGCCCGCCTTTCCGGCACGCTTTTCGCACGGCTATGGCGACCTGCGGCACATGCCGGCGGTGCTGGTCGAGAACCACTCTCTCAAGCCCTTCGGCCGCCGCGTGCTCGGCACCTATGTGCTGCTCGAACAGACGCTGAAGACGCTCGCCAGCGACGGCGCCGCGCTGAAGGCCGCGATCGCTGCCGACCGCAAGGCGACCGGCCCCGAGGTGATCGCCTGGAAGGGAAAGGCAGATCCGGTCCGCACCATCGACTTCCTGCCGATGCAGGCGGACTATTACACCTCGCCGGCGTCGGGCGCCGAGGAAGTGCGCTGGCTCGCCAAGCCCGCCCCGGCAGCGGTCGTGCCGCTCTACGGCTCCGAAGCCGACGTGACCGTGACGCCGCCGGCCGCCTATTGGGTATCGGCGGTCGACCGCGAGGTGATCGACCGGCTGCGTCGCCACGGTATCCAGATGGAGACGATCGACGCCCCGCGCACGGTGGACGTCGACATGATCCGCGTGGCCGATCCCAAGCTCGATGCCACCCCGACCGAGGGCCGCGTCATGGTCCACGCCGCCGGCTTCGCGCATGAACGGCGGCAGGAAACCTACCCCGCCGGATCGGTGCGCGTGCCGACCGACCAGCCGCTCGGCGCGCTGGCGACGATGCTGCTAGAGCCGCAGGGCGAGGACTCGCTCTTCACCTGGGGCTTCTTCCCCGCGCTGCTCCAGCGGACCGAATATATCGAGGGCTATGTCATCGCGCCGATGGCCGACGCGATGCTGCAGCGCGATCCGGCGCTCAAGGCGGCGTTCGACAAGAAGCTGGCCGAGGACCCCGCCTTCGCCGCCGACCCGCAGGCCCGCCTGACCTGGTTCTACGCACACACCCGCTATTATGACGCGCGCTACCTGCTCTATCCGGTGGGACGCGAGTTGGCTGGACGATAAGCCCCGGGGGGGGGGCTCTATCCGGCCGACCCGGATCATGGCCGGGTCGGGTCGGGCACCCATTGGGCGAGTATGTCGGCGAGATCGCACGCAACCGGCCCCTCCAACTGGGGAAGCGTGGCGATAATCCAATTGCCGCTGCTATTGCCTTCGAGAAGCACGGGGCCGCTCGCGGTCGGGATGAAATCCCAATGAACCAGTGGGAGCGGTGGGAGTGCGTCCATCGCCCGGAGGGCCGCCGCCAAGGCAAGGCCGAAGTCCGGCAAGACGCGCCCCTTCAGCGCAGCGCCGTTCCAAGGCAGCCGATCCAGTCTGTCGTTAGGACGTGACAGCCTTATACCTCGCATCATCCGGCCCGTCGCGACATCGACCGGCACGTGCACCGCACCATCGAGGAAATGCGCGGGATTCTGGCCGGGAACGCCAAGCGTCAGCATCGCGGAATGCACAAAGGGTTCGGCGCCAGGCCACCTGCCGGTGACGATCCGCAGCACCGGCGCCCGGTCGGCTACGGCGAGATCGACGAGATCGGGGGATGCCGTCAGGCGCTCCTGAACCAACAGATCATCAAATCGCACTGACCGCTGGAGCCGGTCCAGCAAAGTCGGCATCGGGACCGCCTGTCCATCGATTCGCCATTCGCCGGCATGCCCGTCCAAGGCAAAAGCGCCCCGGCCGCCATGGCCATGCCGGGGTTTCAGGAACAAAGGGCGGTCGGGCAGCGCTGCGCTGGAAAAATCGATCGGCTTGCCTTGTTCGAGCACGCCGAAAAGAGTCGGAAAGGCGAGTCCGGCCTCCCCCAGAGCGGCGGCCGTGGCGAGCTTGTCCGCCAGCAGGTGATGCGCCTCGGGCGATCCCAGCCGGGCCAGCAACAGCGAAGCCGCCCTGGCGGGCAGCGGATGGGGCGACGCATGTAGCGTCCGCCAAACATGCGCCTCCAGCGGCGTCGCGCCCGTGGCCACGCAATCGCGGTACAAGCGAACGGGCGCGACGCCCTCGATCCTCCGCGAGAAACGCAGCGCCGCGCCGAGCGCTGCCAGGGGCCACAGAAATTTGCTGGCGAAACCGACGGCCCCGTGAAGCGAGGGCGCACGCTCGCGGCGCCACGCACGCGCCGACCATGAGCGGAGGTGATATAGTGTCGGATCGCTCGCGCGGGCCAGGCCTTGGCCATCCCACGGCAGATTGTGCCAAAACCGCCTTGCCATGCCGATCGCGATGCCCAATCCGAGAAAGCTCAAAACTGAACGCTATGCCGGCATGACGCAACGCTTCCATTTCAGGAACCGAGAGACCGCATTATGGCATGGTGGCGACCGGGCGGAAGACGAGCCGGACGGCGCGTCAAATATTATCCGAGGTGCTCCATGATCACGTCGATTGCCGATCTGCTGCATCCGAACGAGCCGGTGACGCTGCGCGCTGCGGCGGCAGACGGCAAGCGCCTCTTGCTCCACACCGATCGTGCCGCGCAATTCGCGAAGCTGATATCCTGGGAGCGGTTCAACGATCTTGTCACCGCCGACAAGGTTTTGGCGGGGGATATCGAATTCGCGCGCAACAATGCCATATTGCCGGCCGAAATGACGATCGTCCGGCCCAAGCGGCAAAGGCCCCCCACGCGCATGCGTGCCGCCGCGATCGACCATTATGCCCGGCAAGGCGTCAGTGTGGTCATCAACGGGCTCGACGAGATGGACGCCGAAATCCGACGATTGAATGCCATCGTAGAGCGCATGTTTCGCGCACGCGTTCAGGCCAATCTTTACGCCAGCTTCGGTCGCGACAGCGCCTTCAAGCCGCACTGGGACGATCATAATGTGCTGGTTCTGCAGCTCCACGGGAGGAAGCTGTGGCGCAGTTGGGGCCAGCCATGGCAGGCTCCCTTGTCGCGCAAGCTCTTCAAGGTTCCGGAGACCCTCGGCGAACCTGAATGGCAGGCCATACTCGACCCCGGCGACATCCTTTACCTCCCCCGTGGAGAAATTCACGCGGCGGAAATCACGCCGGGCGAGGACTCCATGCACCTGACAATCGGCATCGCTCCGCCCGGCTTTGATGCGCTCACGACGGCAATGGCGGAAGCGTGCCAAAGCGAGGTTATCGGACGTCAGGACCTGCCTATCCTGGCCGAGCGCGCGCAGTCAGATGCCTGGATGAGAGATGCCCGCGAGGCCCTGCATCGCGCTGTCGACAGACTGGACCTCGAACAGATCCTCGAGGCTCTCGACCGACGCGTCGAACCGATGCCTGCGGGATTCCTTGGCGCTGATCGGCGACTGGGCCCAGAAACCTTTATACTGCCAACACTCCGGCGCCCGCTGAGCGACGTCGACAAGGAAAAAGAAGAGCCGTGCGACGACCGCCTCGTGGTCAATGCCGGATCGCAGAGCTGGACCCTGGAGGGAACCGAGCGCCGCGTTCTGGATCAGATAATGAAGGACGGCGCCCCGACGCTTGCGCATCTGGCCGCACGGCTGGCCAGCGACGGGGAGCCAAATGTCGAGGAGGCTGTGGTTCAATTAGCGCGTAAGGGACTGGTCCTTCTGCGAAGCCCGGCCGACCAGGTATGAAGGCAAAGAGCTATCAGGAACCCGCCTTCAGAAAGTCAGTCCCTTCGACGCCGGAATTGCCACCGCCATGGGTGATGGCGCTGATGTCCGCATCCTCGATCACCGGAGCAGACCACCGCTTGCGCATATCATTCCCAACAGCTTCGGAGAGAGGCCCGCTGATCTTGTCGTTTCCCATGTGAACCCTCTCTTCCAAGCGACTTTCGGCCGTCTGCCCTTAAACCACGGCTATATGCCGCTACCGATACTGAGCAGCACTTAGTCGAAAAACTCTCTGACGGAAAGTCTTGCCTTTGCAGCCCCCGCCTCGCATCGAGAATAGATGACAGATAGCGATCGCCCGCCTCCCCGTCAGTACCGGCTGTCCGGCTTGACTGTGCGATCCGACTTCGAACTGCCGATGCGGACCTCCAGGCCTTCCGATGACCTACGTCCACCCGACGTGCTCTTCGAATTGGGAGAAGCTCCGGAGAGCCTTCCCCACTTTTCTCATCGTGGCCCGAACTGGACCGCCAACCAGAGAAGCTTTCTGCTGGATTTGCCCGGCATCGGGCGGTTCCTCTCTGAGGATGGGTGCCGATTGATGTTGCGCCCGGCGCCTGGCGCATTTTTGGATGACATCGCGGTCTTCGCAACAGGCACGGCCATGGCTGCCATCCTGTACCAGCGCGGGGCGATGCTTCTCCACGCCTCTGCGGTGGTCCATGACGGAAGGGCCTTTCTGTTCTGCGGTGCCAGCGGATCGGGGAAATCCACGATCGCCGGAGCGCTCGTCCAGGCGGGCGCCACTTTTCTCGCGGACGATGTCTGCTCGATCGACCAGTCCGCCGGGCGCCCGCCCGTGGTTCTGACCGACGGACGGTGCCTCCGCCTCTATCCCGACAGCATCGACCAAGTCGGTTTGCGGGACGGCGTAGGGGATCGCGTGCGCCGACGGATCGACAAATTTCACGTGACGCCCGCCGCGACCTCGCACGCCGTCCAGGAATACGCTCCCCTTGGCGGCATATACATCCTTTCCAACTCCACTGCCGCTGCGCCGCCGGGCGTCAGGCCGATGCCGCTGCTGGAAGCCGCTCAGTCCTTGCTGCATCACACCTACCGGCGGCGGCTGGCGCTGGCTTATGGGCGCGAGGGCCAGGTGGCCCGAGACGCGGCTCGCCTTCTTTCGCAGGTTCCGGTGTTCCACCTTCGTCGTCCGCTCGATTTTGATCGCCTCGATGAGAGCGTCGCGATGATCAGGAGACACTGGGCCAGCCGGGGTTGAGGAGGCGAGTCTATGGCTGATT
>JAIYAJ010000544.1 GCA_027489105.1 Zymomonas sp. | reverse complement strand
CATAATCGACGGTTGGCCCCGGCGTAGCCTGCAAGAACCCCTGATTGCGCCACACGTCATAGGGCTGGCGGTCGTCGGCGGCTTTCTGAGAAAGCCCCTCACCCGGGAGCCAGAACGTGGGGTGGACGTTCCATACCCCGTCCAGCTTGCCGATGAAAACGGCAGCGGTCAGGTCGTTGACTTGGGAGAGGTCAAGGCCGCCGTAAACGTCACACCCCTGCAGCGGGCGCACAGGCGCTCCACACGCGGCCCATGTGATGCGGGAAACGAACGGCGCGACCGCCTCAACGCGGCGATTGAGGACAAGGTTCTCAAACTCAGCCTGACGGCTCGGCATTCGCTTGGCGTCGGCGGCCATCGCCTTCACCTCAGCCGGGTTCTGGAAGTAGCCATAGGCCGGGTTCGCCGCCTTGATCGCCTCCTCGCTAAACGGGTCCAGATTGTCGTTCGCGGAGTAGAGGAACAGCTTGACCTTCGGGTCGTGCCCGGCCTTGGCGTCGTCAATCAAGATGCTCAGAAGGTCGCTATCGGTCGGCGCTTGCGTCGAAATGACAATGGACAGCGGATCGACTTGCGCGGCGGTCGCGGTTTCCAGCGCCTCATAGAGCGTTGAGCGCGGACCCTTCACCTGTCCAAGTTCGTCATGAACGATAAACACGGGCGAGAGGCCGAAGGCCGTTTTCGCCTCAGCGGACAGCGCCCGGTAGAGCGTGCCGCGCTGCGGGCAAAAGAGTTGCTTGACCGTATCACGGATGACGACCACCCGGCTGAGGTCCGGCGAGTAGCGGACAGACTTGGCGGCGAGGCCAAACAGAACGGCGGCCTGCTCTTTGGACTGAGCGGCGCTGTATAGCTGGCCGTTGACACGGCTCTCAGGGCCGCAAAGGTGCAGCAGGAGGAGGAACGCGGCGAGCGCCGTCTTGCCGTTCTTTCGCCCGAACGAAATGATGCCGCGCCGCGTGAGGTGCGGGTTGTCATAGATGCCGTAGATGATTTCCCGTTGCCACTGCAGCAGGCGCACGGGCTGGCCGACCATCGCGCCCTCGGGCACCCGGCACATGGCCTCAATCCATCGGACGTTGCGACCGCCCCGCGTGTCAGGGATCGGCAGCAAAACGTCGCCCGGCGGTAAGGCCGAGCGACGCGCTTTCTTGGCTACCTTAGGCGGCGTGCGCTTGCGGGCCATGGGCGCGTTATTTGAACGCCCAAGGCTCAGCCGCCGGGGCCGCATGTTTCGCCGCCGTAGCGGCGGCCTGCGGCGTGTAGCGCGCTTGATTGGTCAGGCGGAGTTTCGTCGCCAGCCGGGCACAGGCGTTCGTCTCTTTGTCCCGCATGTTGAGCAAAACTTGATACCGCTTGGCGGCCTTTTCGCTCTTGAGCCATTCCGGCTGAAACTGAGCGATGATGCCGCTCACCATGTCGGCGGCCTCGCGGTGACGGCAATAGTCGGCAAGCATCGCTTGCAGCACCGTTGACGCGAAGAACTCAACGGGCTCGCTTGAGACGACCGCCTTCCAGATTTCTTTCTGGACCGGGTTGAGGTCGTCAGGCGGCTCGGGCCGCTCACCGAACCCGCCCTGAATGACGGTCAGCGTCGCCTGCAATTCAGCCGCCGAAGGCCGCCCCGGTTTACCACGCCCTGCCATTACGCACCCCTGTCAAAAACATAGCCGCCAAAATCACCGAACCGAAACAACTCCGTGAAGCCTTCAAGTTCGGCGCTCTCAAGCGGGCGCTGGATGCCCGCGAGCGAGAGTTCTTTTCGGATCACCTCATCCGGTGGCGCACCGTTCTCATATTTCGCGGCCAACGCCAAACGCATCGAGATGACGCCTGCATATCCGGTCGGCGGCTGCGCTTTCTCGAACAGGATGATCGCGCCGCCCGGCCTGAGCGAAGCCTTCGCGCGCTCAAGCACTGAGCGCCGCTTGGCGACGGGCAAAAACATGAGGCAGAGAAACGACACCACGAGGTCGCACACCGGGATCGGATAGTCCGCGATGTCAGCGTGGACGCGCACGGCCATGCCGTCATAGCGGTCCAGCATGTCCCGACTGTCATCAACCGCGATGATGTCGGCGCGCTGAGCATCGAGCGTCGGCCTGAGGGCGCGCTCTACATTGCCCGTCGATGCGCCGAGGTCCACGACCATGCCGCCGCGCGGGATGAAGTGCCGGGCCGTGTGCGCCATCACGCCCGTCGCGAGGTCATACCAAGGAAGCTGCTCGCGAACGTGCGCGTCAAAGGCGTTGGCGATGGCCGGGCTCTTGAAGGTCCAGCGATCCGGGATGACCTCGCCGCCCGCGCTTTTGCCCGATGGATTTTTTTTCCGATTTTGCATTTTTTTCCATTTCCCCTCTTGCGTCGGTTGGTGAGGGGTGTATATTACCCCTTATCAACACGGCGCACAAGACGCCAACAAGGAAAGCCTCACCATGCTCACCACGTCACGCACTTTCGGTGTCGAAATTGAATGTCAGCTTCCGGCGGGCAAGAACCGCGATTGGCTGTCCGCTCAGATCATGGCCGCGACGCGCCTCAACTGCTTCGCTGACCATTACAGCCACAACACCACGACCTACTGGAAAATCGTGACGGACAACTCAGTCGGCTACGGCGGATGTGAGGTCGTCAGCCCCATCCTTCGCGGCGAGGAGGGCATCGAGCAGGCCCGCAAGATCGTGACGGCGATGCTCAACGCGGGCTGCACAATCGACAACAAGTGTGGGCTCCACGTCCATGTCGGCACTGACGGCATGACCGCCGACGCTTTCCGCCGCGTCGCCCTCAACTACATCAAGTTCGAAACCTTTTTCGACCACATCATGCCCGAGAGCCGCCGCGCCTCTAACAACCAGTATATCAAGAGCAACCGCGCGCACTTTGGCGATTACAGCGAGGCCAGCGTCGCCCGCGCCTTCACGGCGATCAAGCGCGCCAAGACGGTCGCTGACGTGATCCAGACGGTCAACGGTTCCGGCGACCGCTGCCGCTACTTCAAGCTGAACATGACCGCGTGGTATCGCCACAAGACAATCGAGTTCCGCCAGCACTCAGGCACCCTCAACGCCGACAAAGTCGGCAACTGGATCGCCCTGTGCGTCACCTTCACGGATGTCGCCGCCCGCACTAAGCCGCGCGTCCGCACCACGACAAAGACGGTCACGCCCGGCGAGGAAGTGACGCGCTTTTTCAAGATGTTCGAAATGCTCAAGCCCGTCCAAACCTTTTACCGCCAGCGCCTTAACGGGCTCAAGCGCACCCCCTCAGCCGCCGAGTAATCGGCGGCCCCTCTCTCACTCAGAACCGGAGAACACCCATGCTCTACTTTGCCTACGGATCGAACCTTAACCTTCGCCAAATGGCGCAGCGGTGCCCGAAAGCGCAACCCCTGCACCTCGCGGAACTGCCCGGCTGGAAAATCGTTTTCCGGGGCGTGCTGGACATCGTGAAATCGGAGGGCGACTTTTGCCTCGGCGCGATTTGGGAAATCACGGACGACTGCCTCAAGGCGCTTGACCGTTATGAGGGCTTCCGCGAGAGCAACCCGCACGGCGGCATGTATCGCCGCCTCTGGATGAAAACGCAGTTGCCCGGCGGGCGTAAGGGCGACCCGGTCCTCACCTACAAAATGAACCGGGGCGGGTATGTTGCCCCCCCGAGCGGCTACTACTATGATGCGGTTCGTCAGGGATACGTGGACTTCGGCATCCCTATTTCACATCTGGACGCCGCCGTGGCCGCGTCTGAGGGAGGGCACCGTGGCGGACGCAAAGGCACGATTTAGGGCGATGATGCAGACGGCGGGCATGACCTACGCCGCCGCCGCCGAGTGCCTTCACGTCTCACGGCCAACCATCAAGGCGTGGCTGCAGCCGAGCCGCACCACGCAGCCGCCAGAGTGGGCGTTCGAACTGCTCGCCCTCAAGACGGGTCAGCCGTATGCGGCGAACCCGGCGCGGGCCGCTGCATGAACTGCTTGTAGGTGACGGCCTCGATCCCTTTCGAGGCGTACATCGCGCGGGTCGCCGGGTTGCTTTCGATGGCTAGGAACGGCGCGGGATAGTCCGGCAAGACGTAGTGATCGAGCATGAGGCGCTTCGCTTCCGGCGGCGGCTTGTCCATCGAATTGAAGAACGCCCGCTCCGGTCGCCAGCCGCCCGTCTTTCGCTCGATGCTGTCCAGCGTCTCAAGCGCGTAGCGGTCAGGCCGGGCGGTCAGCATCAGCACGCGCTCACCGCGCAACCGCTTCACGAGGTCGTCGCGATACTCCTCGCCCTCAATCTGGACCGAGAACGGCTTGGCCTTCCGGTGCGAGTTGGCAACCAGCGTGAAATTCAGGTCCAGAAGGTAGATCACAGCGTCACCCCGAGGCGGTTGCCGAACGCGGCCTTGGCCTCGGCGACCAAGCCCATCTTGAAGCCGTCCGGATAAGGGAGGTCGAACTCGAACTCGATAGCCTCGCGCAACGCGGCGAGGTCGCGCTTAGGCGTCTTGCACCGAGCGTAAAGGTAGTCGCCCGACAGCTTGACCTCCACCGCTTCAAAGCCCGTCTTGAGGAGGTCGTAGAACTCCGCCGGGTCGTGGAACTTCTGGACCTTCGGCTGCGACATGAACTCACCGAGCGCGATGCCCGGCTCATAGTCCAGCGCGAAGCCCGCGCCCGTCTGACCGCGCTCGCTGAATGAAGCGCCCACCGTGACCGCCTTGAAGGCCGGATGAAGGGTCGTCATCGCGTTGACGTGAAAGGTCGTCCGGTCGTCGCACAGGGCGGCGCACAGGCGCACGATATGCTCACGGTCCTTGCGAAACGGAACCGAGTTCATGACGGAGGAGACAAACACGCTGTCAAACCGCGTGGGATCGCTCACCACGCGCAGAAACTCTTTTGTGAGGGTCAGGGCCGCCGGACGGTCGATGTCGTTTCCTGAGCCAATGTAGAAAGGTTCAAAGGCCGCGACCTCCACCCCGGCGGCGCGCAGCATTTCGGTTTCGCGCAAATGCCCGGCCCCGAAATCCACGACGCGGCGGCCATAGGTCCGCTTCCACATCAGGGCGTCGCGTGGATCGGTGATGTCAAAGTCCTTGGTGCGCGAGTTCTTCTGAGGCAGGGCGGCGATAAAGCCCATGCCGAGCCCCTGACGTTTGAGCCGCGACCGCCGGAAGGAGTTGTAGCGCAGGAGGTCCGAGTATCGGTCACCGATGTCGAAGTCCATGCTCAAGAGGTTGAGCATCTGGCCCGTGAACTCCGCCTGAGCCTCGCTCACCCACACCACGGGCCATTCGCGGTTGCCGCTTTCCATGCCGTACTGGACCCGCCCGAGCCCATTCACGACGCGGCCTGAGCGCGTGGCTACAATCGGCATTTTTAGCTTCACGCGGTTGTAGAGCGCCCGCGCCATGTTCCGCATGTGGTGATCGTAGCGGGGCCGGGCGTACTCAACGAACTGCTCAAGCCCGGTCACCTCCGCCTGCAGGCAAGGAAACATATCGGTCGCATCGGGAAAGCTGTCCGCGACCGCGCGCACGTTCTGCTCAACAAGCTGGCGCGTCATGCCAGACGAATGGTCAAGAACGCTCATGTCGTTCGTGCCGCGATTGAAAACGATGTTGAGCGCCCGGCGCGTATCGAGGTCGGCAATGGGGAGGCTCACCACGGGAACGTGGGTCAGGCCCATCTGCGTCGCGATCCAGTGCCGTTGGTGGCCTGAGATTATTTCCCCATCGTTGTCCGCGATCAACGGAAGCACGAAGCCGAGTTTCGTCAGGCTCATGCGAACCAGCGCGAGACGGCGCGGGTCGGCCTTGCGTGGGTTGTAGGTTGAAGGCCGGATCGCGTTGAGCGGCAGGAGCCGTGAGGTCATGTCAGGAAATCCCGAGGCGGTTGAGGATGACCGCGTTGATTTCGTTCTTGTCGTCGTTGCCCTCGGCCCGGATCATCGCGAGCCAGACCTCCATCTGCTCACGGGTCACGCTCTGGCGATACGGGCCGACGACGACCATGACGCCGAACGCCCCGTCGCTCTTGCCTTCGCCCGAGCCCTGCAGGCCGTCGCGGATTTCGTCAGGCTCAGGCGTGAAGAACCCGGCAAGCTGACTTTCCGAGAAGCCGATTTTCGCGAGGTCGAACCCGGCGGCCTCAATCTCAATCATCTCGGTCGCGGCGAGGTCGATGTCCCACGCCGAGTTCGCGGCAAGCTGATTGTCAGCCAGCACATAGGCCCGGCGCTGGGCGTCGGTCCAATGGTCCGCCACGATACAGGGCACCTTGACCAGCCCGGCCTGCTTGGCGGCCATCCAGCGCCCGTGTCCGGCGATGATTTCGCCGTCGCCCGTCACGAGCAGCGGGATCGTGAAGCCCCATTCGCGGATCGCGGCGACCAGTTGCTCAATCTGCTTGGCTGAGTGGGTGCGCGGGTTGTTCGGGGCGGCGCGCAGCGCGGCGACCTTCCGCTGCTCGATTTTGTGGGCGGTCCACGGAGGAGACGCCGGGGCGGCGGCGTCCGGCGAGGGCGTGTCAAGGGCGGCGGCGGGGCGGCGGGGCATCATGTATCCCTGTTGCAGAATTGTTGGAGGCGTGTTGCTGAATTGCTACGGTTTATGATCGAAAAACGCCGCACCCGGTCAGGAAGCGGACGCACCCTGCGGGCGACATACCCCCCCTATAGTTCCAATTCGGACTGAGTGTCACCCTGACGCGCTGGCAGGGCCGTGGGCGAGCGAGAGACGAAGCCACGGTTCGCCGGATGCTTTGGGTCCTCAGGCCAGCCAGTGAGCGCCGAGACGCGCGTATCATACCCTCGCTTCTCGATGAGTTGTTTCGGCCCGTTGTGACAGGGCGCGCAGAGGGTCTGCAGTTCCCCGGTCCAGAACATGACCTCATCGCCCTTGTGCGGGATGACGTGATCGGCCACCTCACCAGCGGTCACCCGTCCCTCGGCCATGCACATGCGGCACAAGGGCTCGGCCTGACGCTGGGCGCGAGACATGGCGGTCCAGACAGGCGAACCGTAGAGGTGCCGATAGGCTTTGGCCTCCTCACTGCGTTGGTCGGTCGTCACTGTCACGTCACGCTCACGTCACCACTCGGCATCAGCCAACAGGGCCACGCCACCCACGATGAGGAGGCACAGGCCCACGAACGCCAGCTTGTCATCGGTCACCATGACGGCGCGGTCCATAGCCCACAGCGTAAAAGCCGAGCCAAAGCACCATGCGGAAACCCTGAGGACGGCGCGACCAAAGGCGGCCTTCAACGTCTTGCGCTTACCCATGACGGAACACCTTGAGGCCGACACGCTTCCACACCCGCACAGGCTCCTCACCATCATGCCCGTCCACCAAGGCCCACACCGGGGCATAGGCGCGCTTCCGGCGCATGTGTTTGTTCTTGCGAGCGCCGGGGTGGCGCGTGAACGTCAGGCGGTGCGGCTTAGGCGGTGCGCCATCGGTCAGGGTCACCACCTCAAGAGCGGCAAGGCTCAGGCCCATGCGCTTTGCGGCATCAGCCGCTTCCTGTGCGCGGTAGCCCACGGCGTCAACTGCGGCCACGGTCGCGGCGGCGGCCTGAGCGATCAGTGCGGCGAGGCCCGTCATTTCGGTGCGTCCATTTCCAGAAGGGTCATCAGCGTGGCGGCGCATTGGTCGCCATAGGTCGGCTCAACGCCGTCAGTGCGCTCGCGAAGGAAGTTCTCGGTCGTTTCGCGGAACGGCTCATAGCTGGCCGGGTCGCCAAGGAAATCGGACATCCAGCGATTGAAGGCGCGAGACAGGCGCTTGAACTCCTGATCGGCGGCGGTGTTGGCGTCATCGGCCATGAGGTCACTCCCTGAGAGGGGTGCAACATACCTCCCGGCCACGCGGCGTCAATCCGCGACATTCTGGCACGCCCAAACATTTTTGGAAAAAAATGCAAAATAGGGCTTGACCTATGTGGGGAGGGGTATATATTACCCTCACTAACCACGGAGAGAACGATGAACGCCGATCAGCGCAAAAAGTACGGATACAAACTTGAGACAGAATGCACCCCTGAGGAGGTGACGCTCATCAACAAATGGTTCGAGGGCGCTCACCCGTCCAACCACCCAAAGAGCCGAGCAAAGGCGCTTTGGTCATTCAGGACCACAAACGGCAAAACGACTTGCGGCCTTCACGCGGGTTTCATCTGAAAATCACCGGGTAATTCCGCCCATAGGAGAGCCTACCATGCGCCTTTCCCTCTGCTCCGCTACCGACCTCGCCATCGCCATCGCGATCAAGGCGGGCACGCTTGAGACGCGCGAGCGGGAAGGGCGCTTCGGCACCTTCTGGAGCCTTGAGGACGAGCGCGGGCTCATTGAGGTCCACAACACCAAGGGCGAGGCCGAGAGCCGCGTCCAAAAGATTTTGGAAAAACTTTCCAATTAGGGCTTGACCCTACATCCTGAGGGTATATCTTACCCTTACTCAACGGGCCGAGGCCCACAACACGAAGGACTGAAAACCATGACGACCGCCAACCTCACGACCCCGGAAGCACGCACCGTCGCCGCCGAGGCCATCAGCATGTTCATGCACCGCCGCAAGGTCCTCAAGGGCCTCCGCCCTCAGGGCCATGTGGTGATGTTCTCGAACGGGCTCTGCATCAAGCATGACACGAAGCTGGGCGTCCGCGCCGTGAGCGTCGAGAACGCCGACATCTACACGAACAAGACGCTCAGCCGCATGGCGAATTGGGGCTTCGGCGTCCCGGCCTACCGCAACGGCAATGATGAACTGGCCCGGCTCGTGGCACGGGCCGACGCAATCGCCCTGACCATCGCCAACCTTGAAGCCGCCATCACGTCACTCGGCGGCGGCGACCTCCTCATTGAGCCCGTCGATCCTGAGGAGGAGGCCGACGAGGATTTCATCGCCCTTGATACCGCGCCCGCCGAGGGCGACGCACCCGGCGAGGAGTAAGCCCGGCTGGCCGGGGGCAACCCCGGCCACATCCGCCCACTGACAAAAACGAGGAACACCATGAGCAAGCTGCCTTACTTTCAAGTTCACCGCGTATTTTTCTACATCCGCAAGGTCGTGGACGAGACGCCCAAAACGCGCACCTTCCTGACCTTCCAGCACGGCGCATGGGGCAACCCGGTTCGCGAAAGCACCACGGCCAGCTTTGGCAAGGCCATCGGGCGGTTCGAAACCGTGGAACAGGCCGAGCAGTTCCGGGCCGCGTATGAGGCGCTGGTCGCGAAGCAGAACCGCGAGCGCGACGCCCTGACCGCTCAGCACCGCGCCGAGATTGAGGCGGCTCTGGAACAGCACGGTTCGGTGAGCCCATGAGCGGACAGTTCCTCACCAACCAAAGCACCGAGACGTTCAACGCGCTTGAGGACTATTGCGCCAACATGGCCTCAAGCGCCGTCACGGAGATTTCCCTCAGTTGGGCGGTGCGTGAGCCGGGCGAGTTTCTGGCGACCGTCGCCGCCTTCCACAAGCGGTATCCCGCCGCGTCGTGGACCCTGAGCGTCAGCATCCGCTGGCGCACCCTCACCCTCAAGGCCGTCAGAAAGGACCGCCAACCATGAACCCCACAACCAAAGGCCGGGGCCGTCCGGCCACGGGTCGCAAGGCCACCCGGAACGTCACGCTCGATGCGGACGCCGCCGACATCCTCAACCGCGTACAGGCGCAACTCACCACCCGGTTCGGCTTCACGCCCACGCTGTCGCAGACGGTCAAGCACATCGCCTCAGCGCACGTCAGCGTCGTGAAAAAGGACGCCGCGTCGTGAGCGCGCACCTCCCGCTCAAGGACGGCGGGCTCTATGTCCGCCGCGATGGCAACCACGTCAGCGTAGTTTGCGCTACGGGCGTCAATCCCAAGTTCGTGAAAGACAGGCGCGGCGATTGGTATGAGCGCGCCACGGGCCACTACGTCCACGTTCGCGATGACGGCAACGCGGTCGCTACGGGCGCGGGCTCATATCGCGAAATCGTGAGCGAGGCCGAGCCCGGCACCGCCTACGTCCACAACCTCAAGCCAATGAGGGTCACGACATGATGGAGCCGCAACCGAGAGACGGGTTCGAGCCCGCCGCAAGGCTTACTGGCAAGCCAATCGAAATCGCCGCCGCCGTGTCCACGGCGATCAGCCTCAAGCGGCTGGCCGACATGCTCGCCAAGATGACGAACCCTGATGGCACTGGCCTGTGGGTTGAGGGCGTCATTCAAACCGATGTGAGGCTCCCATGACCGACGACCGCGACGACCTCCCGGCGCTTCATGCCGATGACGCTGACTACGCCCTGCAGCAGTCCATTGCACACGTCAGGGCGTGGGCTGAGCGTCATCCGCACGAGTGGGTTCTGCGCTTTTCGCCGGACGGCTACTTTGCGTCGGAAAGGCTTGGCGGCATCAGCGGCGGCATCCTTCAAGCGACGCGGTTCTCAAGCCCGGTCGATGCCGAGGCCGAGCGCCGAGAGATTGCCGACAGGCGGTGCATCCCGGCGCTCTATGACATGGGGTTGGTTCTCGCCACGGCGGACGCGGCGCGCGATGAAGTGCGGCGGCTTGAGCGTATGAGGCCGGGCCGGAAATAATTTCCAAACAGGGCTTGACCTATACGGGGCGGGGTATATATTACCCACATCAACGGGCGATCAAGCCCACCCCATGAGGTCCACACCATGACGCAAACAGTCACCATCCCCGACACCGATCTGGTCGCTTTCTGCGCGGCCATCGACGCGATGATCGCCAAGCACTTCGCTGAGAAGTTGCCGGAAATCTCTCACTACAATCGCCCGACCGAGTTCGAGCGAGGCAAAAAGTTTGCCCGTATCGTCCGCGTGGACGTGAGCAGCCGCTCCGCATTTTGTTTCGTGGACCTCACCACGGGCGACATCCTCAAGACGGCTGGCTGGAAAGCCCCGGCGAAGGGCGTTCGCGGTCACATCCGCAACGGCTCAGCGGACCTCACGCCCTACGGCGCTCACTACTTCCGCCGCTAACAGAAACACAAAGGCCAACACCATGACCGACACACTGACCGTCCGCGAAATCAACGCGAAGATTGAAGCTGCTGAGAGCCGCCGCAAGGCGATTGAAACCGAGCGCGACAAGTTCATTCAGGCGGCGCTTGAAGCCGCGAAAGAGGAGTGGGCTCAGCGCAACGGCGACCGCCTTGATGCCGCGAGCATCGAAATCGCCCGGCTGCAAAACCTTCGCTATGACGCCCGGCTGGCTGAGGCGAACAGCCGCTACGGCAACTATGTCGGCACAAAGCTGCACGAGTGGAAGGACACCGGGCGGCATGGCCGCACCAACGTCATCAAGACGGGCCGCGTCGGTGTTCTGGCGATCTGGACGAGGCTGTCGCCCCGCCCGAGCAACCTCGCCTCATACAGCATCCCGGTAGCGGGAACGCTCTACATCCGGCTGCTGAAAAAAGACGGCACCGAAAGCACTCAGTTCGAAACCATCGGCGGGTTCAACTTTGATTGGCGGCACCCTGACGGCCAGCGGGCTTTCCGGACGGTGCCAAACGTGTTTCCGACCAAAACGGAATACTTGCCGCCCCGCGACTAACCCACCCGCCAGCGCCTCACAGGAGCCCCGCCCAGCGATGGAGCGGGGCTCCGGGCTGTCAGGCACCGCCATCAGGCGTTTCGCCCGCCCACGGGCGCTGCATCAACGTGGCGCGGCCATCCGGCCTGACCCTGACCAGCGATTTCGAGCGCGCGGCCTCGTCAGCCGCCTTTTCATCCGCGATGGCGGCGGAGAGCCTACCCCGGAAATCCGCGAGGCGGCGCTCGTTCTCCTCGCTCAGGGTGGCCTTGACCGCCTCATAGTGCGGGTTTTTCGGTCGAGCCACGGCGAGGGCCTTGAGCCCGCGAAGGAGCCGAGCGTCATCCTTCCACGCATAGTTCGCCCGGCACAGGCCGAGAAGGGTGCCCGGCTCAGGGAACCATTTGCTCAGGACGCCGTGCGACAACTGGCGCGGCTCGCGGTCACCCTTGGGCGGCGGCGACCTCAGGAAGTCGTCAACCGCCTCTTGCAGCACGCGGGCCGGGATGTCCGCGAGCAGGCGATGGTAGGTCTGCCAGAACTGGCCCTGCTCCGCCTCAGTCCCGGTCCTCAGCACGTCCGGCTTGCCGACCATGTTGGCGAGGCCAATCAGGATCACGATGCGCTCGCGGGCCGTGGCCGGGCGGAGCCACGCCTCATACTCGGCCACCAGCGGACGCGCCGCCTCAATCACCGAGGGCCACGCATAGCACCGCTCCCCGTGCTTGAGGTCAGCGGCGGCCCTCGTCGGCGCTTCCAAGCGCGGCGGCAAGGAAGGTTTCATGTCGGGCGTCGGCCCGGTTGTGATTTCGGTTCCCATTGACCAATTCCCCTTGTTCGCGCCGGACCCAATTCCGCCATGTGGCGGGCCAGTTCACCTTGACGCCGCGCTGGCCGGGCTGAGCGATCCAATAGTCCCGGTAGCGCGACGCACACGCCTCGATCCGCTGAGCGTTCCAGCCGAGGTCGCGGGCGAACCTCAGGTCGTCAGCGTTAGGAACCCACCCCTCAGGGAGCCGGGTTCCCCTTGTTGAACCCTCCGTTTCGCCAGAACGAACGGAGTGAGTTCTGTTAATATCTGTCTCTGTCTCTGGGCCGTCACGGTGACGTGACGGTGACGTGACGCGCGAAACGCTATCCCTTGGGGGTCGCCGTGTCACCGGGCGCTGTGCATTGGGGGTCGTCTCTGGCGGCTCAGGCTCAATGACAAGCCCCAAATCCGATGTCGCGAGGCCGCGTGTAACGCCCGCCGTAACGCTCACGTCACGGTGACGTGACGGTGACGTGACGGGTTGGCGGGGCTGAGGCGAGGTCCGTTGACGCTCGCGATAGGCGGCTTGCCGAGCGGCGGAACTATCGCTCTTGAACTGCCTCTCGTTCCACTTAGTCACCCGGCACCCGTCAATGCGCTCGCCGCGCTCGAGCCATTCCATGACCACGGCGATGTCGCGCTCGTCGCACCTCAGGAAGTAGGCGGCTTCACTCACGTCAAAATCGAACCGCCCGCCCTCATTCAACTCGGCGGCGCTTTCGAGCAGGCAGGCGTAAATCCAGACGACCCGCTCAATCGGCTGCTCGCTCTTGAGCGCGACCCTGACCAGCTTGTCATCGCGGGCGAGCCCGGCGTAGTGGCGGAACCAGCGGCTCACTTAAGCACCGCCTTGGTCCGCCCGGCGGCAAGTTCGCGCGCCCGGCGACGGACCTCGCTGACCAGTTCCGGGTCAGCGTCATGGTGCTGCAAGATGGTCGTGTGGTCGCGGTTGTCGAACCACCGGGCGATCTGATTTAGCGAGAACCCGGCGAACGTCATCGCCGCCCACGCCGCCATCCGGGCGCGCTGAAACTCGGCGTCACGCGCCCGCCCGATTAAGTCCTCACCACGCGCGCCCACGGCGTCTGCAGCGGCCTTGATGATGTCCCGCGCCGTCACCCTCCCCGAGCCCTGACCGATGACCACGCCCTCAAGCGGTGAGCCTGCAGGGCGCGGGTCAGCCATCATCCAGCCGAGGCCGTTCACGAAGACAGACGGGATTTGCTGCGAACCCTCACGCATTACGGAACCGCCTGACCACATTGGCCCGACCGACGCGGGCGTTCATTTCAGCTTCAAGCGCCTCAATGGGCTCGCCCATGTAGGCGCTCAGTTCCTCAAGCCGGGCCATCGAATTGACGATCTTGATGTCGGCTTCATATTCCGCGATGTCGTCACGCCTGCAGCCGACGATTGAGGCAAGCTGAGCCTGAGTGTGGCCCTTGCTGCATCGAGCGCGGAGGAGCCTGACGCCGAACGATTTGTTCACGTCCACGGTCGGCTCAGCGACCGCCGGGCGCTCCTCGCCCAACAGCCGGATGACCAACTCGCGCCCATAGATGCGGATAAGTTCGGCATGTTTCATGCCCCGCCCACTGTGTCGGCGGATTGCCTGCGATGGTGTTTCTTTCATGGTTCCCCTGCGGGCCTGAGGCCCTGTCATGTACCCGGCGACACGCGCCCGCGTCGCCGCCGGGCGGTTACTACTTCCAAAGCGTTTGCTGCGTCCAACGGGGTGCGCTCGGCGCTTCCTTGTCAGCGGCGACTTGCGCCTTCAATTCGGCGGTCGTCTGTGCCTTGAGCGCAGCCGCCAATTTCTTGACGCCGCCCGCCCGGCGATAGCGGGCGATCCTGAGCCCCAAGGCCGTCTTGAGCCGGGCCGCGTGCGTCGCCGCTAACGTGCCCTCAGGCAACGGTGACGGCTTGAGGTCCGCGACCGGGGCGGGCGTGAAAGGCGGGATCACCTTCCGCCACCCGTAACCCTGCGCGCCCATCACTTGAGCCCCATTTTCGAGCGCGTCTCAGTCAGGCGCTCGTTGAGCCGGACCATCTGCGTCTTGACCTCGCGAATGTCGGCGGCATAGCGCCGCTCCATTTCGGTCAGGGTGACCGTCAGCGCGGCAAGGTCGCCGCTGATCTTGGCCGTCTCCTCGTTCTCGCGGATCGGCCCGAAAGCGACCTCGCGGTAATCCGCGACCAGCTTCCACGGAAGGCCCAGCTTGAGGCCGATGGACTGATCCGTCGCGCCCTCAAGGTACATGCCGAGGGCTTCATCAAAGACGGCTTCAAGGGCTGAGCGGACCTTGGTGCGTTCGCTCGGCGTGAGCGTCCGGAGTGTGGGTGTAGGTGTAGGCGTCTCGGCTGACATGACGGGTTGTTCCTTTTTCGGGGCTGAGATTGAAATGACGTTGGCCGGGAGCGGCGCTGGCGGCGGCGGAGTGAGAGAGGCGGGCTGAGGGTCATCCACAACCAGCCGGACCATAGGCGGCGCTGGGCGGCGCTTGCTCATACAGGCCGGGCACGTCGCCTTTTGGACGTTCCAGCCTGAGCCCTCAAAAAACTTGGCGGTGGCCTGCTCGTTGAAGCCGCCGGACAACCAGCGTTCACCGACCTCACCGCACTCGCACGTTATGGTCGCGCAAGGCTGGCGCTTTCCATCCTCGCCCCTCGCTCGCGACACGACTTCAATTTTCGGGAAATGGTAGGCTTTTGACGACATCGGGCACCCTTCAAAAAAAAGGGGTGCGGCCTAGACCGCACCCCGTTCAGTTACGCGCGGCCACCATGACACTGCGCGGGAGGAAACACGTTCACGCCGTAGCGTTCAGAGAGGCGACCAGCGCCTCGTTCGCGGCGAGGATTTTGTTCGGCGTCCACTTGCCCTCAGTCAATTCCTTGATCCGGGGCCAGTTCTTGGGAGGCACGCCGGGGTTCGGCCCGTTCTCCCATTTGTAGATTGCGTTCTCACTGATACCGAGCGCCGCAGCAGCGGCCTCGCGCCCGCCGAGGGCGTCAATGATCGGGGTGATTGGTGTTTTCGGTTTCTCGGTCATACCCTCACCATGACGGAAAACAATTCCAGACGCAAGAGGGGTTGTGAAAATAATTTGCATTTTTTTCCATCAAGGCGCTTGACCTTGGGGCCGGAAAGGCGGAATATATTTCCACAACAAGAGACGGACACACCATGACAGACGTAACCACCGACGAGTTTGCAACCCTCGAAATCTTGAACGGGGCCTACCTCGCTGACCGCTCACCCTTTATGACGGCTCAGCAGATGAGCACTTTCACGCGGACCCCCGGCCTTGAGGGCATCAAGGCGGCGCTCAAGACCCTGACCAAAAAGGGCTTGGTCAACCGCCGGGGCAAGTTTTACGAAATGACCGCCGAGGGTTTTGCGGCCTACGATTGGGTGACCAAGAATGTCTATTAACCCCGAACCCCTCAGCGAGGCCGCGCCGACGACCACCACGGACCCGGCGCGTGAGCGTCTGCTCCGGGAGCGCCCGTGGCTCCGCCTGCCGTCACGGAGCCAAATCACGCAGACGAAGCCTTACGCCAAGGACTTCCACGGCTCTCAGAAGTTCGACGCCGAACACACCGTCGCCATTCGCTGGATTGTGCCCTCAGCCGAGCGTTATCACTACGGCTGGACGACCGCGATCCGCTCTTTCACTCCCGACCGTTTGGCCGAGGCTATCGAGTTCGCTAAGCAGTCAATGGGCATCGCCCTGAGCGTTGAAGTCGTGCAATTCGATTGGAGCCAACCCGTCACGATCAACGGGATGCCGAACCCGCTCCGGGGCGTCGTTCACTACACCCGGAAGAACCGCGCCGTTGAGGCCGCGAAGCAGGCCCGGCGCAAGCTGAGGGAGGCGCGCAACGCTCGCGCGGCCCGCACCGAATGATGACCACGCTGACCACGCCCGCGCTCTTGCCGGGCGGTCGTGACGTGGCAGAAATCACCGCCGCCGAATTGGCGCGCGGCGATCTGGACAGGGCGACCGCCGAGCGCCGCCTTGTCACCGCTCTTGAGATTTCACCCGAAGCCGCAAAGGAACTTTTGTCTCATGTCGCAGAATGACTGCCTGATCGCCGCCCGGCGAACGAAAGAGATGGCCGCGCCCCCTGAGGAACTTTTGGAGCGGGCTCGCGCCCGTGACGCCTATGGGGCCGAGGCCATGAAGGAACATCGGCCCTATGACGCCGAGCGGCACTTTGCCACCGCCGCGCGTTATCGCGCCGAGGCGTTTGAAATCCTGCAGGCGGGCCACGCATGAGCGACGGCAGCACACAGGCCGTCAGGGACGCCGAGGCTCAGGCCGCACACGCCGCCGCCAGCCAGAACATCGCGACCTCTCTCTTGCCCGCCGTGGAAGCGAACCCGGCGGTCATCTTTGAGGCACCGGAAAAACTGCCTGCGCTCCTCGCTGAAATGAGGGCGGAGATTGCGGCGCACGTTCCGGACATGACCACCGAAAAGACGCGCGCGGCGACGCGGGCGCTGGCGATGAAGGTCAGGCGCAGCAAGACCGCCATCGTCGCGGCGGGCAAGTCGCTCACTGAGGATGCTCGCGCCTATATCAAGAACATCGGCAACCTTTCAAAGACGATTGAGGACGAGTTTGACGCGCTCGCCGTGGCCGTCCGCAAGCCGCTGACCGATTGGGAGGAGGCCGAGAAGTTGCGCGAGCAGCAGTGCAACGAACTGTTCGCGGGCATTGCTGAGGCCATGCTCAATATCAACGGCACCGCCGCCGAATGGGCCGCACGCATTGAGGCGTGCAACGCCTTTGTCGTGGACGAGGCCGTCATCGGTGAGCGCGTCGCGGAGTGGGCGGCGACGTGGGCCGGGTATCAGAACTTCCTCAGGGCGCATCACGCTGCGGCGGTCGCCCGGGAGGAGACTGAGCGCCAGCTTGCCGAGTTGCAGCGTCAGGCGGCGGAGCGCGAGGAAGCGGCGCGGGTCGCGGCTGAGGCGGCGGCGGCGGAAGCCGCACGGGTCGCGGCTGAGCAAGCGCGGGAGTTGGCCGAACTGAGGGCCGAGCGTCAGGCCCGGCTCGATGCGGAGGCGGCGGCTCAGGCTGAGCGCGACCGCGAAGCACGGGCGGCGGCTGAGGCTCAGGAGGCCGAGCGTGCGGCGGCTGAGGAGGCGGCACGCGCCGCACAGGCCGAGATTGACCGGGCGAACGCGGCGGCGGCTCAGGCCGTGCGCGACGCC
Source organism: Zymomonas sp. (assembly GCA_027489105.1). The sequence goes on along the minus strand of JAIYAJ010000544.1, from coordinate 22,988 downwards.
GAGATTGCTCAGGAGGCCGCGCGCCGGGCTGCAGCAGAGACGGAGGCCCGGCTTAATGCCGAGCGCGCCGAAGCCGAACGTCAGGCCGAGGCCGAGCGTGTGGCGTCTGAGAAGGCGGCTCAGAGGCGCGCGAGGAGCAAGCGCCATCGGGACGGGGTGACAAAATCTGTCACCGACGCGCTCGTGGCGAAATGCCTCCTCAGCCACGGCGACGCGCTCAGCGTCGTCAAGGCGGTCAGCGAGGGCCTTATCGAGCGCATGACCATCGACTATTCCGCCCCGGCGGAGTGAGGTCATGCTCGATCCTTTTGAGCGGCACGGCGTCAAGAACTTGTCGGCGTCGTCGCTCAATCTTTTCGCTCAGCAGCCCGCCCTGTGGGTGGGCCGCTACCTCCTCAAGTGGCCCCGCTCTAGTGACCCGGCTGTATTTCGTGGCCGGGCCGTGGAGGCGGGTTTGGATCATTGGCTATATGCCGACCGCCGGACGCCTGACACGCTCATGCAGGCGCTTGAGATTGCCCACACGAACTTTGCGCTCAACACGGGCGGTCAGTGCGACGAGGCCCACGAGGAGCAGCGCGCCCTGATCGGGATGATGCTTGGACAGGCGACGCGGGCGACCGCTCACCTTCCGAAGCCGCTCAGCCGACAGTCAAAGATTGAGGTGTGGCTTGACGGTGCCGAGGTGCCCGTTGTCGGCTATCTGGATTACAAGTTCGAGGGCCTGCTCGTGGACCTCAAGACGGTCAAGCGCATGCCGACTGAGGTGCCCAAGAACCACGTCTTGCAGCTTTCCGGCTACTCGAAAGCGGAGAAGGTGCCCGGCTACATCCTCTATGCAAGCCCGACGAAAACGATGATGAAGGCGCTTCAACCCGAGCAAATCAGCGAGGGCTTGATCGACATGCGCCGGACGGCCCGCGCCCTGCGGAACGTGCTGGCGAAATCTGAGACGGCGGAGGAGGCGGCGTCCTTTTTCGTGCCGGACTTTACGTCCTACCTTTGGGATGATGACGCCACAAAAGAGAGGGGCCGCGCGCTCTATGACAACCAGCCAGCTTAAACACGACCTCATGGTCAGCACGTCCGCACTGGTCCGCCCGGTGCGCGAACTTCACCTTCGCAAGCAACCCGCGAGCCCCGGCAAGTGGTTCTCATACGGCGGCGGCAACGCGGTCAGGTTCTATGGCGCAGACCGCCGCCTGATTTCCGAACACCGCTATGGTCACGGCGAGGTCATGGCCCCGGCGGGCGCTCACTACGGCCAAGTGATCTACATTGTCCCGAACTCGGCGCACGACCCAAGCACCGTTACCCGCGCCCACCTCGCCGCGACCGTCAAATCGTCGCGGTAGGTCATGGCGGCGCGCGACGAGAAGCTGTTCTTCAAGAGGACAGAGGCCGGGCTCGTTCCTATGAGCGAGGCGGCGGGAGAGTTCATGCGCGGCCTTAAGGTGGGCGCGCTTGTCGAAATGAAGTCCAAGGGCGTCGCTCGAAACGTCCGCCTGCACCGCTTCTATTGGAAGCTGTGCGGGCTCTTGGCCGAGAGCGTGCGCGGCGATTTCACGGCTGAGAACATCAGCGACGTTTTGAAAATCCGCGTCGGTCACGTCACCACGATCAAGACCAAGCGCGGGCTTGTTGAGGTGCCGAAGTCCATCGCGTTTGACGCGACCGACGACCGGGAGTTTCGAGAATTTCTCAACCGCGTGACGCGCGTGGTGAGCGAGGACTATCTGGACGAAATGCCGCCAACGCAAATCAGGCGCGAGGTTGAGGCGATGCTCGGCGCATGACCAAGCGGCGTCATATCGGCAAGGCGGAGAAAGCGCGTATCCTGCTCAGGCAGGAAGGCCGTTGCGCGGCCAAGGGGTGCGGCGAGCGGTTCATGCCCGGCGACAAAATCCAGTTCGACCACGGGCACGATTTGCAATTCGACGGGCCGGACACCGAGGACAATCTGTTCGCGAAGCATGACGACTGCCACCTCATCAAGACGCGCAAAAACGCGACCGCGAAGGCGAAAATGATCCGGCTTGAGAAGCGGCGCTTGAACGGCGGAGAGCCGCCGGGCAAGAAACCGGGGCGTCGGCTGCAGAGCCGGGGCTTCCAGAAAACGCACACAAAGCGGTTCGACGGAACCGTTGTCAGAAGGGACCGATGATGGCGACCGCTGAGCATGATCCCAAGATTGATGCCGTCTTTCACAAGACGCTGCTCGAATACATCGCCCACTTTGACGGCGATGACGTGGTGACGCTCAAGGCGTCGTCACTGAGGGCCGCGCTCAGGCACGCCGAGAGGTCAGCCCACGGGGCTCCCAAGCCGTGAGGTCCAGCCCTAAGTTCATCGCAACGTGCAACACTTGGGGCGGCGAGGAGCATGTGCCCGCGCACATCCTCAGAAGCCTTTGGCGCGAGGAGATGGCGTGGCGACAGGGCGGCGTCTGCTACTACTGCGCTCACCCGTTCATCTACGAGGAGGAAGGCGCGCGGGCGACGCTAGACCACATCAAGCCCGTCGCGCTCGGCGGTCAGGACACCGAGGCGAACTATTGCGCCGCGTGCCGCCAATGCAATCTGGACAAGGGCGCGTTGCCCATCGGGCTCTTTACCCGGCTGAGGGTTGGCTATGCCGGGCGGGGCTTGCCTGAGAAGGCGCGGGCAACACTGGACGGCTTGCCGACCGCGACCCGGCGGCGTCGAGCGGCGTTGATTTTGCGTTGTGAATTTTTTTCCAAATAGGGCTTGACTGCGAGCGCGGCTTGATGGAATATATTTCCACAACAAGAGGAGCCGACACCATGATGACCATGCAAACAGTGACCGCCGCCGTGTTTGAGCGCAAATGTCGTGACGGTGAGTGGGAGGCCATGAGGGACGTGTCGTCTCAGGGCATGGTTGAGGTCCGCGTCGGCAACAAGCGCCGCACCGTCCGCGTCAAGATGGAGAACCGCTAATGTCCGCCGCTTACGACCACGAAAAAGCGAACCCCCGCTACGTCAACTATGCCCGCTCGCGATGCAATACGATGGAGCAGCAAATGGCCGACGACAAGCGTGATTGGCCGGGCGGCACCATGACGGGCTTCATCCTCTGGAACAACGAGCGCATCAAAGAGTTCGGCGCGGCTCACCCTGAGGCGATGTGCGTGAGCGGCCTCGGTCTGGCCCTGCTTGACCACGCGGCCTATGACAAATGGCTGACCGCTTGGGCCACCCGCGCCGCCGACCGCTATGCTCGCGCCATGACAGAGGGGTGCAATTCGTGACGCGCCGTGAGGGTTACGTGGTGAGCGGCCAGCGCGAAGGTCAACGGCTCGCTCACCACCGCGAATACATCACCTTGGCAACCACGACGCTGACGCCGCTCAGGGCGAGGCTTGATGATGAAAGCCCCATCCCGGCTATCACCTATGAGCATCTTCAATGGCGCGAGTTCTATGCCGATGGCCGGGCGCTCGGCGTGTGGGCCAGCGCCGAAATGACAGGCACGGAAATCATGGAGCATATTTTGAAGCGGGCCTATGACCCAAGCGCGAGGCTTATTCGCAATGACCGATAGCACCACCTTTGATCCCCGCAACGTCACCCGCCTTGCGCCCGCTAAGAAATGGCGCAACCTTTACCGGGCCATGATTGAGTGCCAAGCGCCGGGTGCACCTGTCCGCGCTGAGGGCTCAAAGTTCTACGGAAATCACACTCACCCATCCAAAGAAATTGCCGAGGTTAAGGGTCAACGCTACGCCGCCCTCAACCATCCTTTTGTGGCGTGGCTTAAGGCTGAGGAAGTCCCATGATCGAGAGCGCCATCGCCTACCTTGAGACGTTCAACGCGCAGACGACAACCACGGTGATCGTGATTGTCCTGCTCATGCTTGCCGTCATGTCAGTCCTTTTCACGCTCAGGCCCGTTGAGGATGAAATCAAAGGCACAGGGCCCAACGCACTGAGCGATGACGCCGTGTCCCTGCTCTTACAGTTCACAACGGAGCCGGGCGACCGCGTGCCGATTGACTACACGGAAGTCGTTGAGGCGGGCGAATTGATCCGGCTCGGGCTCGCGGAAGCCGAAGGCACGGCTAACACGGACCTCTTGATTTCGCTCACCCTCACCCCGCTTGGCCGCATGAGGCTCGGCGGCATCAACAAGGCCATGCAGTGAGCAGCGACGTTTTGCTGCTTATCGTGGGTGTCGCCGGGGTTGCTTACGGCGTCTTTTTGGCAACACCCGCTCGAGCGCCGATGCAAGCATCGGCCTCAACCGACTTGAGCGAGGAGGCCGGGGCCTTGCTCAGCCGGGCGGTTTTCAACCCCGGCCCGCCACCTCTCAGGCTCCCGGCCAACCTTTCTGACGCCGAGTTCGCCGGGCTGAGTGAGTTGATCGGCTGCGGTGCAGTGACCGCTCACATGGAAGCTGACCGCACCTTGGTTTTCCTCACCCGGCTTGGCCGGGCTTTGCCGCTCTATGCGCCGCGCCGCCGGGCGGACCCGGTGCAATCGTAACAAAGCACGCCGTTTCAGTGACCGCTTTTGTTACGATTGGACCCGCCCGGGAGGGGAGGGGCCAACCAGTCAGGATGGCCCCTCTCAATCACCGCACCGAGGGCACAGTAAAAATCCGGTTAAAAGCCCAAAAACCGCTCAGCGGCGGCTGGGCAACGCCCTCAACGCACCAAATCTGAGACGCTATAGGAGCCCCGTGGGCGCGTTTTAGCCCAGCGCCGGGCTCAGCCAGCCGGGCGCTTCATTGAGGGCGCTGGGCGCGGCGCGAGTGCAATGCACGAGAACCCACGTTTGCAGGGCGTAGAAGTCGCGGGCCATCACGGTCAGGGCGGTGCCGTCGCGGGCGATCTGCTCGCCGGGCAAGACGCCCGCCTTCACGAGCGGGACGGTCGGCTTGACCATGAGGTCGGCGGGCGGCTGGCAGTCCGGCGCGGTGTCAACCGGGACGAAGCGCGGCGGCTCAGCCGGGGTTCCGGCGCAGGCCGTTAAGCCGCTCAGCAGAAGCAGGATCGAGAGCGCACGAAGCCGGGACATTTTTGACCACCTCACGAATGACGATTTCCGTCTCGGCCTCGCGCTCAACCGTGTCGGCGGCGCGGGCCTGAGCATCCTTCACCCCGGCCTTGTATGCGGCAAGTGCGGCTGCGTCACGCTGACGCATCCACGAAATCTCAGCGGCGGCTGCAGCAGCCTTCCAAACGGCGGCCTCAGCACCGCGCTGGGCGGCCCCGTAGGCGCTTACTGCCCGGCCATGATAAATCACCGCCCCGGCCACGATAAGCGCGCCCACGCCCGCTGCAGCGAGCCAGCGCCCCCATCCTGACGTGAAGAAGGCGAGGACGGCGGCGGGGTTCATTTGCGGTAAGCCGGAAGGGTCCGCTCAGGGATGCGGGCGATGACCTCAGCGCACCCTTGCGGCAGGGCGTACCTATCGGGGCTGAGTTGCACGAGGATCGCCATGCCGATGCAACCGTTCTCAATGGTGAGGGCGCGGTTGGTCTTGATTTCATCGACCAGCTTAATCTGAGCCGCCATCAGCACGCTTTCGAGGCGCAGCTTCCATTCGGTGACCGCCGATTGATGACCGCCCATCCACGCAAAGGCCGCCGTGAATGTGACCACGACAACCAGCCATGCGCGGTCAAACAGATAGGAGCCCCAATCACCGTTCAGCTTTTTGCCGACCCAGCGAGCCGACATCATGGTTGCGCTACGGGTTTTCATCGGGCGTCACCTCCGTCTGGATCGTCCACGTTAGCCGAGCCGCCGCTCAGGACCGCACCAGTGCCGTCATTGACGGGCGTGTTGCTTTTCACGAACCGCTCGATACCGAGCGCGAAAATACCCCGCAAGGCATCGAGCCCTACGATAGTCGCGCCGACGCCCACAAGGCCAGCGGCATAATCGCGCAGGGAGAACACCTGACAAACGCCGAGCGTAATCATCGCCAGCGCGCCGAAGCTGAGAACGTCCTCAGCGATCAGCTTCCACTGAGCGCCCTTGTCGGGATCAAACCACAGCCGGGCGCGGTAAGCCGTGCCGACGCCAACGCCCAGCACGGCCAGCCATTCAAAGGGGTTCGGGTCGTCGGCCAATTAAACCCCCATGAACTTTGCGCGCTCGCGGGCGCGGCGGGCGGTCAGCCCGGCGACAACCTTTCCGCCGTCCTTGTTCCAACGCATGAACTCGTCGGCGGCCCCGGCATAGTAGCCAGAGTTCAGCTTGCGGAGGAGCGTAGAGCGAGCGAGGGCGGCGTCACCCACGTTGAACGCAAACGAGGTGAGCGCGTCAAACTGGCCCTGAGTGAGCGGCACCTTGACTAGCCGGGCGATAGCTTTCTCAAACCGTGAGAGGTCCGCCGCGAGAAGGGCCTCGCCCTCGGCGCGCGTGATGCGCTGGCCCACGTAAACGTCCGGCCCCGTGTGCCCGACGCCGATGGTCAGCACGCCGAGGATTTTTGTCTGAGGCGTCAGCTTCACGAACGGCTGGCGGTCGTCATAGGCGAGTTCGCGAAAACCCTCCTCCTCAACCAAGTCCTTGACGCCTTGTGCGCTCATTTTCATGGCAATCGGTCCCCTGATTTGCGCCGAGCGCACAAGGCGTCATAGGTCGTTTTCGCGGCCCTGCCAAGAGACGGTATAAGCGTCGCGTCAGCCCACAGGGAAGGGGGGTGGCGGCGGGAGCGCGGCGGGAGGCTCAAGCGGCGGAAGGGCGGCGATAGCCGCCCCTCGCGAAATGAGTACGGTAGCCGCCTCGCCCGCGAGGCCGTACCAAGCGTGCTGAGCAATAAGAAAGGCGCACCCGGCAAGCGCCCTCAATTCAGCATCAGGAAGATCGGCAACCCCCTTAAGCGCGTTGAAACTCTCAATGATGCGGACGATGGCGGGCGTCTTGAGCGAAGCCTCAAACAGCGCAGCGGCATCACTTTCATTGAGGCCGGGGCCTGCGGCGCTCAATGCCGCAAGCGTGGCGGGGATGCTGTCAGGAACGCTCACGGCGAGCCGGGGCCTTCAACGGTGCCGGGGCCGCTTTCATTGGGCGAACCGATAGGGCCGTCAATGGGAGCGCCGGGCGTTGGCATCGGCGGAGTTGAGGGCGCGGGCGGCTCAACGGTGCCGGGGCCGCTTTCATTAGGAGGGCCGATAGGGCCGTCAATGGGCGACGGAACAGGGGTGGCTGGCGACATGATTGGCGCTCCTGCGGGTTGAGGTGACGGCTTAGGTTTGCGACGAGAATGAGCAAACGAGAGGGCAGCAATCAGGACCGCCGCGATGGTAATAAGGATGAAGGTCACAGTGCCTCCGCTTGCTGCTCGACGGCGATCATGCGCGCGACGCGCTCAGCGGTATCCTGCGCCGCTTGAAGTTTCAAGGCGGCAATGTCCTCAGGCGCATCGGATTGCACAGTCAGGCAAAGCGGGGCGGGCTCGATAGCGTTATGACCGCGCACTTGGCGCACACTGCCGTCTTCATTCGCCCACGCTCCAGAGACGCGAAAAATGAGCGAGCCGAACCCGCTGGCGGTCGCATCAAACGCGACCCGCGTCCGGACAAAATTGGTGCCATCCGTCCACAGAATGTCGCTGGCGGGCATAGCCCAGCCATCGTCCAGCTTTGACGGCGCGGTTTGCTTCCAAGTCATGCCGCCCTCACACGTAATTACCAACGGACAAACGGTCCATGCCTGCCGCCTCATTCGCCGCCGCGCCGGGCTCACCAGTTGCGAGCCAGAGATAGTCCGGATCGGCTCGGCGCTGATTGGCCGCCGTTGTGCCAGCTTGCAGCGCCGAGAGCGTTGAGTTCGACAAGCGCCAGAAGCAGTCATAGACCACACCAGCCGTCAAGCCAGTAATCGTCCCGCCCGTCACTGAGATGCTACCGCCCGGCGCATAGACCGTGTGCGAAAGAATGGTGATCTGAGTTGTTGGAATGGTTACGCCGATAACATTCGCAAGGCTGCGCGTGATGCCGTATGGCCCCGTGGCATTAGCCGGGAGCCCGCGATAATCAATGATTTGACCGCTCGCGTTGAGGTAGGCGCTATCCGGATTTGTCGCGACCCACGCCGCGCCGCTCCATCGCTTCCAGATCGGCACGGTCGTCGTCGTGTCAAGCCACCAATCGCCAGTAGAGGGCGAGCCGGGCGCTGAGGACGCGGCGGTAATCTGTGTGGTCGCGCCGGATTTCTGACCAGCGATGGCGGCGGCAGTGCCGATAGAGGTGACCAGCCCCGCACGACCGATCACGGTGTTCTGATCTACAATGGCGTCCGTGTAGGCCGTTGTGTCGCCGTCAGCGTTGTTCAGGGCGGTAGAAACAGGGCCGTAGTTCAGCTTCATATTGTAGAAGCCACCATCACCCACCCACGAGTTGCGCTTGATCGTAATACGAAGGTGGGTAGCCCCAACAGGCGCGACGAAGTTCTGCAAAAACGGACTGACGCTCGATGCAGAACTCAAGGTCCTGTTCGGGACCGCCAAAGCCGTGCCGCTCGGTCGCCACTCAAAAGCCAACTCTAGGCTTCCGGAGGTGTAAGCCCACGCCGCAATCAGCGCGTTAAATGAGTACGCAGTGCCGGGCCGAATAGCTACATCCTGATACATTTCAGTTGAGCCGCTGGCAGCGGCGAAGGCGGCGTTGTTGTCCTGATCGGCTGATGCCCCGCCGGGGAAAAAGCTAGTCAAAGGGGTGCCTGACACGAGGGTCCAATACCCCGCCCCAAGCCTGCCGTGCGGGTTGCGCATCAAGTTGGGGAACGCGGACGCTTGCGCGTGCTGACGCATCAGCCCCGTGCTGACGCCCGTATAAGTAGCCCAATCAGCCTGACCGGAGACGGACGCCGCCACATTAATCGCGGTAACGTCTGCATTGGGTTGATTGTTCGGGCCGGGCGCATAGGGCGGGACGGGCGAAACATCAGACGCCCGTGTCGCGGCAAGCGGGCGCGTCAAGGTAAGTGACATCGCGCCAGCGTTGCAGTTCGCGACAATCGCGACGGTAGCCTTTACAATCCCCGTGTTGTTGGGAACGACATAGGCGGCACTGCTCAACTTTGTGCCGAAAGTGAGCGGAGTTGATTTCAGTTGAATGGTCTGAACGGTCACGAGGCCGTCAGCAGCATTGTAGAAGAAAAGCAGCGCATAGACGTAGTTCACGGTGCCAGTTGCTTCAAACTCAACCTCGCAAGAAAGTTTTTGATTTGCGCTGCACGCGAAAGCGTCAGCGGTGATCTGACGCATTGTGATAGCTTTGTTCGTAGCGGGACAAGTGGCTGTGACCTTGACCCACGCCTTGCCGCTAGTGACGCCGGACGTTTGAGCGACAGACGTAAAGGCGTCCGTGTTGTCAATAACGTATCCAGCCGTGCCTTTCTGCATTTCAGAATATCGCACGAGGTTGTTTGTCGAGACGGGCAACAGAGCGTTGGCGTTGAGTTCGTCAATCTTCGCGGTCAGTGCGTCGCGCTTTTCATAAGCGTCGCGCAGATAGGTGCCGAGCGTGGACGTGACGGCGGTGTCGCCCGTGTAGCTATCCCAAAGCACAGGCGTCGTGAGCGTCGCGAGGTGGGTCGTGAGCGTGGTGATCGCCGTATCGAACGCCGTCTTTTCGGTCGTGATGCCAAGCGCCGTAGCCCGCGTGCCGAGCGCGGACTGAGAGGCCAGCAACGCCTTGATGTCCGGCACCAGCCCGTATTTCTCGCGAGGCGTCAGCTTGCCGTCATTGATGGCCGCCGCAATGTTGGCGAGGATCGTCGCCGCGCTCACGCCGCCGAGCGTAGTCGCATCGAGTTCGCCCGTGGTGACATTCACCCATGAGGTCCACGGACAATTACGCCCCGGCGTGCCCGCGATGGCGCGAGCCCTGACGTTCATGGTCATGGTCGCGCCGACGCCGTTCGTGACAAGCGTGCTGACCGCAACCGGATCATTGATCGTCGTTGAGGTGAGGTTCGTTTCACCGTCGCGACGGATTTGAATGATGATGCCGCGCGCCGCCGGGTCCTCAAAATCAGCCCATGTGCAAAGCACGGCGGGGATGCCGTCAAGCGTCACCGAGGCCGACGCGGCAAAGCTAGTGACCAAGATGTCCGCCGGGTCAGGCGTGGAGAGCGCCGGGATGTCCGTGGGCAAGAGTTCGTCAGTCGCCGGGGTCCACGCATAGGTGTTGGCGCTCACCTCTCGCAGGCCCACGATAACGCGCCACATGGCGTCATGCGCGACGGCAACAACCGTCACATCAACATCCTCGCCGCCCGTATATCGGTCGGAGTTGATGGTGCCCCAATCGCCCACCTCAATGCCGATGAAGCGCGGCGGAAGGATAAGCTGCCATGACCGCTCAAGGCGGCCCTCGCGACGGCGGATTTCAGCGATGCGCTGCGCCTGAGTTTGGCTATGGACAAAGATGAGGTCAGGCGAGAGTTCGTAGGGCTTGCCGTCAGCCAGAACGTCCGCGTAGTCGCGGCGCATGACGCCGCCGACGCCCTCATACATTTTCGCCGGATCGACATAACGCGGCACCACGGTATTGACGCGAAGGTCGTCAGTCAGTTCGGGCGTGTAAGTCTGAGCCTCGCCGCGCACGAGGTCGCCGTCAGTGATGTCAAAGACTGAGGACTTGGCCTCGCCGGGATCAATGTCCACGACGCCATCGCGGTCCACAATGTTGCCGCCCATCGCGGCGGCGAACGCCTCCTCAACCTCAATGGCCGTTTCACTGGACTTGATGACGGCGTGAGCCGTGTATCGCTTTTCGGTGCCGCCAGCGCGCAGCGTGACGTTCTCGTCGCACGTATTGGCGCGAGCGATGGCGCGCTCAGGCGGAGCCTCAATGTCAGTGAGCCCGCGCCCCACCATGAGTTGCGAGCCGTTGAAAAATCCGCGCGTGTAATTGTATCGCCCGAGGTAGGCGTTCGCGCTCCACTCATAAGTGGTCGGGTCACCCCAAACGTGCGAGCCCGAGCCGCCGGGCACGCTGCTATCTTTGCGGGGATCATAGAGCCGCGCGCCCTTGATGACCCACAGGAAGCGCGGACGGCCCTGAGGGAACACATAGCGGTTGTCGTGATCCATGTAGCGCACAAGAATGTGCGCGCAGCCCGTCATCGTTTTGGCGCTCGTCCACTTACCGCCGGACGTTGAAACAATGTCGGAGGGCGGCGTCTGACCGGGAGCGCCGCGCCGGAAATAGATTTGCAGATAGTTGAAGCCGTCAACCGTGAACGCGGCCTGATCGCCGTCCGCCGACCACGCATAATAGTCGTCGTTCACGTAGTAGCCGACAATGCTATCCACGGGCACGTCGCTCAGCTTGATGACAAGCACCTCAGCGCGGTTCTTGGACGCCCGGCCCGAGCCCTGACTGTGGTTCCAGCAATCGACAAGCTGACCGCCCGTGGCGACCTGACCGATGGCGACCTCGCGAGGGTTTTCGCCCACGTCCATCGTCGTCACGTCAGCCTGACGGTCCTTCGATTTCATGGACGGCGCGAGAAGTTTGCTCAGGCCGAATGAGATGACCGTGGACAGCGCCCAAATGCCGAGCGCGGTCCAGCCGCCCGCCAGCGCAAAGGCCGCCGTAGCCGCGCCGATTGAGGCCGTGGTGATGAGCGCGCCGATAGCGGCGACAACGGGCGGCATTACCCAACCCTCCAAGTCTTAACGGCATGGTCACGAGGCAGGCGCTCAAGGCCGTCAAAGCCGGGGCCGACAAGGGCGTCGCCCTCAATGACCATCAGGCCGGGACTATTGCCCTGAATGGCGAGCGCGATGTCGCCGCGCTGAGCGAGGCCGAGGTCAACGCGCGGGAGGTGCATCGAGACAAGTTCATCAAGGTCCATGTTTTCGACGCCCGCCTCCTTGATGGTCCTCAGCGCGCCGAACTCAGTGTCGTAGCCGCGCCTGCCATCCATGAAGTCCTTTCCGGTCGCGCGCAAGACCCACTCAGCAGCGAAGGAGACGCAGTCGTTCGGCCCCCACGCAAAAGGCATCCGGCGACGCTCTTTCAAGAACGTCAGAAATCGCTGAGGCCAATCATCGAACCGGGTCATTTCAGAACCCGTCAAAAAGTTTGGGGCGAGTGAGGTCAACAGGCATCCCAAAGAACTTTACCGAGCCGCCATTGACCGCCGCGCTCGCGCGCTTAGGAGCCTCGCCCAACCAGTAGAGCGTGATGCCGCCAACCGTGGCGATGCGCTCAAAGGACGTGTCGGAAGCGTCCACCAGTTTTTGGTCAGCAAGGTTCGCCAGCCGCGCGCCTGAACGGTTGAGCCCTCGCGCGCTTCCTTCAACGTCAATGCGCGCCTCTGACGCGCCGCCGATGGTGTCGCTCAGCGGCGTCTGATCGACGCGACCGCGAAAGAACACGTTTGCGCCGAGAAGGTTCACACCGTCCTTGTCAGCAATGCACCGCCAGATAACGCACGGCACGCCGCGAAGCTGCTCCGCTGCGATCAGTGCCGTGACGGTTTGGTCAACGCCGGGCAAGCGCAGCGTGACGCCCGTTTCAGCGCCGCCCATTTCAAAGCTGGTCGGGGCCACGGTCGCGTTCGCGCCGATGCCCTCAAACGTCTTGCCGTCAATGGTCAGAGTGCCGTAGCCGCCGAACACATAGACAGGCGTGGGCGAGACGTGAAACTCCACGGCCCCAAAGACAAGCGCCTCCGAGTTTTCAAGCGCGGCCAGCGCGGCGGGCTCAATAAACTTCACGGGCGGAGGTCCTGAATGGCGACGATCTTGCCTGAGGCCACACCGTCAACAGGCTGAACGGGGTACTCAGTGTCCGCCTTGAGCCGCATGAGGCAAGCCGGGCGCAAGACGTAGGCGGTCGCGCCGCCGGGCACCAGCGTCGGGATCGCGGGCGAAACCTTGACCGAAATCGAGCCCCCGGCGGCCACGCCGCCTGAGCCGAACTCAACCTCAGTGAGCGACAGCTTGTCGCCGCTTGACCAGCGGTGCCCGATGAGGTCGCCCTCAGTCAGGATGATGCCCGTGGGGATCGCCATTGTCAGCGTCGTGCGAGCGCCGTCCACGCTCCACGAGGAGGCGTCACCGTTCCACGCCCCCGGAAGCCCCCCTACCTTTGCGCTGGACGGCCTGTAGGCGGCGGGAAGCAGCCGGGCGGGGTCAACCCCCCGGAACTGATGAATTGCGCCCCTCTGGCGATTGAGCCACGCGCTCCATTTCTGCTTAGCGAGGTCGTTCGGGGCGAGGATTTGGTAGGTCGCCACCCAAAGCGGCCAGCCCATCTGGACACTGTTTTGACGCCCGGCCCCATCGCCCGACGAAAGGTCCATGCGCTGGACGTGAAAATCTACGTCGCCAACCTTGAGCGAGGGAAAGTCGTAAACGGCCATTTACTTCCTCCCCATCGTCCGGCGGCGCAGGCCGTCGCCAACATGACCGCGAACACGGACGCCCTCAGTCGCCATCGCCTGAGCAAAGCGGTTCTCCATCATGTCGAGACGGCTCGCAAGCGTCGGGAGGATGCTTTTGTCGGCCCCGCGCGCGTCAATGTAGGGCGCGAACGTCACATTGCCCCCGGCGCGAGGCGGAGCGGCGTTCGGCACAGACGGCTTGATGTGGCCCGACACGGTCGGCGTAAACACCTCAGGGCGCTTTTCACCGACGACATAAGACTGCCCGGCGATGACCGCGCCGCCCGTGGCCTTTCCGCCGCCGCCCAGCGAACCGAGAACGGAACTGACAAGGTTGCCAAACCACCCGCCGCCGCCAGCGGTGCCGCTTGTCGCCGCCGCGACTTGCATGGCCGCCGCAGCCGCATAGGTCGCCGCCGTGAGCGTGCCCATCGCGGTCGCGGTCTGGACAGACGCCGTGGCCGCCGCCGTTGAGGCGACATCAAGGCCACCGAACAGCGAATTGGCGAGGTCACCGATGCCAAGCTGATCCCACAGAATGTCGAAAATCTGCTCGTTCATTTGCTCGTTGAACTTGTCGAGGAACGCCCCGGCGAAGCTGAGCGCCGCGCCCTCAAAGTCGCCGCTCTCAAGCTGGTTCAACGCGCCCATAATTGCGCCCTTGAACTCCTCGCGCAGCGTCGCCCCGGCCTGAGCCCGCTCATACATCGGGTCCGTGGTGCCGCGCTGCAAATCAGCGGTCACCGTGTCGGCCACATCCTCCATGCGCTGATTTGAGAGGCCGCGCTCCTCAGGGTCATTGCGCCAGTTGCGCCGGGCCTCAGTCGCCTTGATGTAGGCTTCCTTGGCGCGAGTGACGGCGGCGCTCTCATCATCAAGGTCGTCCACAATCGACGGATCGAGCGGCGGCGTGATCGGCTTGATGGCGGCGGTCGCGGCCTTCGCGGCAACCTTGTCGGCCTCAGCGGCGGCCTCTTGAGCGAGCGCGAGCGCCTTTTCGGCACGCTTGAACGCGCTGAGGGCGGCCTGATCGAACTCGTCGTAGGTGTCGCCGTCTTTCAGCGGACCCAGCTTGCGCCTAGCCTCTTGCAGTTTCTCAACGGCGTCACCGACCGCCTTCTGAGCGGCGATCTGTTGCGGCGTCATTACGGGGCCGCCGAACGCCTCAAGGCCGCCAGCGCCGCCGAGGCCGCCACGCTTGAGGCTTTCCGCCGCCAAGTCCTGAGGCGAAACCTCGCCGCCAAACAGCGCCCGCAGCAGCGGGTTGTCCAGAAGGTCCACGAGGTCGATGAGCATCTGATAGATGTTCGCGATGTGCGGCCCGAGCCTCACGAACAGGTTGTCAGATTTGATCTGCAGTTCTTGCTGCAGCAGCTTCACCTCATCGCCAAGTTCGCTGACGCGGCCCACGCCCTCATCGGCGGCCTTGCCCACGTCATCGAACTTGGAAGCCAGCGCGGCGGCCCCGGCAGCGCCTTGCTCGAGCAGCGGGAGGAGAGGGCGCAGCCCCAGCTTGTCAGCGATGGCCGCGCGTGTCGCCCGGTCATCGACCTTTGCAATGCCGTCAGCGATAAGGATCAGGCGCTCGCTCAGCGTCTTTGCGTTGGCGAGGTCAGCCGTGGTGACGCCGATGGCCGCAAGCGCGCTTTTGGTAACCTTGGTCTTGCCGATGTTTCCAAGGACAGCGCCCACCTTCGCTTGGAAAGCGTCAGCCGCCCCCGCGAAATCGTCCATTGAGCCGCCGGACGCTTCCAGCGCCGAGCGCCACTTAACGATTTCACCCGCGCTCGTTCCGAGGCGGTTCGCCGTGTCGGCAAGGTCATCAAGGCGAGAGGTCGCGGACGAGATGCGATTGAACGTCGCGCTCGCGCCGAGCAGCCCGAACGTAGCCGCCATCGTCCGGCCAAGCGTGACAAACTGGTTGCCTACGTTCTTTGTCGCCTTGCCGAAATAGGTGTCCATTTTGGACGCCGAGGCTTTGGCGGTGCCTTCCATTTTCAGGGAGGCGGCGGTCACCTTCGCGACCGCATCCTTCATGTTCTTGTCGAGACGCTTGAGGTTGGCCTCAAGCGCAATCATCAGGGTCGCGTCGTCATTCTCCCCGGCCATGATGATACTTTTCCCTCTTTCGGATCATGTCCTCAGTGGTGACCTTTGGAGCGGCTGGCTTTTCGGTGCCGTGCGCCTTGTTCCAACCGTCCACTCGCGCCAGAAAAACCCACAGCGACATCGCGTTGAAATCCGCCTGACTGAGCCCAAGAACTTGAGCGGAGCCGAGCAGCGCGGCGAGGTTTAGCCTTCCGTCCCCGGCTGGCTCTGTTCCCCCGCCGCCTTCGCTTTTTTTTCCAGATATTCCTCCGGACCAAAAAGCGCGGCGTCGATGCACTTAAGCGCCAGCCCCCAATTCTCAGCGAGCGGGCGCTCAAGGATGTAGCGCTTGCAAAGGATCAAGGCATCTACGGGCTTGAGCCCGCCACCGATGAGCGCGAGCCGGATCGGCTCATAGATGTCAAGAGCCCCGCACTGGCGCGTCCGAAGGCGCTCAGCGATGACGAACATGGGTTGACCGACCTTGGCCTCAAGTTCGGTCCACTCAGCCAGCCCGCACAGGCGGAACTGGTACACGCCATCACCGAACGCCTCGGTGAACTTCGGGTCGAAATCCGTCACCGGATTACTCGTTCGTCCACGTCACGGTGCCGTTGAGCATGAGCGTGAGGGCCACCTCAATATAGCCCGCCTCGTCCAGCGCATCGGAGGTCACACCGAACTCCGTCATGACGAACTCAGCGACGAACGTGCCGAAGTCTTTCACGGCCAGCTTGAACTTGCTCGGCGTCTCGCTCTGCCACAGCGTCTTGAAGCGAGCGCGGTAATCGACATCCAGCTTGCCCGAACCTGAGAACGTGCAGTCCTCAATCGCGCCCGGCTCGCGCTGCATGATCGGCTTGGCGAAATCAACGCCGCAGTCACGGGTCTTGGTTTCGCGCGGCGGGCGCGACATCTTGAAATCCTGCGACGTGATGCCGCAGACGATTTCATAGATGCCCGAACCGGGCGTCGTCTCCACGAGAATGTCAATCTCATGGGCTTTGGCGAGAGTGGGGATGGTCATAACGGCTGCTCCTGATTGCGGGCCTTGCTCAAGGGCAGATTAAGAGCGCTCCGGTCAGCCGGAAGTTCTTTCGACGGTATCGAACCGGGCGGTCACAATACCCTTGATGGTAAGGCCGTCTTGCTCGCGCGTCACAGTTGTTCCCTCAACAAAAGCGCCGACCAGCGTGTGCCCTTCAACGTCAAACTTGGCGTCATCAAGAGCGCCCGCAACGGCGGCCTTCACGGTTTCGGCCTCATGCTTACCTCCGCTCGTCGCTCTTGAGAAGCAATAGAACTCGCACGTCACCGCGCAGCCGTCGAGGCCGGGCAACCGAAAGCGCGTCACGCGGGTCATGCCGAGGGCGATGTAAGGGAATTTCACGCCCTGAGGAGGGCGGTCATAGATGCGCGGGCGAGCGTCAGCCTCCGAGCCCGTCACAAGCGGCGCTACGTCGCCGTGGGCGCGCAGAAAGGAGATGAGGGCGTCGTGGACCGCCGGACTGCTATCCTTCACCGTGGGCCGCTCCCATTCGCTCCAAAGAACTTGACAATATCTGTCACGCGCTTGCGGAACCGTTTGCGGATGCCCGCCCGGTGCAGCCGATACATCGGCCAAAACCATGAGTGGGCTTCCATGTCTTTTGTGCCTTGCTCAACGTGGACGGCGTGCGGGGCCTCAGCGCCGCCTGCCATCACTAGAGCCCTCAATCCGCCCTCAGCCAGAACGTAGCGGTGGCTATCGCGAAGCTGGCCGGGCACCTTGTCTTGGCTGACCGGGGCGACGCTGGCCTGATCCATACTGAGCCGGGCGGCACTGTCCTCAACGTCAGAGAGAAGCCCGTTCTTGAGGAGAGCGGGCAGCTTATGCACCAGCCCCCGCCGAAGGCGCTGCAAAGACTTTTGCAGTTCCGGCGAGGGCCGAGGCGGCATGGGGTTACGAGGCGTTGCCGATGACGGCCAGCTTGTAGGTCACGGGCGTCACCGCACCGCCGTTCAGCACCTTCAGAAGGTCAGCAGTGCCAGCCGTGACGGTCCAGCCGCCGAGCGGGCGGGCAAGAACGGCAAGGCCGCCGGGCGGAACGGCAATCGAGTGAGTGGCCGCACCGAACGGGCCGACAAAGCCGTTGGTCACGTTGCCGAGGATCACGTCATGCGTGTTGCCAGCGTCAGCCAGCAGCGCGATTGCCTTGACCTTGGCGAACGTGACGTTGCCGCCGAACAGGCCGACAAGGGTGCCGGAAAGGTCGTGGCTGACCGTGCCGGACGCCGCCAGCGTGTTGATGTCGAGGAACGCGGCGTCGGCGTCGCCCGCATTGATGGAGCCCTGACCGAAATCCATGGCCGAGAGGATGCCGGAAAACTTGCCCTTCACATCGGCAAGGTCGGCGGCAAGCGCGAGCGAACCCGCAATGGAAAACCGAAGGCTGAGCGTCATGTTAGTCTCCTATTGCGCGACGTTCGTTTCGACAGAAAACTCGATGCTTTCCCGGTCGGGCGTCGGGAGAGGCTGAGCATTAATCTGCGCCGTGACGCCTGCATAGGGCGCTCGCGCAAAAACAATCCGGTCAGCGGCGGTCACTGAGGCGGTAAAGGCGCAACGCCTTACCCGCACAACGCCGAGCATGGTCGCCTCGCGGCGGCCAGCGGCGACGGTTTCGCGACCGTACTCAGGCGTAAACTCGGCGGAGAAACCGCCCTCAGGGCACCCGGCCATAAGCACCCACGCGGCATTGTCATTGCCGTGTCCGTCATCGCTTACGGTCTGGCGCTCAAACCGAACCTTTGTGCTGAGGCGGCCTGCGTCCATTTCACGCACCCACCCAGCCGCGCTTTTGCAGCGAGAGAAGCGTCTCAACCGCCATCGGCAGGCTGACCATCGCCTTGTCGGTGACCGCTTCGCGGTTCTTGTACCAGTGCCCAATCATCAAGAGGGCGATGTGCCGGATGTTGGCCGGGACTTCTGAAGGCGTTCCGTACCCGGCGGCGTAGGTCACCGTGAGCGCGTCCCAACGGTCTGCCAGCGCGGGCCACACATCATCGGGCGGCGTCACAAAGGCAAAGTCATTCCCCGCGTCCAGCGCCCAGCCAGTGAGGCTGGGCGTGATGACGGAGCCCGCCGGGTCAAAGTAGGTGATGGCCTGCAGGCTGATCGCGGGCGTCAGCGGGAGGAACACGCGCCCGTCACGATCTGGCCCGGCCACCGTGAAGGACCAGTTCTGAGACACGATAGCCCGACCGAGCAAGCCGTCCGGACCATCAAGCGCCGCCATCGCGGTCGCGAGGTAGATTTCCAGAAGGGCGTCATCATCATCGAACTCGGCGGCGCGGACGTGCTGCTTCACCGCTTCCATGTCGAGAAGCGGCGCGGGCGCGGTCACGCGCTCAAGGCGATGAAGGGCGGGAATGTCCCAACGCGGCACGGTCGTTTACCGGGTTTCGGTGGCGGGCTTTTTGACCGCCTTTTCCTTGGGCGGTTTCGGTGCCTTGGCCTTGGCCTCAGGCTTTGGCTTGGGCGTCAGTTCGGAAGCGGGCTCCTCGCGATGCAGTTCGCACTGCTCAGCCGCGAGCATACGCTCAGCCTCGTCCACATCGACCTCAACCACGTCGCCGCGATTTTGTGAAAAGTCGGCCCCGGCGCGGGAGACAAGCAGCTTCACGAGAACTTTGCTCATTAGGTTTCCTTTCACACATAGAACAAGGGCGGGGTTTCCCCCGCCCCGCCCTCGCCCCCCGCTTTAGGCGTTGATGAGGTGTTTGATCGCGCCGCTCTGGCCGATTTCGCCGTCAAAGCGGATGAGGCCCGCGATGCCGAGGTCCGGCCAGAAACGCTCGCGCATGACGCCGATGACCGGGGCACCGACCTTGCGGACGTAGAACTTGCCGAAGTCACCGAACAGCATGAACTTCGCGCCCGTCGCCATCGCGTTGTTGATCGAGTGGCGATAGCCGAGCAGCGTGCCGGGCTGGCCCTTGGTCACGTCGCCCATCTGCCACAGATAGTTGCCCTGACCGTCTTTCAGCTTGCGGATGGCCGCCAGCGTGAGGTCATGGAACATGAACCGGGCCTTGGGCGACTGACGGTAGGCGGCATCGACCGAGTGCAGAAGGTCGATGATTTCGTCGCCCGTGACCGCCGCGACCGCCGCCGCCGTCTTGCCGAGCGAGGAGGCCGTCACGACGCCCTTGACATCCGAGGAGCCCGAGCCCGTGGTCAGCTTCGCGTTCGCGATGCGGGCAAGGCGCTCACCGAGAAGGTCGCCCAGCAGCGCCTCCACGTTGAACTCGCTGTCCTGAGCCAGTTCCATCGAGAACTTGATGAACTCGGTGTCATAGACGTAGGCGTTCAGCGTCGCCTTGCCGAACACAACGTCCTCAGAACCGTCTTCGGTCAGCGCCGCGCCTTCCGTGTGCAGGCCCGCCGACTTGGCAGTGTCGTCCACGGTCGGGATGTCGAACGCATTGCCGCGCGACGTGTTGAGGACCGTGCAGATGCCCTCGTCGTACATCGGGCCCCACAGCTTCATGGCGCGGTCGATGAACGTGGCGAGTTCGGTCGGCACGGTGAAGCCGCCAGCCGCGCCCGTGGCGGTGGACTGAATACGGGCTTCGAACTTGCTCGCGCCCCGGCGAAGCACGGCGCGCTCCTCAGGCGAGAGTTCACCGATGTCGCCGCCAGCCGCGAGCATCTTGTAGAACACCGAACGGTATTCCGGCACGGCGTCGCCAGCGGCGGCGGCACGGGCCTCGCCGTCCTCACCCACGGGGCGGCGCGGGTCGCCAGCGTTGGCAAGGCGCTCGGCCTTTTCCAGCGCCTCAAGGCGCGTCAGGCTGCGCTGGTGCGCGTCGTGATCGGCCATCATCGCGTCGAACTCGCGCTCGATTTCAGCGGCGCGTTCCGGCGTGGTGTCCGGCTTGATTTCATCGAACTTGGCGCGAGCGTTGACCGCAATGCGGGCCATCTTTTCGCGAATTTCCTTGATCTTGCTCATGTCATATCCCCGAACGACTGAGCCCCCGAAGGGGCGTTGAAAGGTTGAGAACTATCGGCCCTTTCGGCTCGCGCCGTCAGCCTTTCTCCCGAACGCGAAGTTCGAGGTCGCGCTTCATGCGGAGACGCCGGGCCGCCGCGTTGAAGTTGCTCGCCGCTTTCTCGCGGCGGTGATCGGTCAGGCTGCGAAGCCCGATTTCGGTGCCATCATACGCAGGAACCGTCACAACGGAAACATCATGGAGCCCGACCTCGTGAAGCGTGCGGAGGGGCATGTCTCCCGTCTCGTCCCATTCCTGACGCTCAGGCATGAAAGCGAACGACATCTTGTCAAGGTCGCCGCGCTTCATTTTGCGAACCACGGCGACCACATCCGGGTCCTCAGCGTCCAGTTCGCTCTCAACCAGCAGGCCGTGGTCGTCCTCGCTCAGCTTGAGGGTGCCGCTCTTTGTGCGAGCGAGCGGGAGGCCGTCATGGTTGACGAGGAAGAACACATCATCGCGCGTGATGGCCTTGCGGAAAGCGCCCGGCATGATGCGCTCGCGCCACAGCCCGGCGATGACCGTTTCCTGATTGAACACGGCGGCATATCCGCGCACGGCGATGACGGTGCCGCCATCAGCCTTGGCGCGCTCCTCAATCGCCGCGACCGCGTTGCCGCCGCGAACCTCAGTCTTGCTGGTCATTGCTGTCTCCGTTCGTCGGGTCGTCGGCGGGCGGCGGTTCATTGCCGGGCTTGGGTTTCGGTGCGGCGTTCGGGTCCGGCTGCTTGCCCAGCGGAACGGTCGCGCCTTGGATCAAGAGGTCGTCGCCCAGCGGATGCGCGTCAAGGTTTTCTTTGTCGCGGGCTTCATTCGGCGTGATGACCGCGTTCTGAATACCGACCGCGTAGCCGTCCATGCGCGTCTTGAAATCGCCGCGCAGCAGGCCGTCCACGTTGGCTTTGACGAACGTGCGGTTGTTGATGCGCCCGAACAGCTTGAGGTTGAGTTCCTGCTCGAATTGCAGAACCCAGCGCATGAGCGTGTGCTTGACGAAATGGAGGTCTTGCTGCTCGTTGTTCGAGAACGTGCCGTGGGTGAGGTCCTGCAAGAACACGGGCGGCAGCGAAAAGATGCGCGCGACCTCCTCAATGCAGAACCGCTTGAGTTCGACAAGCTGCGCCTTCTGCACGTCAACGCCGAGGCTCTTGATGTCGAGCCCGTTCGGAAGCGTCAGCGCGAGACGGCGCTCCTTTGTCGCCTTGCGAACCGCGTCCTCAAGGTCATTGGCGGCGCGGAGGAGCGAAGCGCCTGAGGTGAAAGCGCCCGTCACGGCAAAGGGCGGCACACCGCCGTTCTGGAAGAACTTTGAGCCGTACTGAGTGCCCGAAATGGCGAGGCCAATCGCGTCGCGCAGGGTCACGATAGGGCTGCGATGGTCAAGCCCGTTCGGCTTAAGCATGAACGGGATGTCGATGATTTCGCTGGCCTCGTAGGTGTGCGTCTTACGGCCTTCGCGCGTGTCGTAGAACCGCCTGCCATCAACGCGGCGGACGCTCGTTTTCGTGGGATCGAGCGGCCAAAGGTTGATGATGGCACGAGCGGGCGTGCGCTCAATGAACGTCAGGCCGCGACCTCCGGTCAGGGCGTTTTCGAACAGGCCCTTGCGCCACTGGAATGAGGTCAGTTCGTCGTTCGCGGCATCGGAAAGGATCGTCGCGAGGCCGCCCTTGACCTTGCTCAGCTTGTCGCCCGTGCGGCGGTAAAGCTGCAGCGGGAGCCCGGCCAACGTGCCCGCAATGAAATTGACGGCGGCCCAAAAGGCGGGCACCGACAGGGCGGTTTCGAGGTTGACCGTGACGCCGCTCGCGGAGCCCCACGAGCCGAGCCCGAAATGCTCAAGGAAGTTGGCGGCGCTGAGCGGGATCGAGGGATTTTCCGCGCCTGAGTTGCGGCGTTCGGCTGAGCGCGCCGGGCGCTTGCGAGCGGCGGCCATCAGACGGCCATCCGAAAGTTCGGGTCAGCGTAAGGGTCAGGCGGCAGCGCGGTTTCACCGAGCGGCGCAACACCGAAGGCCATCGTGGTCGCGACCATGCCGTCAATTCTCCCCGCGCTCTTGGCCTTGTTCAGCTTCCGGTTGCCCGCCGGGTCTGACTGCACGACCGCGTTCGCGGCGCACATAGCCAAGACAGGGTGCATACCGTGGGCGAGGCGATTGTTCAAGATTTCCGCTTCAAAGTCGCGCAAAGCGGGCGAAATCGACTGAAAACCTTGTCCAAACTGGACGAAAACGGCCTCCAAATACTCCTCCGGGAAGCCTGCCTTGATGAGCCACGGCTTAAAGTTGGCCCAATTCCAGCGGTCGAAGGCGATCTTTTTGACGTTGTGAGTGAGGCAGAACTCATAGAGCCACTTCGCCACGAAATCATAATCGACGGTTGGCCCCGGCGTAGCCTGCAAGAACCCCTGATTGCGCCACACGTCATAGGGCTGGCGGTCGTCGGCGGCTTTCTGAGAAAGCCCCTCACCCGGGAGCCAGAACGTG
>JAIYAJ010000458.1 GCA_027489105.1 Zymomonas sp. | reverse complement strand
GCGGCGCAGGTCGACGCTGCGGTAAAGTCGCTACAGGCCGACGGTATCCAGGTCGCCGCCTTCCTGATCGACACCCTGTTCGCGAACGAAGGCCTGCCCGCACCGCTGCCCGGCTATGTTGCCAAGGCGGTCGAGATCGTCCGCGCGGCGGGTGGCCTGTTCATCTGCGACGAGGTCCAGGCGGGCTTCGGCCGTACCGGCACGATGTGGGGCCACCAGCTGACCGGCGTCACCCCCGACATCGTCACCATGGGCAAGCCGATGGGCAATGGCCATCCGATCGCCGGTCTGGTCGCGCCCACGGATCTCGTCGACAGCTTCGGGCTGGCGGCGACCTATTTCAATACCTTCGGCGGCAATCCTGTCTCCGCCGCCGCCGGCATGGCGGTGCTCGATGTCCTCGAACAGGAGAAGCTCCTGGACAATGCGCGGACCGTCGGGGCCTATGTGCAGCAAGGTCTCAACAGGCTTGCCGACAAACATGCGATCGTCGGCAATGTGCGCGGACGCGGGCTCTTCTTTGGGCTGGAACTCGTCCATGGCGATGCCGATCGCTCGCCTGCGAAGGCGGAGACGAAGCGCGTGATGAACATCATGCGCGACAATGGCGTGCTGATCAGTCGGATCGGGCGCCACGACAATATTCTCAAGATGCGCCCGCCGATGGTGTTCGCCCAGGAGCATGCCGACCTGCTGCTGCCGGTGCTCGACGATGCGCTTGGCGCATTGTGATCGAGGGACTCTTGATGACCGATTTCTATAAGCTCAGCGATGAAGTGCAGGCCAAGCGCCTCGCCGACCTCGCCCGCGTCGCGCTGGACCGCTGGCCGGGCAGCTTCCACGATATCCATCTGATCAAATATCGCGAGAACGCCGTTTTCTCCGCTCGTCGCGACGATGGCGCGCGCGTTGCCGTGCGCGTTCATCGCCACGCCTATCACAGCGATGCCGCGCTCCGCTCCGAACTGCTTTGGATGCAGGCACTCGGACATGAGGGGGTCGCGGTGCCGCCGATCCTGCCAAGCCGGGCGGGTGAGATATTCGAGACGGTGTCGGGGCCGGGGGTTCCCGAGCCGCGTCAGGTGGATGTACTGGGCTGGCTGTCCGGGACGCCCGCCGGCTCGTCGGAGGAAGGGCTGGGCCTGGGCGCGGCGGAAGCGGAGCGACTTTTCTTCGCGGCGGGCGCGCTGGCGGCAACGATGCACGATCGCGCGGCAGCGATGATGCTGCCGCACGATTTCGAACGCCATGCATGGGATGAGGCGGGGTTGATCGGGTCGGATCCCTTGTGGGGCCGCTATCTGGAACTGGACATGCTGTCGGTCGAGCAAAGAGAATTGCTTGCCGAAGCCAGTGCCCGAGCGGCGATCGATCTTTCCGAGTTCGGCAAGGGCGCGCACAATTACGGCCTGATCCATGCCGATTTCGTGCCGGAAAACCTGCTGGTCGAGGACGGGCAACTGAAGCTGATCGACTTCGATGATGGCGGTTTCGGCTGGCATATGTTCGATCTGGCGACAGCGCTCTATTTTAACCTCAATCATCCGTCCTATGGCAACATGGAGCGCGCCCTGTTCAGCGGCTATCGATCGGTTCGGGCGCTTCCCGACGATCATGAGAGCCGCCTGCCGCTCTTCCTCTTCCTGCGCAGCACGACGTATCTCGGCTGGGTGCAGACGCGGCCGGAGACGCAGACCGCCAGGGACCTCGGGCCTTTCCTGGTCGAGCGTGCCTGTACCGTCGCCGGACGCTATCTTGACCGGCACGCCCATGGTAGCCGGGCGGCATGACGACAGGTCGATGGTGACGGAAGAGTCCGGCCGCGTGCCGGCCACGCAGGCGCGGGGACGCAAGCGGCGGGAGACGCTGCTTGCTTCCGCTCGAATCCTGCTGGGCGAGCGCGACAGCAGTCAGATCACCCTGGCCGACATCGCCGCGCACGCCGATGTGCCGAAGAGCTCGGCCTATCATTTCTACACGGATGCGCTCGGCCTTTATGTCGAGCTGGTCGCGATCCTCGACGGTGAACTGCAGCAGTTGATCGAGCAGCCGCTGCCGCGCGTTCGTGACTGGGAAGAGGCGATGGGCGTAATCATCGATCGCGCCGCCTCCTTCTTCGAGGACAATCCCGCCGCCCAGCAATTGATGCTGTCGTCTCAGACGCCGCCCTTGATAAAGCGCTTCAGCCGTCGGGCCGACATGGACACGAGCCGCCTGATCGAAGACCTGATCGAGGCGCAGTTCATCCTTCCTGACATCCCGGATCGCAGCCGCATCTTCTTTCATGCGGTCGAGGCGGCGGACCTGATGTTCGGCCTGTCGCTGTTCGAAAGCGGCGCGCTGCTGCGCGAGATGGTCGAGGAAGCGAAGCGCATGAGCTGCGCCTATCTCGCGCTTTATCTTCCGCGACATCTTCCGCGGCGCGCTTAGCGAGGCGGGCTGCTGGCGACGCCCTGCCGGAAGGCTCAGTTCCTCGCGCGCAGGCTGGCAGGCGGGGTCCCGAAGCGGCGCTTGAACAGGCGCGCAAAATGGCTGCTGTCATTGAAGTATGTCGGCGACCGCTTCCTTGAGGCGACCGGCCAGATCTTCGACCGCGCGCCGTCCTACTGGGTCCAGAATGCCCGACTGACGCTTGCCAGCAAGGAGGGCGGCTGGGAAATCGCCGCCCGGGGCAGGAATATCTGGAACAAGGATTATCGGGCCTACATCAACAATGTCAGCTTCTTCCGGCTCGAAATCTATGGCGAGCCGATATCCTACGGCCTTTCGGCGTCCGTCAAATTCTGAACCTGCAGGGGACCGTCGGTGGAACCGGCGGCCGAGCGACCGCAGACGCGCGCTATCACGCGGCGCGAAAGGCCAACTGTTGAGCGTAGAAAAGCTCTGATCGTCAGCGCGTGGCGCTTTGCGCCAACAGGCGATCGCGCGCGCCGCGCACTTCCTGCAGGCGGTTGCGCCGCAACCTCCCGACTTCCTCGGCCGAATAGGGCGTGAAATCCGCTGCTACCTCGGGGCTCATCTCCGGGATCAGCCAGTTCAGGACCCGCGCCAGTTGGGCGTCGGTCAGATGGGCATTGGCGGCACCAGGGACGCGGCCGATATAGTCGCGCCCCTCGGGCAGCAGCGCGAACCGTCCCAATATGCCGCGCATGTCGGGCACTTTGCCGGGCTTGCCGCTGCCATCGGGAAGATGGCAGCCCTGACAGTGCAGCATATAGTTGATCCGGGGTGACAGCGTCTCGGGATCGGGGGCGTTGGCCGCAGTGAGCCAGGTCAGCGCGGTCGCGCCGAACGCCAGCGATGCCACCAGCGCGCGCATCCTGTCAGCCCGCCGGTCCCAGCACGACGGCCGTCGAGCAGTTATAGACGACACCGTTCTGCGTGCCGAGACACCAGTCGAGATCGTTTGCTGCCGACGGCTGGTAAACGGGCATGTCGCGCTCGTTGCGCGTGCATTCGCACCGCCCGCACGCGCTCTTGCCGCAGCAGTCGTTGTACGAGATCACATAGTCCTTGTTGTCGA
Organism: Zymomonas sp.; assembly: GCA_027489105.1. Next base: position 1,885 of record JAIYAJ010000458.1, on the reverse strand, counting down.
CGGGATTGCGGCAGGTCCCGATCCAGGTGATCGGCGAGGGCTCTGTGCCCGGCGGGCAACTCGATGCCGATCCGCCGCAGCAGCTGCACAGAAAGCCGTCGATCGCGCAGTAGCGCCAATAGTCGCAGCTGGACGGATCGCCGGACTCGCCCGGCTGGGGCGGTGTCGGGGTGGTCGCGGCGATGCTCCGCGCGATAGGCAGCAAGGGGGTCGCGCCGATGGTGATCGCCGCGCCCAGACGGCCGATGAAGCTACGCCGTGACAGACGTCGTGCCGCACTGCGCGCCAGATATTCGGCCACTCGGTCCATTCTGTTCATGCAACAGTCCTCTGCTGAACCTGCTTCGGGAGCTTGCGTCCCTTTTCGAGAAACTCCTGCAGCGAGGCCACGCCGCGCCGGCGCGCTTCGAACAGGCTTTCGAGATGCTCGCGATTGTTGACGAGCCCCTTGGCCGCGACATGGCCGTCGGCCTTGATCAGTACGGCATAGGGAAGCTTCGATACGGCATAGGCCATGCCCAGATCGGTCGAGAGAACGAGCGGGAAGGCTTCTAGGCTCTCGTCCGCGATCATCGCGCGCTGCAGCGGCTCATCGCCGTCGCTTGCAAGTACGACGCGCAAGGAGGCGGTCTCCTCACGCGCGATCGACTTCACGATCGGGATCAGCGATTTGCACATCGAACAGCGCGGCGACAGGAAGAAGAGGAGCGTGTCGCGTCCGTCTCGATCCTGGCCGCCCAGCGCGACCGCTCGGCCGTCCAGCGCCTCGAGATCGAAGCGCGGCGCATGATCGCCGACCGCGACGCCACCGGGCAGCGTCAGCGCCCCAACGGGACCGAGTCGCTCATGCAGCATCCCGACCTGGCGAAAGAGCAGCAGCACCGCTGTGCACAAGGCGAGGATCAGTATCCATTGGACAATGATGGCGACCGAGAGGGCGATGATCATGGTTTGATCTCCCGAGCCGTCTGCATGGCGGCCTCCATGATGGCGTAGAGAAGCGCGGCGGTGGCGACAGTACAGGTGAGCCCGATCCAGTCGATCCAGATCAGGGGGCGACCCCCGCTGGGCGCGGTTGCGACGAGGATCGCCAGGACAGCTAGCGCCAGATTCCGCAGGACCATCGCGGCGCGGATCGGCTGGCCGGTCTTGCCAAAGGCCAGGCATCCGCAATCGATGGTCCGCCGTCCGCGGCGGAGGTTGATCGCGATCGCGCCCGCGTAGAGCAGAAGCAGACTGGCGATGGCGATCGGACCGGCAACGCTCCCGAGCAATGTGGCCACTGCCGAAGCGCCTTCGATCAGGGGAAGGAGCAGCGCGATGGCAGGCAGACCGAACGCCGGGAGCAGCCGATAATCATCCAGCGCCTGGCGGAAGCCGGTGAGGTCGCGCAGCTTATGTACGCACGCCGCCAGCATCAGCGCTGCGAGCGCACCCCGCACGGAAAAGGCGATGAACGGATCGATCATCACTTCGCCGCAGGCGCCGGCTGCAACACGGTTATCGCGTTGCCCATTTCCCCGATCTCGCGGAGTTTCCTGCCGGTCGCCGCGTCATAGACGACCAGCTTGGGGACGGTGAACATCGCCGTGTACAGAAGCGGCTGGTCGTCCTCGCTGACCGCGATCGCGGTCGCCGGGCCATCCATCGGAATGCGCTGCAGCCTTTTGCCCGATGTCGCGTCGAACACCCAGATCTCGACGCCCGGATCCTGGCGGGTAGACTGCCCGCCCTCATGCATCAGCGTGTAAAGGCGGTTGCTCCGCGCATGATAGGCGATTGGCTGAACGCCACCGGTGCGCCAGCTCGCGACGTCCTTGTCGATCATGCTCCACCGCTTCTTGACGACGGGAACCGGACCGGCACCGTCGACGATCACCGCTTC
>JAIYAJ010000322.1 GCA_027489105.1 Zymomonas sp. | reverse complement strand
CCGCAGCGCGCGCGACCAGCTTGTCGGCGGCAAGGATATTCACATAGCCGCGCCCTTGATCGTCGATGCCGAGGAAATCCTCGATCGCCAGCGCCGGCTCTCCGAAGAAGTGGCCGCCTCCCTGGCTTTCGAGCTGGAGCAACTGGCGCTGGATCGATCCGACGCTGGCCTTGCTGACATTGCCATAGCGCGCCGAGAGCGTGTCGGCCTGTTCGGCGCAATGGACGAGCATCGCCTGCAGGTCGCCGAGGTCGAGCAGCAACAGCCCCTCCTCGTCCGCCAAGCGAAAGGCGATGTTGAGGACGCCTTCCTGCACCTCGTTCAGGTTCATCAGCCGCGCGAGGAGCAGCGGCCCCATTTCCGAGACGGTCGTACGGATCGGGTGACCCTGTTCGCCGTAGAGATCCCAGAAGACCACCGGATTGTCGCGCCAGCCGAAGCCTTCCATCCCGATTTCCGCAGCGCGCGCGACCAGCTTGTCGGCATTCTTCGCCACCGGTGACCCCGCCATGGCCATGCCCGACAGATCGCCCTTCACATCCGCCATGAACACGGGCACGCCCGCTGCCGAGAAATTCTCGGCGATGCCTTGAAGAGTGACGGTCTTGCCCGTGCCGGTGGCGCCGGCGATCAGACCGTGGCGATTGGCGCGCCTGAGGTTCAGATATTGCGCGTCGATCGAAGAGCCGGACAGGCTCCCACCCAGAAAGATACCCTGCCCGTCGACCATGAAACGCCTCCTCCTGCGGAGGTATCAGCCTAGCCTTGCGGACGGCGCGACGAAAGCGTCGGCACGCCAGGCCGCGACGACATGCGCAGAATTTACCTTCGGCGGATCAGCCTTTGCGCGGCTTGGCGCGATCGCCGGCTTCGGCGCTCTTGTCGGGCGTTTCGGACGCGGCAGCATGCCCCGCCACACGCACCGCGAGAAGATTGCTCAGCTTGGCGCGGAAATTGGCGAGATCGCGTCCCGACAGCTGCTGGACGGTGGTGAATTTCAGCGAGGTCGGATTGATCGGTCGGCCATCGCGATACATCTCATAATGGAGATGCGGTCCGGTCGAGAGCCCGGTCGAACCGACATAACCGATCAGCTGCCCCTGCCGCACGCGCTCGCCGATCCTGGCGATGATCCGGCTCATATGGGCATAGCCGGTCGCGATCCCACCCGAATGGCTGATACGGACATAGTTGCCATGGCCACCATGCCGACCGGCGAAGACAATGACACCGTCGGTCGCCGCAACGATCGGCGCACCCATGGGAGCACCGAAATCGACACCCTGGTGCATCCGCGAATAGCCGAGGATCGGATGCATGCGCATGCCGAAGGTCGAGGTGAGATGGCCGAGCACCGGGCGCTGCATGACGCCCTTGCTCTCGCCGACGCCGGAGGCCTCATACCATTGCTGGCGGCCGCCGGTGGTCCATTTCAGCATCTGGACCTTCTTCTTGCCCTCGGTGACGCCGGCATAGAGAAGTTCGCCGACCTTGACCTCGCCGGTCTCGGCGCGGGCATATTCGACGATCGCGTCGAAGCGGGCGTCGGAGCCGATGCTGCGCATCGACAGCTTTTGCGACACCGCCTTGATGAAGGTCTCGATCGCGCCGGCGGGCAGGCCGGCGGCGCGCGCGGAGCGATAGAGGCTGGAGCCGACGCGGCCCTGGATGCGCAGCGGCGTGTTGTCGACGCGGATCGGTATCCGCTGGAGACGCAGCGCGCCATCGATGCGCTCGACCGCGAGCTTGAGGTCGAAGCGGGCGCGGAAAGCCAGATTTTCCAGCGGCCGGGCATCGCGTTTGGATTCGCGGCGGCCGAGCACGAGGTCCATCCTGGTGCCTGCACGCAGATCGTCCAGCGGGACCGTCCGGTCGACCAGCGTGGCAAGCTGCGCGGCTTCGTTGCGTGCGACGCCGGCACGCTCGAGGACGCGGGCAAAACCATCGCCCTGCCCCAGCGTGGCGGTAAGTTCGATGCGGGGGCGCTCTGGCGTGTCATCGAGCGTTTCGACCTGCGCGGTGGGCGCAAGCCGACGGCCGGTGTCGGCGCCGAGCGCCAGCGGCGCTATGGCCAGGGTGCGTGCCTGCTCATATTGCGCGGCGCCCATCTGCGGCTCGGCCGGCAAGCGGACCGGCCGGAAGTCGGGCACCATGAGCCCGGCAGCGGTACACAGCGACAGACAGGTGAACAGCCCGCGAAACCATTCGCGCGACCCGATGCGTGCGCCGAGATCGACGACGAGATCCGCGCCGGCGAGCCGGTCGACGGCGGTGACGAGCGGGCTATCTATCAGCCGGTCGAATTGGGGAAAACGAGCGGGCCGTACGAGCGCGAGGGCACGACCGCCGCCAGCGGCGAGCCCTTCCGATGCCAGATCCTGAGCGCCGCCCCGAAACAAAAGCCCCCGACCTTTCAACGAATCGCCTATCCGACTGCCCTGACGAGACAAATTCGTGTCGGACGCAGTCAGTCTGCCCGGACATGGTTAATGTCAAACTAAAGGGCCGAGCCGAAATGGCCATATGCGATGAATCGAGTCCTTTGCGGCCATGAGTCGAGTCGGCCTGCGGTTTCGCGCTTGCGTTCGTCACGCGACGCGCCGATCCTCGCTCCATGGCCATCTTCAGCGCCCAGCCGGTCGTGGCCGTGTTGGGTCCGACCAACACCGGCAAGACGCATCTCGCGATCGAGCGGATGTGCGGCCATTCGAGCGGCATGATCGGCTTCCCGCTCCGCCTGCTGGCACGAGAGGTCTATGACCGGGTCGTCGCGATCAAGGGCAAGGAGCGCGTCGCACTGATCACCGGCGAGGAGAAGATCCTGCCGCCCCATGCGCAATATTATCTGACGACCGCCGAATCGATGCCGATCGACCGAGACTTCGCCTTCGTCGCACTCGACGAAGCGCAGCTCGGCACCGATTCCGAACGCGGCCATGTGTTCACCGATCGACTGCTGCGCGCCCGGGGCCGCGAAGAGACGATGATCCTCGGATCGGAGGCGCTCCGCCCGATGGTGCGCGCGCTGGTCAAGGACGCTGAGATCATCGGCCGGCCGCGCTTTTCGACGCTGAGTTTCGCGGGCGCGACCAAATTGTCGCGGCTGCCGCCCCGTTCGGCGATCGTCGCCTTCTCGGCCGAGGAAGTCTATGCGGTGGCCGAGATGCTGCGTCGCCTGCGCGGGGGCGCGGCCGTGGTGATGGGGGCGCTCTCGCCGCGCACCCGCAACGCGCAGGTCGCGATGTTCCAGGCCGGAGAGGTCGACTATCTGGTTGCAACCGATGCGATCGGCATGGGCCTGAACATGGACGTGGCGCATGTCGCCTTCGCCTCGCTGCGCAAGTTCGACGGTCGGCGAACCCGGCGACTCACGATCGCAGAGATGGCGCAGATCGCCGGACGCGCCGGACGCCACCAGCGCGACGGAACCTTCGGGACACTCGCGCTGGAGGGCAGCAGCGGTGCGCGATTCGAGGATGAAGAGGTCGACGCGATCGAGGCCCACGCCTTCCAGCCGATCGATCATCTGTTCTGGCGCGAGGGGCAACCGACCCTCGCCTCGCTGGACGGGCTGATCACCGATCTCGAAAGGCGTCCTGACCGGCAGGTGCTGCGCGCAGCGCCCCAGGCGATCGACCTCGCTGTACTCAAGCGGCTGGCCGAGGAAGACTGGGTCCGCGAACGCGCCCGAAGCAAGCCTGTCATCGCCCGCTTGTGGGCGGCGTGCGGACTGCCCGACTTCCGCAAGACCGGCCCGGAACCGCACGGTCGCCTGGTCGCACGCATCTTTCGCCATCTGAGCGAGGGCAACGGCTTCCTTCCGGTCAGCTGGTTCGCGGACGAACTCGCCCGGCTCGACAGCGTGCAGGGCGACGTCGAGACGCTCGCCGACCGCATCGCCGGGGTCAGGACCTGGGCCTATATCGCTCATCGGCAGGACTGGCTGCCCGATGCGGACAGCTGGGCGGAGCGCACCCGCTCGCTCGAAGAAAAGCTCTCGGATGCGCTGCACCAGCGCCTGACCCAACGCTTTGTCGATCGTCGAACGTCGGTGCTGATGCGCGATCTCGGCGCCAAGGGCGGCGATCTGCTGCTCCCCGTCAAGGTCGACGAGGACGGGATCGTCACCGTCGACGGAGAGCCGATCGGTCGGCTGATCGGCTTCCGCTTCAAGGCGGATCACCTCGCGCGGCATGGCGACATGAAGCGGCTGATGGCGGCGGCGGAACGGCGGCTGGGTGTGGAATTGTCGAGCCGCGCACGGCAACTGGCGGCCGACGGCGATGCCGAATTCTCGCTCGCCACCGATGCCGGGCGGCCGGTGGCGATCTTCTGGAGGGGCGACGTCGTGGCGCGGCTCGAAAAGGGGCGCAGCCTGCTGAGCCCCCGTGTCCGGCTACACCGCGCACTCGATACTCTCACTCCGGTCGATCGCGCCGCCGTCGAACAGCGCGTAACCGCATGGCTCGAATCGCGGATCCAACGGGAGCTGAAGCCGCTTGCCCGCTATGCCGATGCAGCCCGCGACCCGGCCTGCCCGCCGTCGCTCCGCGCACTGCTGGCACCGCTCGCCGAGGCCGGCGGCATTGTGCCGCGCGACCAGCTCGCCTCGGCGATCGAGCATCTCGAACGCGAGGACCGGTCGCGCGCCGAGCGACTGGACGTCAAGATCGGGACGATCGATGTCTATTCCCCGACCCTTCTCAAGCCCGAATCGACGCGCTGGCGCCTCGCTCTGTTCGCTGCGGCCGAGGATCAGATGATGCCCGACCTGCCGGTCCCTGGCGCGGTGTCGATGCCCACCCCCGCCGACAATGCCGCCTGCGAGGCGATGACGCGTGCAGGCTATCGGGCGCTCGGCGCGCAGATGCTCCGCGTCGACCTGGCCGAGCGGCTCGCCCGAATCGCCCATGAGGCGCGCACGGGACGGAAGCCTTTCACCCCCGACCCGGCGCTGTCCACCTCGCTCGGCTTGCGCCCCGCCAGCTTCACCCAGCTGATGTTGGCGCTGGGTTTCCGCGCCGCCCAGCCAGGCAATAGCGAGGAATGGACGTGGAAGGGCAAACGCCCGCCGCGCAAGCCCGAAAGCCAGCGTCCCGGCAATATGTTCGGCGCGCTGGCCGATCTCTACCCGTCACGGTCCCAGCGGAATGCGGCTCGATAAATTCCTCTGGTTCTCTCGTCTTACCAAGACCCGCGCGCTTGCGCAGGACCTCGCCGAGGCGGGGCATATGCGCATCGACGGCCGGGTCATCGACCGGGCCCATGCGACGGTCAGGATCGGCAATGTGCTGACCTTCGCGCTGTATGACCGTGTCCGCATCGTGCGGATCGAGGCACTGCCCAACCGACGCGGACCGGCCCCCGAAGCGGCGGCCTGCTATACCGACCTTTCGCCGCCCCCTGTTGACGAGCCGCGACGCGCAACCTAACGGGGGCCGCGTCAGCCCCTGGGGAAAAGTGGATAATGACCTACGTCGTCACCGATGCCTGCATCCGTTGCAAGTATATGGACTGTGTCGAGGTGTGCCCCGTCGACTGTTTCTACGAGGGCGACAACATGCTGGTGATCAATCCCAGCGAGTGCATCGACTGCGGCGTTTGCGAACCCGAATGCCCGGCCGAGGCGATCCTGCCCGACACCGAATCCGGCCTGGAGCAGTGGCTGGAACTGAACAATACGTTCGCCGCGCAGTGGCCCAACATCACGCGCAAGCGCGAAGCGCCCGCCGACGCGGACGAGTGGAAGGGTGTCGAGGGCAAATATGAGAAGCATTTCTCGCCCGAGCCCGGCCAGGGCGACTGATCGCACCATTCGCAGCTGCAAAAAGCGACCGGATTTGTCCTATCCGGGCCGGAATGGGCCCGGATGCTGGCTTTTCGCTTACTGATGTGTTACAGGACTCGCGTCCGGGCGCGATCCAGCGCGCCTGCAACAAGGAACCTGCGAGTCGCCGTATGAGGATTGCCGTCGGCCGCTAAGGGGAGGGCGGATCGGACGGAACTGATACGGCATCCCAATGAAAGGTCTGCTAAATGGCTGCCAAGGCGCTGAGCTTCGTCGTCGGCGATTATGTTGTTTATCCCAAGCATGGTGTCGGCCGCGTGGTCGAACTGCAAAGCCAGGAAATTGCTGGAGCCAAACTCGAACTTTACGTTCTGCGTTTTGAAAAGGAGCGCATGACGCTCCGCGTTCCGACAAACAAGGCCGAGGCCGTCGGCATGCGCAAACTCTCGTCGAACCTGACGATGAGCGAAGCGCTTGCCACGCTCAAGGGCAAGCCCAAGGTCAAGCGCACCATGTGGTCGCGCCGCGCCCAGGAATATGAAGCGAAGATCAACTCGGGCGACCTCGTGTCGATCTCCGAAGTGGTGCGCGACCTGTTCCGGGCCGACGACCAGCCCGAGCAAAGCTATTCGGAGCGTCAGATCTTCGAAGCGGCGACCAGCCGTCTCGCACGCGAACTCGCCGCCATGGAAGCGGTCGATGAGCCCACGGCGCAGGAGAAGATCCTCGACATCCTCCGCAAGGCGGCTGCGATCCACAACAAATAAGCCCCTTCCCCGGAAGGACGAATGAGGCGGCCTTCGCGGGCCGCCTTTTTCTTTGCCTTCTCTCTGGCCTGTGACCGCCGTCTGTGTATTATATATACAACACAGTCGGGAGGGTAAAATGCGCGTGCCAGTTCTACTGCTGATGTCCGCCGGGCTCGGCTCGCCTGCGCTGGCCGACACGGTCGCCAACCGCGATTTTCCCGTTGCAGGGTTCAACCGGGTGGTGGTCGAAGGCCCCTATGATGTCGACATACGCTCCGGCAGCCGCCCCGCCGCCTCCGCGCGAGGCCCGCAGGAGCAACTCGACCGCCTGATCCTGGTGGTTAAGGGCGATGTGCTGGTGGTGAAGACCCGAAGGTCCAGTTGGGGCTGGAGCACGGGCCGCAATGCCACGCGCGTTGCGATCACGGCGCCTGCGCTCCGTTCGGTTCAGCTCAGCGGTTCGGGGAATATCGTGCTGGATCAGGCGAAGGGGACCAGTTTCTCTGCCGGGGTGAGCGGTTCGGGCGACATGCGGATCGATCGGATCGAGGCCGACACGCTGTCCTTGCGCGTCACCGGATCGGGCGATCTCGCCGCACGTGGCACCGCGCAGAACGTGACCGCCAGCGTAACGGGGTCCGGCAACATCGCGGCGGGCAGCCTCGCCGCGGCCGATCTTGTGGCAACGGTGACCGGATCGGGCGATATCGACATGGGTGCGACCCGTTCGGCAAAGGCGACCGTCACGGGCTCGGGCGATATCAGGATAGCGGGCCGGCCGAATTGCACCCAGCGCAAGACGGGGTCGGGATCGATCCGCTGCGGCGGCTGAACCGGGCTCAGAGCAGCCCAAGGGTCGCCAGTTCGGCCTGAAGCGTCGCCGGAATGGCGTCGCCGTCGGCCGCATTCTCGTCGATGTCGCGCGGCGCGTCGGCCGCCGTCAGATAGCGCCAGCCCTGATGCGCGCGCCGGGGGCGCGGTTCTACCGGGATCAGTATCGGCGCAAGGACAATGGCGCAGCGACCGCCTTCGATATCTTCGAAGCCGATCAGCGGCTGCCGCAGGCCGAACCGATGCTGGGAGATCCAGTAGAGCGATCCGCCGTCGAGCTCCTCGAACCTCTTGGGCTTGTAGCGCGTCGTCAGCAGGATCGGCTCGCCGCGCTCGATCCGCGGCGACAGCCGTGCACGCAGGTCGTCGAAGCCGTCGCAACCAAAGGCGATCTTGGTGATGTGGAGGTCACTCATGGCGCCCATATCGGCAAGGAGCCGGCCGGCTTCAACCGTGCAATCCCCAAAGGGCAGCCAGCCCGAGGAAGGAGAAGAAGCCCATCACGTCGGTCGCGGTCGTCACGAAGACGGCCGAGGATACCGCAGGATCGGCGCCGGCCTTGTCGAGGCCGACCGGCACCAATATGCCGGCGAGACCCGCCGTGATGTTGTTGATGATCATCGCGAGGCAGATCACGATCCCGAGGTCGCGATTGCCGTAGATCACAAAGACCGCCAGCCCGATCAGCGCACCGAGGCAGAGGCCGTTCATGATCGCGATGCGGAATTCGCGGAAGATCATCCGGGCGGTATTCGACGAGGTGAGCTGGTTGAGCGCAAGCGCGCGGACCGCCACCGCCATGGTCTGCGTACCCGCATTGCCGCCCATGCCCGACACGATCGGCATCAGGACGGCGAGGACCACGAGCCGCGCGATCGTGTCCTGAAACAGCCCCACGACCGACGCCGCGAGGATCGCGGTGCCGAGGTTGACCACCAGCCAGGTCAGCCGGACCTTGACCGTTTCGAGAACGGGTTCGTTGATGTCGCCATCGCCCGCGCCCGACAGCTTCAATATGTCTTCGCCGGCCTCTTCCTGGATGATGTGGACGATGTCGTCGACGGTGATCATGCCGACCAGCCGGCCCGAATGATCGACCACAGCCGCCGAGATCAGCGCATATTTCTGAAAGCGGAGGGCGACCTCTTCCTGGTCCATGTCGACCGGGATGAGGGTCTGCTCGCGCGCCATGCCGTCGCCGACCGAGACCTGGCGCGGGGTGCGCATGATCCAGCTGAGCTTGCAGGTGCCGATCGGCCGATGCCCGGCGTCGACGACGAACACTTCCCAGAAATCGGTAACGAGATCCTCGTTGCCACGCAGATAGTCGAGCACATGCCCGACCGTCCAATGCTCGGGCACCGCGATCAGGTCGCGCTGCATCAGGCGGCCGGCGGACTCTTCCGGATAGGAAAGCGCCTCTTCGATCGCAGCGCGATCGTCGGGCTCCATCGCGCGCAAAACCGCGCGCTGATCCTCTTCCTCCAGTTCCTCGATGATCGCAACGGCGTCGTCGGTGTCGAGCTGGGTGGCGATCTCCGCCACCTCATGCGGGTCGAGCGCGTCGATCAGCTCTTCGCGCACCCACTCGTTCATTTCCGCAAAGACGTCGGCATCGAGCAGGTCGGAAATGGCGGAGGCGATCGGCCGCCGCATCTCCTGCGGCGCCAGTTCGAACAGGTCGGCGACGTCGGCCGGGTGCAGCGGCGACACGAGCGCCCGGGCGCCGTCGGTGTCGCCTTGCTCGACGCATTCGATGACGGCGTCGACGAAGCTAGACTTCAGCCGGTCATCCTCGTCGTGGAGCGTCTCTGCGGCGGAGGATTCGAGGATTTCGCTGTCCGTCTCGCTCACGCCATCCTCCGCACGCCTGGCTGGAGCGCCGGTCTAGGGCCGGGACCGGCAAACGGCAATGGCGGTAATCACGCCTTTTGCAGCTTGCCGGACATTTAGCGCCGGCTGGCTCCGGGCCCGCTCAATCAGCACTCGCCTCAAACGCCATCTGCCGATAGGGACGGAGCGAAGTCGCATCGACCAGAAGGAGTTCCCGATGTCCGCAGATCCCGAAAACACCCTGATCATGACGCTGGAGGGCGGCGATGTCGTCATCAACCTGCGCCCCGACCTCGCCCCCGGCCATGTCGCCCACATCAAGGAGCTCACCCGCGAAGGCTTCTATGACGGCGTCGTCTTCCACCGCGTCATCGACGGCTTCATGGCACAGGGCGGAGATCCGACCGGCACCGGCATGGGCGGTTCGGACAAACCGAACCTGAAGGCCGAGTTCAACCGCGAGCCGCATGTCCGCGGCGTCTGCTCGATGGCGCGCAGCGCCAACCCGAACAGCGCGAACAGCCAGTTCTTCATCTGTTTCGATGACGCGCGCTTCCTCGACGGCCAGTACACCGTGTGGGGTATCGTCGAGTCGGGCATGGAGCATGTCGACGCGCTGCCGAAGGGTGAGCCGCCGCGCGCGCCGGGCAAGATCGTCAAGGCGCGCATCGCCGCCGACGCCTGATCT
>JAIYAJ010000153.1 GCA_027489105.1 Zymomonas sp. | reverse complement strand
TGGGTCGACTTACCCGTCAGGAACGACTTGGCGTCGCCGACCAGTTCGGCATAGGCGTCCTCGTCGATCCGGCCGACGCAGGGCGCTGAACAGCGCTTGATCTGGTAGAGCAGGCAGGGCCGGTCGCGGTTGGCGAAGAAGCTGTCGGTGCAGGAGCGCAGGAGAAACAGCTTCTGCAGCGCGTTGAGCGTGCGCGTCACCGATCCGGCGCTGGCGAAGGGACCGAAATATTGCCCCTTGGCGCGCCGCGCGCCGCGATGCTTCTGGATACGTGGAAAGTCGTGATCCTCGCGCAGCAGGATGAACGGAAAGCTTTTGTCGTCGCGCAGCAGCACATTGTAGGGCGGTCGGTAGCGCTTGATCAGCTGCGCCTCCAGCAGCAGCGCCTCCGCCTCGCTGTTGGTGGTGACGATCGTCATCGAACGGGTCTGCGCCACCATCCGGCTCAGCCGCTTCGGCAGGCGCGCGATCTGCGTATAATTGGCGACGCGGTTTCTGAGTGCGCGCGCCTTGCCGACATAGAGGACATCGCCGCGTGCGTCCTGCATGCGGTAGACCCCAGGCCGCACCGGCAGCGTCTTGAGAACGTTGCGAATGGCAGCGACGCCTGCATCGATGTCGGGGGTATCCGAACCCCGCACCGTGAAGACGCTCTTCTCCTCGTTGAAGCGGTCGCTGGATGGAATGTCGGTCACGGCCCTGATCTAGGATGCCGACGCGCGCGCCGCAATCTCGGTCCGCCGCGAACCTTGCCCGAAGGGAATCAAGCCACCGCGATCATCATCAGCATGTCCGGATGCGACACGCCGGCCGACACGAGAAGGAGGATCGCAATGCCTGCCCGCACTAGGGGCGACGGCGCCGCCGCTGCGAACACCCCGTTCTTGCGGTTCCACAACAGCGGGAGGGCGACAATCCCGGACAACAGCATGGCGCAAATGATGTCGGACGGCAGCAAGGCGCTGTTCCACGCCCGCAGCCCCCCCATCAGCATCAGCCATGCCCATATCCAGCCGATCGCACCCATGATCGGAGCAATAGTCCGGGAGCGTGAGGATTTGGTAAATGATGCGGTGCCAACGGGCCGGGCGGCCGCCGGCTGTCGCCCATGAAAAAAGCCCGCCGGACATCCGACGGGCCTTTTTATCCGACGCAGCGACGGATCAGAAGCTGGCCGTACCGAGCGAGTCGATAGCGCCGTCGATCAGCACCTTGTCGGTCTTCGCGTCGTTGCGCTGGGCGATGAGAACCGCAGCCGCACCGGCCGCGGCATTTGCCGCCTTGGCACGCACTTCCGCGATAGCACCGCGCTCGGCGGCCGCGATCTTGTCCTCGGCCATCTTGCCGCGACGCTCGATCAGCGCGCCCGCATCGACCTTTGCCTGCTCAACGATGGCCTGGGCCTCGCTGCGGGCATGGGCCAGCATCTCCTCGGCTTCGCGGGCAGCGGCCTGGGCCTTCGCCTCATATTCGGCCTTCAGCTTCTCGGCATCGGCGCGCAGCGCGGCGGCCTCGTCGAGATTGGCACGGATCGAGGCGATCTTCTTGTCGAGCGACGAGCCGATCACCGCAGGCACCTTCTTCCAGAGAAGAAGAAGGATGACGATCACCATCGCCAGCGACACCCACGCCGTGGCAGTCATGCCCAGCGCAGCCGGATCGACATGATGCTCGAGCGTGCCGGCGGCGGCGTGACCGGCGCTGACATTCTCAGGCATGCCTTCGAGCGAAGCCGCCTCGGAGAGATTTTCCGCCACGAGTGCGGAGCCGTTTACAGACATTCGACGTCTCCGTTCAGGCAGCGAGTGCGGACTTCACCGCACTCTCGGCTTCGGCCTTGTCGACCGAGATGCCCGACACCTTGGCGACGATCTCCTGCGCGGCTTCGGCAGCCACGCTCTCGATTTCCGCCAGCGCCCTGGCTTGCGCGGCCTTCAGCGCCGCATCGGCCTCGGCAGCCTTGGCCGCGAGCACGGCATCGGCGGCCTTGACCCGCTGTTCCGCATCGGCGGCGGCACCGGCCTTGGCATCCTGAACCGCCTTCTGGGCGGCCGCACGGGCCTCGTCGATCCGGGCGCGATAGTCCGCCTCGGTCTCGTCGGCCTTGGCACGAGCGGCCTCGGCGGCGGCGAGATCGGAAGCGATCTTCTGGTCGCGTGCCTCGACGGTGGCTTCGATCTTCGGCAGCATCCCCTGCCCGATCACGAAATAGATCAGGCCGAAGATGATCAGCAGCCAGAAGATCTGCGAAGCGTAGGTCGCGGCGATCTGGGCGATCTGAGGCATCGGTAATTCCCGTTAGGGGCCGGTGCGAACCGGCCCCGCAACCTGAATGTTAGGCGACGAAGAGCAGGATCATCGCGACGACGAACGCCAGCAGGCCGAGAAGCTCGGCGGCGGCGAAGCCGATGAAGAGGCGGCCCTGCTGGCCATCGGCAGCCGCCGGATTGCGGAGAGCCGACTCGAGGAACGAACCGAACACGTTGCCCACGCCGAGGGCGGCGAGACCAACGCCGATTGCGGCGAGACCGGCACCGATCAGCTTTGCGGCTTCTGCGTCCATGATAAACTCCTTGCTTAGAATTAGGTTGAAGGTCGTGCAGTGAAACTCAGTGCAGGTTGATCGCGTCGTTGAGGTACAGCGACGTCAGCAGCGCGAACACATAGGCCTGGATGGCGCACACCAGCAGTTCGAGCAGGGTGATGCCGATCATCAGGATGAAGCTGGGGATGGAGACGATCGCCACCGTCACTGCACCCGCATTGATGCCGTTGATCACGAAGCCGGCCAGAACCTTCATCAGGATGTGCCCCGCGGTCATCGCGACGAACAGTCGCAGGCCGAGCGAGAAGGGACGAATGAGGAAGGAGAACAGCTCGATCACGAAGATCAGCGGAACCATGTAGCCCGGCGTACCATGCGGCACGAAGAGCGAGAAGAAGTGGAAACCGTGGCGCCAGAAGCCGACGATCAGAACGATCGCGAAGCTGATGATCGCGAGGACGCCGGTAACCGTCAGGTGGCTCGTCACGGTGAAGGGATGCACCCCGACCACGCCGGTGGGCATCATGCCCATGATGTTGGCGATCAGGATGAACATGAACAGCGAGAAGACGTAGGGAACGAACTTCTTGCCCTCGGGGCCGACATTGGTGGCCATCATGCCCGAGATGAAGCCGGTGAAGCTTTCGACGGCGGCCTGCCAGCGGCCGGGAACGAGCTCGCGCTTCATTCCGCCGACCATGAAGACCAGCATCGCGACCAGTGTCACGACCATCCACATCGCCGAATTGGTGAAAGCGACGTTATGGCCCGCAATCGCCCAATCCTGACCGAACAACGGCTCGATCAGGAACTGGTGCATCGGATCGATCTTGCCCGATTCGGCTGCCACGCTTGCCTTACCCCTGCTTATGCCAAAAGCGTCCGGAAATCACTCCGGGCGCTCCTGAGAAATCCGAATGATATTCCTGAAGGCCACGCCGATCCCGAGGAACAGCATGGCCAATAGGAGCCAGGGCTTGGTCCCGAGCCAGTGATCGAAGCACCAGCCCAGCAGACCTCCGCCGACGATCCCCGCGATCAGCTCGGTCAGCACGCGATTGCCCTGGGAATATCCCTTCTCAGGCTTTTTATGCGTGCTCGCCGTTCTGACCTGTTCGGCATGCTGGATCGCCCGCAACCGCTCATCGAGCGATGTAAGACGCTGATCCCCCACACTTTCCGGGTCTTGTCCGGTCTCGTTCTCCGTCATGGCACACACCCTCCTGTTGCCGGGAAGGTGGCGTCATGGCGACGATCGATCCCGCCAAGGCGAGGCCCCTTTAGGAACGGGGGTTCCCCGAGTCAACCGCGCTGAACGGGGTTCCGGCGCGGCTTCCGGGCGGAATGGGGAAGCCGACGGCGTTCCGATGCGTGCTCTCCAGCGCAAACAGGCCGACGCGCGGGGATTTTCGCCGCAGGAAGGGGCCTTCGACAGGCTGCGTTCAGATTGGCCGCAATGCCTGCGCGCCGATGTGCCAGCGATAGGGCCGATCGAAGAGCGGGTGGTCACTTGCTGCAAGGAATGGCGGAAACGGCGTAAGGGACACCTCAACGGCGTCATTCCCGCGAAGGCGGGAATCCACGGTAACGAGGCGCTGTGGCGTCGAACGTTCCGCCATCCATGGATTCCCGCCTTCGCGGGAATGACGGGCGGGGAAAGGCGAGGGACAATATGTCGCCCTCGATAGCGCCTCAGCCGCGATCTTCCGCCAGCACATGGGCGACGATCGCATTGGCGTGACCATGCCCCAGCCCATGCTGCTCCTTGAGCATGGCGACCAGCACCATGTGCGGCGCGGGAGAGGCCGCGCGAACCATAGCCTTCCACTCCTCGATCGGCCGGCCATATTTCTTCTCGATCGACGGGAAATAGGAAGCGGGGCCCGTGACTTTCTCGGTCATATGGACTCTCCTTCTTGTCGACCGCCCTCTCCTCAGCGGCCCCGCCGGAAATCTCCGACCAGTTCGACATGCGTCGACCAGCGGAACTGGCCGACGGGTACGATCCTGTCGAGCACCCAGCCGCCTTCGACCAGAGTCCGGGCGTCGCGCGCGAAGGTCGAGGGGTTGCACGAGACATAGGCGATGCGCGACAGACGCTGCGTCTGGGCGAGCGCCCCCATCATCTCCTTGGCGCCCGCGCGCGGCGGATCGAGAACGACAGCATCGAAGCGATCAAGCTCGGCCGCATTCAGAGGACGGCGGAACAGATCGCGATGGTCGACCGCGATCTTGCGCTGCGTCCTGTCGCCCGCCGCCTTGAGCGCCAGTACGGCATCGCGCGCGCCTTCGGCGGCATAGACCCGCCGGCTGCCCGACAGCGGCAGCGAGAAGGTGCCGAGCCCGGCGAACAGATCGGCGACAATCGGCGCGTCGCCGACGATCGCCTCGACCGCCGCGACCAGCGCCGCCTCGCCGTCCGCCGTGGCTTGCAGGAAGGCTCCTGGCGGGAAAGGCACCGCGACCCCGCCGAGGGTGATCGTCGCGGCATCGGGCTCCCACTGCGCGCGGGCGCCATAGCCGTCGTCGATCGCGAGCCGGGCGAGCTGGTGGGTGCGGGCGAAATCATTGACCGCCTCGATCGCTGCCAGCCCTTCGACCTCGACCTTTTCCAGCAGCACGTCGACACCCTGGTCGACGAGGGTCATCTGCACGCCTGCCGCGCGGCGGTCGCGCAGCAGCGGGTGCATCAGGCGGCGCAGCGGTGCGATCAGCGCGACCAGCGCGGGGTGCATCACCGCGCACATCTTCAGGTCGACGATATGATGGCTCGCCTCCTCGTTGAAGCCGAGCAGCATCCGCTTGCCCTGCCGTTCGGCGCGCAGCGAAACGCGACGGCGGGTTTCGGGTGCCGACAACATCACGGGCGCGACCGATCCGACCTCCACCTTCTGCTGGCCCAATGCGCCGAGAATCCGCTGGACGATATAGTCGGCATAGCTCTCGTCATCGACATGCTGGAGCTGGCAACCGCCGCATTTCGGAAAATGCCGACAGGGCGGCTCGACATGATGCGGACCCCAGGTCAGCGACCCGTCGATGCCGAGCAGATCGCCGGGCGCCGATTGTGGCGAATGCCGTCCGTCTTCCGTGATGCCGTCGCCGCGCGCCGCGATGCGGACGATGGGTGCCTGATCGTTCAACAACATTCTCCAAGAGCGGCCGGCAGATGGGCCACGAGATCGTCGGCGATGAGCCCCGCTCCCGCCAGCTCCCCGGCGCGGCCATGCAGCCACACGCCGGCGCAGGCTGCGGCGAAGGGATCGAGACCACGCGCCCGATTCGCCGCGATGACGCCCGCCAGTACATCGCCGGTGCCCGCGCTGGCGAGCCATCCCGTGGCGGGTGCCGCAATAGCCGCCCTGCCGTCGGGCGCCGCAACGACCGTGTCGGGCCCCTTGAGCACGACAACGGCGCCCGATCGTCGGGCAGCCGCCCGGGCCCGCTCGACACGGCTCCCGCCCGGATCGCCGAACAGTCGCCTGAACTCGCCTTCATGCGGCGTCAGTATGGCGTCCGCCGGCATGGCGCTTCGCCGCTCGGCGAGCAGGGTCAGCGCATCGGCATCGAGAACGCAGGGGCGCCCGGTGCCGATGGCTTCGTCCAGCCGTGCCGAAGCTTCCGCATCGCGCCCCAGCCCCGGTCCGACGACGACGCAGCCGACCCGGTCGTCGGCCAGGATCAGACCGATCGGATCGGCGCGGCATACCAGCGCGGCGGGCGCCGCCGCGGCAGAAGCCTCAGCCGCAAGCGTGACATAGCCCGCCCCGCCCCGCTGCGCCGCCATCGCCGACAACAGCGCCGCCCCCGGCATCGCTCCGCCGACCGCCACGACATGCCCGCGCGTATATTTATGGTCGGTCGGGCCGGGCGGCGACAGGCGCGGCCGGGCGATCTCCGCCAGGTCAGAAGCTCCCGCGATGCCGATGTCGGCCAGGACCAGCCGCCCCATCAGAGCCGCCGCGGGTTGCAGCCGGTGCGCGGGCTTGAGCACCGCGAGAGCGACCGTCAGGTCATAAGCGATCGCGGGCCCGAGCAGCGCGCCATCGTCGGTCCCGACCCCGCTCGGCAGATCGACTGCGACCCGGAGCGACGCCGCTTTCGCGAGCCGCGCCAGGGGTGTCGCCACTTGGGGGGCCAGCGGCCTGACGAGACCGGTACCGAACAGAGCATCGATTAGCAGTGGAGCCGGTTCAGCCTCGGCTAGCTCCTCCACCGGTCCGGCCCAGCGCGCGCGGTTCAACTGGCTGGCCGGGGTGCGCGGTTCCGCGCTCGCCGCGACGCGCACGCGCACGCCCCGATCGCGCAGCCAGCGCGCGATCACATAGCCGTCGCCACCATTATTGCCCGGACCGCAGACAACCAATGTCTCACGAGGGCCAGCGAACCGCCAGGCGGCTTCCGCGACCGCGCTCCCTGCCCGTTCCATCGCGACATCGACCGAGAGCCCGGCAGCAAAGGCCGTTTCTTCTGCCGAACGCGTTTCGGCAGCCGTCAGGATGGAGCGCCCAGTCATGGCATTATCCGCGCCGGCAGGCGATATTGCATGCCCCCGATGGTTACCTCGATATGCGCAGCGCCGGCTGGCGCCACCGCGACCGGCTCGGCGCCATCAGCAGACACCACTCCACGCCCGTCGCGCACCACCAGCAATCGGCGAAAACCCCCGTCGGGCGAGCGAACAAGCAGTACCGTACCGTCATCACTCTTCATTCGCTCGAGCGTGCAGGCCGCCTCGAAGGGCGCGCCGCCGGCGGGCCTGCACTCCACCCGCGTCGCGCCCGGGGGCAGTTCATCACCGCCACCGTTGCAGCCCGTAATGCCCGGCGCGAGCAGCAGCGCCGCAAAGAGTGGGAAGATGGCCCTCGACATGGCGCCCTTATGCGCGGCTGCGCCTTGTTCGTCCATGTGAGCAAAGCGTTTGCAGAGCGTTCCAGAGGCGCAGGATGAAATTTTTGGGAACCTGCTTGAAACACGGGCGTTTGGGCCGAACGGCGAACTCTACCGGGGGGTGGTTCGCGCGTCCGTCTGCACCGATCCCCGCTGGAAGTTACAGGATGTCTTCTTTCACGAGCGGGAGCAGTCGTTCCTATCTCTATCTCCTCGGTCTTCCACTGATCCTGGCGCTGACCTGTGTCGCGGACATCTCCTTCCCGCTCGGAACCGCCATCTGGGTGATCTACCTTCTGCCGACGGTCATCGCCTTCGCCAGCCCCTATCGTTTGCTCCCGATTGCGGCCGCCGCACTCTCCGTGGTCTGCATGGCGATCGGATTCTACAACGCGCCGACCGGTGTCGATCCCGCGCTCGCGCTTCTCAACCGCTCGCTGGCGACGATCGTGAACATGCTCCTCGCCGGAATCGGCACGATGTTCATCAGCTACCGGCTCGATTCCCGCCGCCAGCAATGGATGCGGGAGGCCGAGGCCGAACTGACCCGCCGTACCGGCGGCGAGCAGACGCCCGAGGAAATCGGGCTCAACACCCTTGGCTTCATCGTCGAGCGCTTCGGCGCTGCCGCCGGGCTCGTCTATGTCCGCGATGGCGAGGAGCATCGCCGGGTCGCATCGACGGGCGTACCCGCATCGACACCCACACCCGACCGCATCGGCCGCAATGACGGCCTCCTCGGCGACGCCATCCGGCGCGGCGGGACGCTGGTCGTCGACGATGTACCCGACGGCTATCTCACCTTCGGCAGCGGCCTGGGTAGCGCCAAGCCGCGCAGCCTGATCGTCGGCACGGGCCGCGTCGACGGGATGGTGAACACGGTCGTCGAGATCGGCTTTCTCGACCAGCCGGGCGCCAATCCGAAGGACCTGCCCGACTTCCTGGAACTGGTTTCCGGTCACCTCGGCACAGCTATCCGCTCGGCCAAATATCGCGCCCGCCTGCAGAATCTTCTGGCAGAGACCCAGCAGCAGGCCGAAGAACTGCAGGCGCAAAGCGAGGAACTGCGCGCCACCAACGACGAGCTGGAAGAACAGAGTAAGCAGCTGCTTCGTTCGCAGGCGCAGCTGGAGGACCAGCAGCAGGAGCTAGAGCGCAACAACGCCCTGCTTGAGGAGCAGACCGGTTCGCTCGAGGCCCAGCGCGACGAGCTGACACGGGCCCAGGCCTCCCTCAAGGCGCAGACCGCCGAGCTCGAACAAGCAAGCCGTTATAAGTCGGAATTCCTGGCCAATATGAGCCACGAGCTGCGCACCCCGCTCAACTCGCTGCTCATCATGGCGCGCCTCCTCGCCGAGAACCGCCATGGCAATCTCAGCGACGAGCAGGTGCGCTTCGCCGAGACGATCGAGACCTCGGGCAACGACCTGCTCATCCTGATCAACGACATTCTCGACATCTCGAAGATCGAGGCCGGCAAGCTCGAGCTGCAGCCGCGCCCGACCCGGCTCGACGACATGTTCGAGAAGCTGCGCAACAGCTTCCAGCCGGCGGCCGAAGCAAAGGGCCTGTCCTTCCATCTGCGCCAGGACGATGACGTGCCCGCCATGATCGAGACCGACGTCCAGCGTCTCGAACAGATCATGCGCAACTTCCTGTCGAACGCGATCAAGTTCACCGAGCGCGGCGAAGTCGCGTTAGAGGCTAGCCGCAGAGACGATGGGCTGATCAGCCTGTCGGTCCGCGACACCGGTCCCGGCATTCCCGCCGACAAGCATGACATGATCTTCGAAGCCTTCCGCCAGGCCGACGGCAGCATCAGCCGCAAATATGGCGGTACCGGGCTAGGCCTGTCGATTTCGCGCGAACTCGCCCGCCTGCTGGGAGGCGATATCTCGCTGCACAGCATCCTCGGCGAGGGCAGCGCCTTCACCATCGCCCTGCCGGAAAAATTCCAGGGCGGGGCGAGGAGCACACCCGCACCGCGCAGCTTCCAGCCGCGGTCGGAACCGGTCGCATCGCTGTCGTCCCGGCCCGACCGGGTCGCCCAGCGGACCGAGGATGATCGCTCCACCCTGTCGGGCGACAGCCGCGTCATTCTGGTCGTCGAGGACGATCCCGCCTTCGCGCGCATCCTCTGCGATCTGGCGCACGAAGTCGGTTTCCAATGCCTGATCGCAGGCACTGCCGATGAGGGCGCTCTGCTCGCCCGCCAATATCTGCCGCATGCTGTCATCCTCGATCTCCATCTGCCCGACCATACGGGGCTGTCGGTGCTGGACCGCATCAAGCGCGACGCGCGCACGCGGCACATTCCGGTGCACATCGTGTCGGCCGACGAGGATACGCAGGCGGCGCTCGCCAGCGGCGCCGTCGGCTATCTGCTCAAGCCGGTGAGCCGCGACACGCTGGTCGACATGCTCGAAGGGCTCGAAGCGCGGATGGAGCAGCGGCTGCGGCGCGTGCTGGTCGTCGAGGACGATACGCAGCAGGCGGAGAGCATTCGCCATCTGCTCGCTTCGCGCGACGTCGAGACCGTCAACGCCCACAGCGCCGCCGAATGCCTGGAGAAGCTCGGGCAGGAAACCTTCGATTGCATGGTGCTCGACCTCAACCTGCCCGACATGCCGGGCCTCGACCTGCTCGAACGGCTCAGCAACGACGAGAGCGTCGGCTTCCCGCCGGTCATCGTCTACACCGGCCGCGACCTCGCCAATGACGAGGAAATGCGGCTGCGGCGCTATTCCAAGTCGATCATCGTCAAGGGCGCCAAATCGCCCGAACGCCTGCTCGACGAGGTCACCCTGTTCCTTCACCAAGTGGTGTCCGAACTGCCGAGCGAACAGCAGAAGATGCTCGCCCGCGCCCTTGGCCGCGACGGCACGCTCGAGAACCGCTGTATCCTCATCGTCGAAGACGACATCCGCAACGTCTATGCGCTGACCGGCGTGCTCGAACCCCATGGCGTGGACGTGCGGATCGCCCGCAACGGACGCGAGGCGCTCGAAATCGTTGACGCGACGGAACAAGTTGGCGGCACGCCCATTGATCTCGTGCTGATGGACATAATGATGCCCGAGATGGACGGACTCACGGCCATGCGCGAGATCCGCAAGCGACCGCAATTCGCGACCCTGCCGATCATCGCCCTGACCGCCAAGGCGATGGAGCGCGACCAGCAGGAATGCCTCGCCGCCGGCGCGAACGACTATCTCGCCAAGCCGCTCGACATCGACAAGCTGCTGTCGCTCATCCGCGTGTGGATGCCGCGATGAGCTTCACCGCCGAGGATGTCGCCGAGATCGAGACCGACCTGATCGTCGAGGCGGTGTGGCGGCGCTATGGCTATGACTTCCGCGATTACAGCCGTCCCTCGCTGCAGCGGCGCCTCGAACGGGCGCAGAGCCATTTCGACTGCGCGAGCCTGTCGGAGCTCCAGCACCGCCTGCTCCACGATGTCGGCACGCTGCCGGCGCTGCTCGGGTTCATGACGATCCAGGTCAGCGAGTTCTTCCGCGACCCCTATTATTATGCGCGGCTTCGCACCGATGTGCTGCCGCACCTCGCGACCTGGCCGTCGATCAAGGTGTGGATCGCGGGCTGCGCCAATGGCGAGGAATTCTACTCGCTGGCGATCCTGTTCCGCGAAGAGGGGCTGGAAAACCGCACGATCTTCTATTGCACCGACATCAATCCGAGCGCGCTCGAAAAGGCCGAGGCGGGGATTTACGATCTCGATCGCCTCGCCGGATTTACCCGCAACTATCAGGCAGCCGGCGGCCGGGCATCGCTTTCCGACTATTATACCGCGGCCTTCGGGGCCGCCCGGTTCGACCCGACGCTGCGCAAGCGCGCCGTATTCGCCGATCATAATCTTGCAAGTGATTCAGTGTTTTCCGAGGTACAGTTCGTATCCAGTCGGAATGTCCTGATCTATTTCGAGCGCGCGCTGCAGGACCGTGCTCTCGACATCTTCGCCCGTTCGCTGCCGGTCGGCGGCTTCCTCGGCCTCGGCTCAAAGGAGACGCTCCATTTTTCGCGATGCGCTGGCCTCTTCACCGACTTTGCCACCCACGAAAAAATCTACCGGCGAAACGCCGTCCCGGCGGACGAGGCCCGTGATGTCCGATAGCGTCATCCGCATCCTCGCGGTCGACGACGTGCCCGCAAACCTCGTCGCACTCGAAGCGGCGCTCGACCAGCCCGGTGTCGAGCTGGTCACCGCGAGCAGCGGCGAGCAGGCCCTTGAGCTGATGCTCCGCAATGATTTCGCGCTGGCGCTGCTCGACGTGCAGATGCCCGGCATGGACGGCTTCGAACTGGCCGAACTGATGCGCGGGACCGAGCGAACCCGCGCGGTACCGATCATCTTCCTGACCGCCATCGCCACCGACGAAACCCGCCGCTTCCGCGGGTTCGAGGCGGGTGCGGTCGACTATCTGCTCAAGCCCTACGACATCCATGTCCTCAATCAGAAGGTGTCGGTTTTCGTCGAACTGGCCCGCCAGCGGCGCGAACTTGCCCGGCAACGCGACGAACTCGCTCTCGCCCTTGGCCGGCTGCGCGCGCATGGCGACAATTCGCCGATGGCGGTGATCGAGATCGATTCAGACCTGCGCATCGTCACCTGGGCGAAGGGTGCCGAGCGGCTGTTCGGCTATAGCGCCGACGATATGCTGGGCGTCTTGCTCCATCAGGCCCCATTCCTGCCCGATGACGATCGCAGCAGCTTCGTCTCGTCGATGCACCGCCTGCTGGAGGGCGAGAATAGCGAGATGCAGGAGCATCGTTTCCTGCGCGCGGACGGCAGCGTTCGGGCGGGCGAATGGTATTGCTCGACGGTCGCGGGCACGCGGAACCGCGCATCGAGCGGCATGCTTCAGGTGCTCGACGTCACCGAACGTCAGCGCGCGATGGAAACGCAGCGGCTGCTGGTCGGTGAACTCAATCACCGGGTGAAGAATTCGCTGGCGACGGTGCAAGCGATCGCCTCGCAGAGCTTCCGTCACGCCGACGATCTGGCCGAATTCCGCGAAGCCTTCACCGGACGGATCAAGTCGCTCGCCGCCGCCCATTCGCTGCTGAGCAGCGCGACCTGGGAACGCGCCAACCTCCGCCGCCTGATCGCCGATCAGTTCGAGATCGGGGCGGTAACCGCCGACCGCTTCCACATGGACGGGCCCCTGCTCGACCTGTCCCCCGAGCTGGCCCTGCGTTTCGCGCTGGTGCTGCACGAGCTTGCGACCAACGCGCATAAATATGGCGCCTTCTCGAACGACAGCGGGCATGTCTCGCTCGCCTGGCGGGTCGAGGACGACACCGTCCTGCTCGACTGGTCCGAGAGCGGCGGGCCGGTGGTGGCGCCCTTCGACAAGCGCGGCTTCGGCAGCACGCTGATCCAGTCGAGCCTCGTTTCCGAAGGCGGCAAGGCCGAGCTGATCTATCGCCCCGAAGGGATCGCCTGGCACCTGTGCCTGCCGCTGCGCAGCGTGGACAGCAACACTGGCCTTCAGGTCGCCGAACTGCCGCCGGGTAGCGCAACACCGTCCGCCGCCGCACCGGCCCCTCCCCCGCCGCAGAACGACCCGGCAAGGCCGCTCAAGATTCTCGTCGTCGAGGATGAGCCCCTGGTCGCGATGGACCTGATGATGGAACTGGAGGATGCAGGCCATCTCGCCTTGGGCCCGGCCACATCCTGCGAGCAGGCGCTGGAGGTTATCGCCAACGATGCACCCGACGCGGTGTTGCTCGATGGCAATCTCAACGGCGAACCGGTCGATCGCGTGGCGGATGAGTTGCTGGAGCGGGGCATCCCCTTCGCCTTCGTGAGCGGCTATGGGCGCGAGCATCTTCCTGCGCGTCATGCCGAACGGCCGATGATCTCCAAGCCGTTCCGCGCCGCCGAAGTCCTGGCGGCGGTTCAGGAACTGGCGTCCACCGCGTCAACGCCGCCTTCGGTAGCGGCCTGAAAGGAAATCTTTCTTCGTTTCGGACGCCGGGGCGATAGGCTATCGGCGACGGCCCTTGCGAGGCCGGGATCGCTGGAAGGATGACCATGACCGAACGCACGCTGCACCCCGAAACGCTCGCGCTCCACGCCGGCTGGCGCGCGGATCCGGGCACGGGTTCGGTCGCGCCGCCGATTTTCCAGACGACCTCCTATCAGTTTCGCGACGCCGAGCATGCGGCCAATCTGTTCGCGCTCAAGGAACTGGGCAATATCTACACCCGCATCGGCAACCCCACGACCGACATATTGGAGCAGCGCATCGCTGCGATCGAGGGCGGGGCTGCCGCGCTCGCCGTCGCCTCGGGACAGGCGGCCTCCGCCTATGCGATCCAGAATCTCGCGCGTGCCGGCGACAATGTCGTCAGCAGCACCGACCTCTACGGCGGCACCTGGAACCTCTTCGCCAACACGCTGCGCGATCAGGGGATCGAGGTGCGCTTCGTCGACCCGTCGGACCCGCAGGCCTTCGTCCGCGCAACCGACGATCGCACCCGCGCCTGGTATGCCGAGACGCTGCCCAACCCCAAGCTCGTCGTCTGCCCGATCGCCGAGATCGCCGCGCTCGGCCGGCCGCTCGGCATCCCGCTGATCGTCGACAACACCGCCGCCCCGCTGATCGCCCGCCCGCTCGACCATGGTGCTGCGATCGTCGTCTATTCGGCCACCAAATATATTGGCGGGCATGGCACATCGATCGGCGGCGTGATCGTCGACGGCGGTAATTTCGACTGGGGCGCGGTGCCCGAGCGGCAGCCGACGCTCAACACGCCCGACCCGAGCTACCATGGCGCGGTGTGGAACGAGGCGGCCAAGCCGCTCGGCCCGATCGCCTATATATTGCGCGCGCGGACGATCCTGCTGCGCGACCTCGGCGCGGCGCTGTCGCCGTTCAACGCCTTCCAGATCCTCCAGGGGCTCGAAACTCTGCCGCTGCGCATGCCGCGCCACTGCGAGAATGCGACCAAGGTCGCCGCCTTCCTGCAGGGCCGGGCGGACGTGACGCGGGTGATCCACCCCTCGCTGCAGACCGGCCAGCAGGCGGAGCGCGCCGCGCGCTACCTGACCGGCGGCACCGGCGGCTTGCTGGGCTTCGAACTGGCCGGCGGGCGCGAAGCGGGACGGCGCTTCATCGACGCGCTCCAGCTCTTCTACCATGTCGCGAACATCGGCGATGCGCGCAGCCTCGCCATTCATCCCGCGACGACGACGCACTCGCAGCTGTCGGCCGAGGAGCAGGCCGCGACCGGCGTGTCCGAAGGCTATGTGCGGCTGTCGATCGGCCTCGAGCATATCGACGACATTCTCGCCGACCTCGAACAGGCGCTCGACAAAGCGGGCTGAGCGAAGCCGCGCCGGTCAGGCGCCAATTTCAGGCGAAGGCGGCACCGACATGGGCGATGACCGGCGCAAGCCGGTCGGCCCATAGCGCGACCCCGGCGGCATCGCCGATCAGGTCCTGCCGCACTTCGAGGCCGAGATAGGGGATGCCATTGGCCTCGGCGTGCAGGTTCATCGTCGCGTTGAGCAGCTTGCCCGAATAGGGCTCGTTATCCCCGGCGATCACCCCCGCTGCGCGCAGGGCATCCAGCCCGACGAGCGCGGCGCGGTCGTCCTGGTTGTAGAGCACACCGACCTGCCAGGGCCGCGCCTCTTCGGGTCGGCTCGCAAGGCGCGGCGTGAAGCTGTGGAGAGAGACGATCAGGTCGGGCCGGTCGGCGGCGATACGGTCGGCGATGGCGCGGTGATAAGGCCGCCAGAACCGCTCGACCCGAGCCGCCCGAGCATCGGCATCGAGCGCGGCATTGCCGGCTATCGCATGGCCGTCGCTCTCGACCGGGATCAGGCCCGGCGCATCTTCCTCGCGGTTGAGGTCGATCACGAGCCGCGACACCGGGCCGAAAATGCCGTCCATCGGCAGCCGTTCACACAGCAGGCGGCCGAGCGGCCCGACCCCGATGTCGATCGCGACATGCTGGTCGAGCAAGGCCGGATCGATGCCCAGATCGACATCGGCCGGCACATGGTTCGATGCATGGTCGGCGATCAGCAGCAGCCTGTGCATCAGCGGAATACCGGCTTGCGGCGCTCGCGGAAGGCCATCAGCCCCTCGCGGAAATCGACCCCGCCAAAGGCATCGTCGAACAGCCGGTCGGCCTCGGCGTCGCCCGCGAGGATGCGCTTGAGCCCGGCGACGCTGTTGCGCGAATTGGCGGCGACCAGCGCGGCCATGTCGGCGGCGGCGGCATCGGCGCTGTCGACGAGCTGCTCGACCAGCCCGATGCGGGCCGCCTCGGCCGCGTCGATCACCATGCCGGTCAGCATCATGCGCGCGGCCTGTCCCGGCCCGACCTGCGCCTTCAGCCGCGCGACGTCGCCCGCCGGATAGACGATGCCGACCTTGGCGGGCGTAATCGCGAACACCGCCTTGCTACCCGCGATACGGACGTCGCAGGCGAGCGCGAGGGCGACCGCCGCGCCATAGCATCCGCCATCGACCGCCGCGATCGTCGCGATCGGGAGCGAGGCGAGCGTGTCGAAGGCGCGCGCCATCTCGACCCGGAACAGGGTGCGGCGCGCCGGATCGGCGGCGAGCCCGTCGAGATCGCCGAGATCGGCGCCCGAGGAGAATATCCCCGCCACGTCCGATCGCACGATCAGCGCCCGCGCGCCGCCCGCGACGATCTCTTCCAGATGGGCCGTCAGTTTCGGCCACTGGTCGATGCCGATCGCGTTGCGCGCATCGGCGCGGTCGAGGCTGAGGCGGGCGATATCGCCGTTCGATTCGATCCTGAACATCGGCGGACTGTTGCCGCGCCCTCCCGAAAATGTCACCACCTGTCTGGAATGATGACCAGAACAACGGCTTCCGCCCTTTCGCGCCGCCGCTTCGGCCTCCTCCTCGGAGCCTCGGCCCTCGCCTCTGCCCTGCCGGCCCGCCTGGCTGCCGCCGATCCGGTTCCGGTCCCCCCCAAGCGCCCCGGCCCCTGCCCGATCACGACGCCGCTCGACGCGATCACGCTGAAGCTGCTCCGCCATACGCCCGAGACCGCCGTCTATGGCGGCCTGCCCGGCGCGGCCGAGGGCGGGGTCTTCTCGCACGCGATGGACGATTTCTCTCCGTCAGGCGAAGCGGCATGGCGATCGGCGATCGGCGATGCCGCGCGGGCGATCGACGGGCTGTCCTGCACCGGCGATGCCCTCGGTGCGCTGCGGCTGCGGATTGCGTCTGCGGTGATGGCCAATGGCCTGCGTACCCCCGGCATCGCTTATGGCCGGCCCAACCCCTTCTGGTTCACGGCGCATGAGCCTTATGTGCTCAACCAGATTTCCGGGCCGATCGTGAACACGCCCAACTTCATGATGTCTCAGCAGGCGCTGTCCTCACCAGTCGAGGTCGACGCCTGGATCGGCAAGCTCGACGGCTTCGCCAAGGGCTATGACGGGGTGATCGAGAAGAGCCGCGCCGACGAGGCCGCCGGCTGCATCCCGCCCCGCGCGCTGCTCGACAAGACGTTGCCGGTGGTCGAGAATTTCCTGCGCGGCCCGGCCGACCAGCACCCCCTGATCGTCGCGCTGCGCGAGCGCATGGCCAAGGCCGGGCTCGACCCGCGCTTTCGCGCCGCCGCAGAGGCGCGCGCGATCACCGCGCTGGGGAAGCGCGCCCGCCCGGCCTTCGGCCGCCTGCGCGAACGGGTGCGCGAATTGATGCCGAGCGGCCGCGCCGAAAGCGGCGTCTGGGCGCAACCCGATGGCGAGGCGCTCTACGCCGCGAACATCCGCTCGATCGGCGACAGCCCGCTGAGCGGCGAGGAGATCCACCGCATCGGCCTCGAACAGGTCGCGCTGGTCAAGGGCAAGCTGACCGCGCGCCTGCGCCAGCTGGGCTTCACCAAAGGCAAGCTGCGCGACCAGCTCGATGCGCTCGCCGCCGATCCGAAGCAGCGCTTCCCCGACAGCGCCGAGGGCCGGCGCGAATTGCTCGCCTATGTCCGCTCGCTCGTCACCGCGATGGAGGCGCGGCAGGCCAGCTTCCTGCCGCGCACCATGATCCCGACGCAGAAGCTGGAGATCCGCGCCGTCCCGGAGGCGACGCAGGACTCGGCCCCCGGCGGCTTCTATGACGGCCCCTCGCTCGACGGCTCGCGCCCCGGCATCTACTGGATCAACCTGCGCGACATGGCGGGCGTCCAGCGCTACACCCTGCCGACGCTCAGCTATCATGAGGGCGTGCCGGGCCATCATACCCAGGGGGCGACGCTGCTGTCCCTGCCCCAGGCGCCGCTGATCCTGCGCATCGCCAGCTTCAACGCCTATTCCGAAGGCTGGGGCCTCTATGCCGAGCGGCTTGCCGCCGAACTGGGCGTCTATGCCGACGATCCGGCGGGCGATGTCGGGCGGCTGGGCGACGACCTGTTCCGCTGCGTGCGCCTCGTCGTCGACACCGGCATGCACCAGCTGCGCTGGAGCCGCGAGAAGGCGATCGCCTATATGACCGAGAATAGCGGGTCGCCCGAGAGCGAGATCGTCGCGGAGATCGAGCGCTATATGGCCTGGCCGGGTCAGGCGCTCGGCTACAAGCTCGGCCAGCTCCGCATCCTGTCGATGCGCGACCGGCTCAAGGCGCGGCTGCGCAAGGATTTCGACCGGCGCCGCTTCCACGCGAAGATATTGGGCAATGGCGCGATGCCGATGGACCTGCTCGAAGAGATCGTGCTGCCGCCGCGCCGGGCCTGACCCGCGCGGCGGCGGCCGAAAGGCTCAGTCGAACTCGTAGGCGCGCTCGCCATGGCTCGACAGGTCGAGCCCGTCATGCTCGGCCTCGGCATCCACGCGCATCGGCACGATCAGCGCCGCGAGCTTCGCGAGGATGACGGTGGCGACCGCCGACCAGATCGCCGTCACCCCGACGCCCAGCGCCTGCGCGCCCAGCTGATCGACCACCGTCCGCCCCTCGGCAAGGCCGACGCCGCCCAGCGCGCTGGTGGCAAGCGGGGCCAGCAATAGCGATCCGGTCATGCCGCCCACGCCGTGGACCGCGAAGACGTCGAGCGAGTCGTCCACCTTCCAGCGCTGCTTGACCGCCAGCACCGCGTAGAAGCAGATCGCCGCCCCGACGATGCCGCAGACGACCCCGCCGATCGGCGAGATATAGCCGGCCGCCGGCGTGACCGTCGCCAGCCCGGCGACCGCGCCGGTGACGAGGCCGACCGAGGTCGACTTGCCGATCTTGACCCGCTCGAGCAGCGCCCAGGCAAGCGCGGCGGCCGAGGCCGCCAGATGCGTCGACAGCAAAGCGTTGCCGGCCGCAGCGCCCGCCGCCAGCGCCGATCCGCCGTTGAAGCCGAACCAGCCGACCCACAGCATCCCTGCGCCGATCATCGTCATCGCCGGGCTGTGCGGCGGGATCATCGTCTGCGGAAAGCCGCGCCGCCGCCCGATCATCAGCGCGATGACGAGCGCGGAGATGCCCGCCGTCGTGTGGACGACGATGCCGCCCGCGAAGTCGAGCACGCCCAGCCCTGCCATCCAGCCACCGCCCCAGACCCAGTGCGCCGAGGGGATATAGACGAGCAGCAGCCACGCCGCCGAGAAGAGCATGACCCAGCCGAAGCGCACCCGTTCCGGAAAGGCGCCGATGACCAGCGCGGGGGTGATGATCGCGAACATCATCTGGTAGAGCGCGAAGATATTTTCCGGGATGGTCAGCCCGCTCCGCACCCCGTCCATGCCCGACAGGCCGATGCCCGACAGATCGCCGATCCACGGCGTACCGGGCGCGAAGGCGAGGCTGTATCCGCCGAACAGCCACAGCAGCGAAACCAGCGCCGCAATTGCGAAGCACTGCATCAGCACCGACAGGAAATTCTTCGACCGGACGAGGCCGCCATAGAAGAGCGCCAGCCCCGGCAGCGTCATGAACAGCACCAGCGCGGAGGCGACGACGATGAAGGCGGTGTCGCCGCTGTCGGGGCGAATGACCGGCTCGATGAACAGCTCGGCCGCCTGCGCGCTCGCCGCCCAGCCCATCGCAACCGCAGCACCAAGGCTGCGCAGCCTGCGTCCCATAACCATCGGCATCCCCCCGCCTGTTCTGATCTGCGCGGCGCTTTGCCGCCTGTGCCGGGGCCGCGCAACCCGATTCCGCAACGCATCGTTTCCAACCCTGCGATGGTGCCGTGCGGCAAAAGCGGCTAGCCATCGCAACGACCGCAGATTTCCGGGAGAAAGCACATGACCGGCCGTAGCACCGAAGCCAAAGTCCATGACCAGTTCGTCAACCGCTGGTCGCCGCGCGCCTTCGACGGCTCGTCGATCGACGCCGCCGATCGCGACGCCCTGTTCGAAGCCGCGCGCTGGGCGCCGTCAGCGTTCAACGCCCAGCCGTGGCGCCTGCTCTATGCCGAGCGCGGCGACGCCAATTGGGACCGTTTCCTCAAGCTGCTGATCCCGTTCAACCAGAGCTGGGCCGAGAAGTCCGGCCTGCTCGTCTTCTTCCTGTCCGCCACCACCTCGCACGGCAAGCCGTCGCACAGCCACAGCTTCGACACAGGCGCCGCCTGGATGTCGCTGGCGCTGCAGGCCGAGCATCTGGGCCTGCGCGCCCATGGCATGACGGGGATCGACTTCGACGCGATCAAGACCGAGCTGGGCGTGCCCGACGATTACCGGATCGAAGCCGCCGCCGCCATCGGCCGGCAGGGCGATCCGGAGGTGCTGCCCGAACAGCTGCGCGAGCGCGAAGCCCCCAGCGACCGCCTGCCGCTGTCGCAGATCGCCATCGCCGGCAATTTCCCGGCCTGAACTAGCATTTTCAAGTTGACCGTGCGCGGTCAACGGCTCGGAAAATGCGGCACTAAAGGCCCTTTCTGCCCCTCCCGCTCGCGTTTCGGCGTGGCGGGAGGGGCATAGCGCCGCTATCACCGCCCCCGTGAGACGGAGGACCGGATGAAGGCGGCGGCAGCATCGGACTATCGGCGGATCGCCCAGCGGCGCCTGCCCCATTTCCTGTTCGAATATATCGACGGCGGCGCCTATGCCGAGGTGACGCTGCGCCGCAATATCGCCGATCTGGAGGCGGTGGCGCTGCGCCAGCGCGTGCTGCGCGACGTGTCCCGGCTCGACCTGTCGACCGAGCTGTTCGGGCAGAAACTCGCCCTCCCCGTCGCGCTCGCCCCGATCGGCCTCGCGGGTCTGACCGCCCGGCGCGGCGAGGTCCAGGCCGCCCGCGCCGCCGAAGCCGCCGGCATTCCCTTCACCCTGTCGACCGTCTCCGCCTGCGCGATCGACGAGGTCGCGCGCGGCACCACCCAGCCCTTCTGGTTCCAGCTCTACATGATCCGCGACCGCGCCTTCATGCGCGACCTGATCGCGAAGGCCCGCGAGGCGCGCTGCTCGGCGCTGGTCTTCACCGTCGACATGCCGGTGCCGGGCACCCGCTACCGCGACTATCGCAGCGGCCTCGCCGGGGCGGCAGGACCGCTCGGCAAGCTGCGCCGCCTGCTGCAGGGCATGGCGCGGCCCGGCTGGGCCTGGGACGTCGGCCTCCGTGGCCGGCCCCACCATCTCGGCAATGTCGCGCCGGTGCTGGCGGGCAAGAGCGGAATCGAGGACTTCCTCGCCTGGGTCGGCGCCAATTTCGACCCCGGCATAAGCTGGGCCGACCTCGATTTCGTCCGCTCTTTGTGGGACGGCCCGATCATCCTCAAGGGTCTATTGGACCCCGAAGACGCGCGCGAGGCCGCCCGCAACGGCGTCGACGGCATCATCGTCTCGAACCATGGCGGACGACAGCTGGACGGCGTCCTCTCCACCGCCCGCGCTTTGCCCCCGATCGCCGACGCGGTGGGCGACGACCTGGTCCTCCTCGCCGACGGCGGCGTCCGCTCCGGCCTCGACGTGGTCCGCCTGCTGGCGCTGGGGGCCAAGACAGTGCTGCTCGGACGTGCCTGGGTCTATGCGCTGGCGGGCGGCGGAGAAGCCGGCGTGGCGCATGTGCTGCGCCTGATCGAGGCGGAGATGCGCGTGGCGATGTCGCTGACGGGGGCGACGTCGATTGGGGAGATTGATGGGTCGGTTTTGGTGGAATAGGCGGGGTATGGTTTCAACAGTCGAACTTGGGTAGAGTACGGCACATCTACTGCTGACGCATTGAGCGCAACAGCGGACCTACGCTGAGACAAATGCCTTGACGCTTTCTGACCAATTCCACGAGTTTCAGCAGTGAATTTGAGCCGCGCTCAAGCGGACACACTTTCATTTGTTCGATTCTGCGGCTTAAATTCTACATCGAGAATTTAGTTAGGTAACTCAAGCGCTCGAAGGAAGCTCCTGGGGACAACAATAATTGCTCAGTGAAACGCTTGGCCTATTCCTGCCCGTCCGATTATGTTTCATTGTACACCGATGGCCAAACCACCTACCAGGCGCTCGCGCAGCGACGATGAAGAGGAGGCCCGCTACTGGGCTGAAGACGAGGCTGCACGCGCAGAGGACGAAGAGAAGGCGCAGCTAGCAGCGGAGGAGGAGGCTGCAGATCGAGAATCGGCCATCGAAATGATGACCAGATGGTTTGAGGAGAACTTCGAGGATCCCCAGAACCAAACCCCAATCGACTCCGAGGAGGGCGGCTACATTTACATCAACGGTGGCCCCTTCGACGCTGGGGATATGATTGGCTCCCAGTTCGCCGACGATTTCGAACAGGAGTGGATTGACGCCGCGGTCGAGCAAGTCACGAGCGACGGCACTTTCGAATGGGCGCCGACTCCTGGAGGAGGCTTCTACGACGGGCAGGATCAAGGCGAGGATACTATCGACGAAAACGTGGTCGGGAGCACCATCTCCACGAATGGGCATGTCGAGATTGACCTTTTCCCGTCCGACCCAGCCACCGAACGGGCCGACACCATCAGTCGGATCTCCGACCGCCTCGAAAGAATCGAGGCCCAGCTCTCGATCCTGTGGACAGCATCTCCGCCGT
Organism: Zymomonas sp.; assembly: GCA_027489105.1. Next base: position 10,970 of record JAIYAJ010000153.1, on the reverse strand, counting down.
CGGGCCACAATCAGCCGCCTGACGAGATCGGGCTCCCGCCCTATGACGGCGAAGACCGCCGCGAATTAGAACAGGCGATCGCCATCACGCGCGAGCAGATCGCCAGCCAAGAACCGGACGGTCTCAAACTCGAAATAGCGGAATCAACGTTTCGCAGGGTAAGCGCCTCCATCCTTAAGTGGCTCGGCCGCAAAGCCGACCTCGCCGTGGACGAAACCATCAAGGCAAGCGTCGGCGTCGCCAAGTGGAGTACGGTGGCCGCTCTCGCCAGCGGGCTAGCAGCTGACCTCGCGAGGCTACTGTCGTACATCCTCCCATTCTGAAGATATCCGTTCAACAACCGCCAGGTAATCAATGCACTGTCACAGCAATGGACCCATGACCATTGGTAGCATGAACACGCTCCAACACGGTGCGAACTTGGTCTGAGCCATAACCGCGCCTTGTGGCACCGAGGCAGCCACATTGCCGCTGGTTCCGCTGCGTGCGTCGCGAATGGGTATGGCAGCTCGCTTCGCAAGTGTTGCCCAGTGATTAACAGTACGTTGAATGGATCTCTTTGGGTTTAGACGGCAGCGACTAGCCAAAGCTGTTTGCTAGCTGAATTGCGCCTGCTATCCTTCCCGCAAATCCGAGGGGCAAATGACTGAAAAACCGAACACTCTGCGCTACTCCGTTAGCCTTGTCACTCAAGGAGAGCACCGATTCTACTCGCTGACTATGCCGTCGGATGTGCTTGGCAGAACCTGCTATGCTACCACTCGTGAGGAGGACGCGTTCGAGGGGTTCCAACGTGTTCTAGACAAGCGCCGCGCCCAGGACATAGCGGATTATATCGACACGGGGCTGGGTACGATTCCAAACTCGATCGTTCTTTCAGCTCAGCCGGAAGCTGAAATCAAAATTCTTGAGCGTGGTAAAACACTAGAATTTGTGGACGCACCCCGTAACTTCCTTATTATCGACGGTCAGCATCGCGTATTCGGATTTGCTCTCGCAAAATCTGAACTCAGGGTTCCCGTCATTATTTTCAATGGCTTATCCAAGTCACAAGAGTCTCGTCTTTTTATCGATATCAACACAAAGCAAAGGCCGGTACCAAACGAACTCTTGTTGGATATTAAGAAGCTTGCTGATTATGAAGATGATCAAGAAAAGCTTCTTGGAAAGCTATTTGACTTATTCAACGAGTCGTCTGATAGCCCCCTTCTAGGACTTATGAGCCCCAGCGCGAAGCGAAAGGGATATATATCGCGAGTTACATTCAATCATGGAACTCGACCTTTGCTGAGCCTTGTCTCTTCGCTTCAAACGGTAGAGATCTATCAAATACTCTCAGGCTATATCAGATCTGTTGTCGCCGCCACTCAGATACAAGGCAAGACATTCAATATTGTCGATCCGACTATTTTTCGGGGTATTATGTTGACATTCCCAGCTGTTGCCCAACGGCTGCAGCAACTTTTTGGAAAAGACTATTCTGACCAAAATTTCTTTGAGGTAGTCAACCCGATGTTTGAACGAGCGTCCGGGACGAAACTCGGCAAGTCCGGAAACAGCCCAAAGGCCCTATCGCAGGTTTTGGAAGAGGCGCTTAAGCCAAAATTTTCGATTTAGCAGAATGTCGCTATTGATAGATTCCTTGAGGCGATATTGGTTGCCCGATATCGCAAATGCCGAAACGGCGCTGACATTAACGCTTTCGGACTGGGTAAAGACTGGACGGTTTTATGTAGGCAACGTCGATTCCTCGACCACGTTCAGGTTGCAACTCACATCGGTCGCAGATGTAGCAGATCTATTTGCGGCTACCTCTAATCGCACAATGTGCAGTTGCTTCGAGTCGATTGCCAGCATTTCGGAGATACGCAAAGTACCACGATCTATAGCTTGGTTGATTATTAAGCTGTACTACTCGGCATTTTTCGGCGCTCATGGCCATATGCGAGCTTGTGGAGTGAGTTGCGCGAATTTAGATGCAACAGACGCAGTCAGGATTGTCGAGGCCGCCAAGCTTCAGGGGGTGGCGGGCAGCGTATCCAAAATCAACTCGGGCCAGTACTTGTTGCGCTTCGACGCTAGTACGTTATCATTATTTTTCACTGCAATTCAGACAAATGGATCGCACGAGGCGCTTTGGCTTTCTTACAAATCATTCTTAGAGGGTTTAGCCCAACAAGCCCCCGACGTTATACTTATCCAACAACAGAGGGAATTATTAGTTGATAAGATAAAGTCTGTAATTAACCTTTTAAGCCTCAAAGGATCAAACGGCGGAAATTGGTTATCGAAAGTAAGAAATCTCGTCCAATATCGACAGACACATGGCGTTTGGTACCCATATTCGATTGACAGGAGCGTTCCCGCTAAGCTGATTACAAGAACAATTAGCACTTTCAAGAGTGATCCTGACGGCTTGGACTTAGCGATCAGCGTAGGCAAGGATGCTGCGGAAATTGAAACGTTCTACATGGGCTGCTTGTTCATCAGTTCTGTAGCACGAGAAACAGTGCTCGACATGGCTGCCCGTTCATCTGTGAAAGGTTCAGTGGCTAGACGGGGAGCTGTTACGTTTCTGAAACTATGCGAACTGGATTAAACGAATTCTGATAATGCAGGAGGCTAGAAGCTCCCATCCTGGGTACGCCTGAGAATGCACGGTATTCTCGGTCAAGGCACCATGAACTGCCAACGCGGCATGGGCCAGCCTTGCTTGTTCAACGTGTCAACTGCAGTGGCATGCGCGAACGTCGCATAGAGTCAGATGCCGCCATTGGGGGAACCGGGCGAGAACGACAGCTTCGTTCTAATCTCAGACTATTACGTTCGCTCCATCGCCCCCGCCCCCACACTCGCCTCCTCCCTCAACCGCGGCACCTCCACCGGTAGGTCACGCGCCAGAAAGCCAATCGCGCCATGCCGTTCGGCGGCGCGGCGACCGGCCTCGCCGTGGAGCCATACGCCCCAGGCCGCCGCGACAAAGGGGTCGGTGCCCTGCGCCGCAAGTCCGGCGATGATGCCCGCCAGGACGTCGCCCGATCCGCCCGTCGCGAGGCCGACGCCGCCGCCGCGATAGAGCAGCGGCGTACGGTCGGGGGCCACGATCAGCGTCTCCGCCGCCTTAAGGACGACGATCGAGGCGTAGCGCTTCGCGATCTCCCGGGCGCTTTCCAGCGGGTCCCTCGCAATGTCCTCTATGTCGAGGCCGCTGAGGCTGGCCATCTCACCATGGTGCGGGGTCATGATCACCCGGCCGGCGCGGCGCCCGACCAGCGCGTGCATCCCATTTGCGCAGGAGATGGCGGCGGCGTCGAGGACCACCGACTGTTCGGGCTCCAGCAGATCGAGCAGGCCTTCGATCAGGGCGGCGGCGCTGGGCTTGCTCACCATGCCGGGGCCGATCAGCAGCGTATCGGCATGGCGCGCCGGCTTTTCCAGCCGCGCGACCGCCGCCGGATCGATCTCGCCATCCTCGTCGGTCGGCAGCGCGATCATCGCCGCTTCGGGGATGCGGACGCCAAGCGCCATCGCGGCGGCGTCGACGGTCGCGACCTGGAGCTTGCCCGCGCCACTGCGCAGCACCGCCTCGCCGGTCAGCGCCAGCGCGCCCGGCACGAACAGGCTGCCGCCGATCAGCAGCACCCGGCCACGCGCATTCTTGTCGGTGCCCGCATGATGGTCGGGCAGCGGGTGCGCCGCCAGCCAGTCGGCGTCGAGGGCCTCCGGTACCGTCATCCCGCCGTCATCCCCCCCATCATCCTCGGGCGCCCATGATCGGGTCGGGCTCGCGCGTCACGGGCGCCGCCTCGCGCTCGATCGGCGCGGTGACATTGTAGCGCGCCAGCACGAGAGCGCCGTTGCGGCCGGCATCGGGATCGAAGCGATATTCGGTGATCGAGCAATTGGCGACGTCGCCCTCGCGGTCGATCGCCAATATCTCTTCCTCGTCCAGATTCTCGATGATGTAGCGCAGGCAGAGGACGACGACCTGATGCGCGAAGATCATCACCCGGCGCCCGGCATAGTGGAGCGAGATGGTGTCGAGCACCGAACGCAGCCGCAGGATGACGTCGCACCAGCTCTCTCCGCCCGGCGGGCGATGGTAGAATTTGCCGAGCAGCCTGCGAAACTCGGCCTGCTCGGGGTGGACGCTGCCGATGCCGCGCGTCGTCAGCCCGTCGAGGATGCCGAACTCCTTTTCGCGCAGCCGCTCGTCCATGCAGATCGCCTCGTCGGGCTCGGCCCCGCCGGCCGCGCGGAAACGGCGTGCCGTCTGCCGCGCGCGCAGATAGGGCGAGGCGAGCAGCACGTCGGGGCGCTCGTCCGGATCGGCCATGCGGAACCAGTGGCCAAGCGCGTCGGCCTGCCGTTCGCCGAGCGGGCTGAGCGGCACGTCGACGTCGCGGCCGTGGATCGCGATCCGGTCGAGTTCAGCCTCATGCGCGGCGTCGCGCGCGACATTGCCGGCGCTCTGGCCGTGACGGACGAGCCACAGCCGGTCGGGCCAGCGCTGCATCAGCGCAGCGCCCCTTCGAAGGTATCGCAACGCGCGGGATCGCCGCTGCTCAGCCCGCGCCGGAGCCAGGCCTGCCGCTCGGCGGCGCTGCCATGGGTGAAGGCCTCGGGCACGACCTCGCCCTGCGACGCCTTTTGCAGCGTGTCGTCGCCGACCGCCGCCGCGGCGCGCAGCCCGGCCTCGGCATCGCCGGGCTCGAGCAGGTTGCGGTCCTGCGCCGCCCAGACGCCGGCGTAGCAATCGGCCTGTAGTTCGGCCTTAACCTGCAGCGCATTGGCCTCGCGCTCGCTCAGCTGCCGCTGTGCGCGCTGGACCTGGCCGAGCGTGCCCTCCAGCGCCTGGATATGATGGCCGACTTCATGCGCGATGACATAGGCCTGCGCGAAATCGCCCGGTGCGCCGAAGCGGTTGGCCAGCTCGTCGAAGAAGCCGGTGTCGAGGAAGATGCGGCTGTCGGCCGGGCAGTAGAAAGGCCCTGCCGAGGAATAGGCGTAGCCGCAGCCGGCCTGGGTGCCGCCCGAATAGAAGACCAAGGTCGTCGGGCGATAGGTCGCGCCCTGCGCATCGAACAGGCGGCCCCAGACACGCTCGGTCGAGCCGAGGATCTTGAGCGACTGGCTCATCACCGGCGTCTTTTCGGCCGGCGCCGAGCCCGGCACGCTGCGTTCGGCCTGCGGTGCGACCTGACCCGAGCCGCCGAGCAGCGAGAGCGGGTTCACGCCCAGCACCATCGATATGATGAGGATGACGACCAGCGAACCGCAGCCGAGCCCCCCGCGCCCCAGCGGGATGCCGAGCGGAAGCCCGAAGCCCCCGCCACCGCCCGACCGTATCTCGAAATTGCTGCTTTCGCTTTCGTCGTCGAGCCGCATGCCTGCCTCCGTCGCAGAACAATGCGCCGGAGCCGATATGGTTGCGCACAGGCGTTAGGCGAGGAAGCCGGCCTCCAGCGCATAGCGGTCGCCCGGATAGGTGAGCCGGACCCAGGTGATCCGCGCGTCGTTGCGCCAGGTCCAGCGCTCGACCGAAAGACAGGGCGAGCCGAGCGGGACGCCCAGCCGTTCGGCCACCGGTGGCTTGGCGGCGATGGCGGCGATGCGGTGTCGCGCGTCGGTCCAGGGGACATGGCCCAGCAGCCAGCGGCCGGGGCTCTCCGCCGCAAAGTCGACCGCGCGCGCCGCCGGCACCGCATCGAGGCTGATCAACCGCTCTTCCAATGCGAAGGGGCGGTCGTCGGCGCGGTGCAGGCAGCGCAGCCACAGCACCGCCCCGCCCGCGACGCCCAGCCGTTCGCGGTCGAGGGCGTCGGCCTCGCGTTCGACCCGCTCGATCAGGCCCAGCCGGTGCACCTGCCCCCGCGCGGCGATCTCGACCGAGACGTCGGGGATCTCCAGCGCGGCGCGGTGTGCGGTGGGGGCTGCGACGAAGCTGCCGGCACGCTTGCGACGTTCGATCAGGCCCCGGTCGACGAGGCCGTCGATCGCCTTGTGCACCGTCATCCGCGAGCAGCCATAGGCCGTCATCAGCTCATGTTCGGGCGGCAGCTTGTGCCCCGCCTCCCACAGGCCCGACATGATCCGCTCCTCGATCTCCTGCCGGATGCGATCATGGATCGAGATACGCGTCATGCGAGCAGGTCCTCCAGCGTGCGGCGGTAGCGGGCGGCGATGCGGTCGCGCGCCACATGGCGACCGCCCCTAACGACCTGTCGCCCGCGTCGCCAGACCCCGTCGATCGCGCGCGATCCGGCGGCGAAGATCAGCCCGTCGAGGATCGCATCGCCGTGCCGGCCCGCCAGCGAGACATGGTCCATGTCGAGCGTGACGAAATCGGCCGGGCCCTCGGCGATCGCGCTGGCGGCGCCGAGCGCCTGCCCGCCGCCTGCCAGCGCCGCGCGGTAGAGCGCGCCGCCGGTCGATCCGCCGGGCGCGGCGAACAGGTTCCGCCGCCGCCGCGCCAGGCGCTGGCCATATTCGAGCAGGCGCAGTTCCTCGGTCGCGTCGATCAGGACGTTGGAGTCCGAACCGATGCCGATCGCCCCGCCGAAATGCTCTGCGGGAAAAATGCCGTCGCCCAGATTGGCCTCGGTGATCGGGCAGAGACCGGCGACAACGCCCGCCTCGCGCATCCGTCGTGCCTCGTCCGGCGTGATGTGCGTCGCATGGACGAGGCACCAGTCGGGACCGGCGGGCGCATGGTCGAGCAGCCAGTCGACCGGCCGCGCCCCGCTCCAGGCGAGGCAGTCGGCGACCTCCTTCTCCTGTTCGGCGATGTGGATATGGACCGGGCCGGGGCTCAACGCCGCGACCGCGCGCAACTGGCCCCCGGTCGTCGCGCGCAGGCTGTGTGGGGCCACGCCGAGCACCGCATCGGGCAGCTCCGCCACCACCGGCCCCAGCGCCTCGACCAGCCGGGCGAAGCCGTCGACATCGTGGAGGAAGCGATGCTGCGCCTCGCCGGGCGGCTGTCCGCCAAAGCCGCCCTGGGCATAGAAGACCGGGAGATGAGTCAGCGCGATGCCGCTCTCCCGCGCCGCCTCGACGATCGCGCGGCTCATCGTCGCCGGGTCGGCATAGGCGGTGCCATCCCGGTCATGGTGGAGATAGTGAAACTCGCCGACGCGGGTGAAACCGGTCTCCAGCATCTCGACATAGGCCATGGCGGCGATCGAGAGCAGCTGGTCGGGCATCATCCGCCCTACGAAGCGGTACATCAGCTCGCGCCACGTCCAGAAACTGTCGGGGCCGTGCCCCGCGACCTCGGCGAGCCCCGCCATGCCGCGCTGGAAGGCGTGGCTGTGGAGGTTGGGCAGCCCCGGCAGCGCCACCGCCGCGCGCTCGTCGCCGGCCTCGGCGGGCTGGCCCGGCCGGACCTGCCCGATCCAACCGGTTTCGTTGACGGTGACGCGCACATCGTCGGCCCATCCATCGGGCAGCAGCGCCTGGGCGAAATGAAAGTGCCTGTCCGCCATCCCGGGCCTCCTTCGATAATGTCTATACATTATTGGAAGGCGGTGCAATGATGATGGCGGAGACTCGAAACATGCGGTGCGACCGTCTTTGGAAACAGGCGCGGCTGGCGACGATGGCCGGCGCAGGGCCGACCGGTGCAGGATTGGGCGTCGTCGAGGACGGCGTGATCGCCGCACGCGACGGCGAGATTCTCTATGCCGGTCCCGCAAGCGACGCGCCCCGCTTCGACCCGGTCGAGGCGACCGACTGCGGCGGCCGCTGGATCACGCCGGGGCTGATCGACTGCCACACCCACATCATCCACGCCGGCAACCGCGCGCAGGAATTCGAGCTGCGGCTGGAGGGTGCCTCCTACGAAGAGATCGCGCGGGCGGGCGGCGGCATCGTCTCGACCATGGCGGCGACGCGGGCCGCCGATGAAGACCAACTGGTCGAAGGCGCCCTGCCCCGCGTCGACCAGCTGATCGCCGAAGGCGTGACGACGATCGAGATCAAGTCGGGCTATGGCCTCACCCTCGACACCGAGTTGCGCATGCTGCGCGCCGCGCGCCGGATCGGCAGCGCGCGGGCGATCGGCGTGCGGACCACGCTGCTCGGCGCCCATGCGCTGCCACCCGAGTTTCGCGACGATCCGGACGGATATGTCGATCTGGTCTGCGCGCAGATGATCCCGGCGGCGGCCGAAGCCGGGCTGGCCGATGCGGTCGACGCCTTTTGCGAGGGGATCGGCTTCACGCCAGACCAGACGCAGCGCGTGTTCGACGCGGCGCGCAAGACGGGCCTGCCGGTCAAGCTCCACGCCGAGCAGCTCTCGAACCTCCGTGGCGCCCGGCTGGCCGCCGAGGCCGGCGCGCTGTCGGCCGACCATCTCGAATATCTGGACGACGACGGCGTGGAGGCGATGGCGCGGGCGGGCACCGTCGCCACGCTGCTGCCCGGCGCCTTCTATTTCACCCGCGAGGAGCGCAAGCCGCCGGTCGCGGCGCTGCGCGCGGCGGGCGTGCCGATTGCGCTCGCGACCGACTGCAATCCCGGCACCGCGCCGCTGACCTCGATCCTGCTCGCGATGAACATGGGGGCGACGCTGTTCCGGCTGACGGTCGAGGAATGCCTGCTCGCGGTGACGCGCAACGCCGCGCGCGCGCTGGGCGTGCAGGACCGCGCCGGCACGCTCGAAGCCGGCAAGCAATGCGACCTCGCCATCTGGGATGTCGAGCATCTGGCCGAACTGGTCTATCGGATGGGGGACACCCCCCTCCACGGCCGTGTGTGGAAGGGCTTATGAACACGATCTTCTTGAAGCCCGGCGCGGTGACGCTGGCCGACTGGCGCGCCATCTATCGCGGCGCGGTGCCGACGCTCGATCCGGCATCGATGGGGCCGATCGAGGCGAGCGCCGCTGCCGTGGAGCGGATCATCGCGCGGCATGAACCCGTCTATGGGTTGAACACGGGCTTCGGCAAGCTCGCCAGCGTCAGGATCGGTGACGAGGATCTGGCCACGCTCCAGCGCAATATCGTGCTGAGCCATGCGGCCGGTACCGGCGCCCCCTCCCCCGTGCCCGTGGTGCGGCTGATGATGGCGCTCAAGCTCGCGAGCCTGGCGCAGGGCGCGTCGGGCGTCCGGCCCGAGACGATCCGGCTGCTCGAAGCGATGCTGTTCGCAGGGCTCACCCCCGTCATCCCCGCCCAGGGCTCGGTCGGCGCCAGCGGCGACCTCGCCCCGCTCGCGCATATGGCGGCAGCGATGATCGGGGTCGGCCATATCCAGATCGCCGGCAAGACGCTGACCGCCGGCGGCGCGCTGGCGAAGGCCGGGCTCAACCCGCTGACGCTCGGCCCCAAGGAGGGGCTCGCGCTGCTCAACGGTACCCAATTCTCCACCGCCAATGCGCTGGCTGGCCTGTTCGAGACCGAGACCCTGTTCCAGTCGGCGCTGGTCACCGGCGCGCTGGCGACCGAGGCGGCTAAGGGCTCCGACACACCGTTCGATGACCGCATCCACCAGCTGCGCCGCCAGCCGGGCCAGATCGAGGTCGCCGCGACGCTGCGCGACCTGATGGCCGGATCGGCGATCCGCGCGAGCCATCTCGAAGGCGACGCCCGGGTGCAGGACCCCTATTGCCTGCGCTGCCAGCCGCAGGTGATGGGCGCGGTGCTCGACATGCTGCGCCACGCCGCCGGCACGCTGGAGATCGAGGCCAATGGTGTCACCGACAATCCGCTGATCTTCTCCGATACCGACGAGGCGCTGTCGGGCGGCAATTTCCATGCCGAACCCGTCGCCTTCGCCGCCGACATGATCGCGCTCGCCATCTGCGAGATCGGATCGATCACCGAGCGGCGCATCGCGATGCTGGTCGATCCGGCTTTGTCGGGCCTGCCCGCCTTCCTGACGCCCAAGCCGGGGCTCAATTCGGGCTTCATGATCCCGCAGGTGACGGCGGCGGCGCTGGTGTCGGAGAACAAGCAGCGCGCGACCCCTGCCAGCGTGGACTCGCTGCCGACCTCGGCCAACCAGGAGGACCATGTCTCGATGGCCGCCCATGGCGCTCGCCGGCTGCTCGACATGGCCGCCAATGCGCAGGCGGTGGTGGGGATCGAGCTGCTGGCTGCCGCGCAGGGCTGCGACTTCCACCAGCCGCTGGCGTCGAGCGAGGCCCTCGAGGCGGTCCGCCGCCTGTTGCGGGCGCAGGTGCCGATGCTCGACGAGGACCGTCATTTCCACCCCGACATGGAGGCCGCCAACGCGCTGGTCCGCTCTGGCGCCGTCGTGCGGGCCTCCGCCTGCGACCTGCCGGGGATCGCATGACCGGCTGGCTGGAGATCGAGCAGCGAGAGGCGCCGCTGATCGTCGCCTTCCCCCATAGCGGCACCGACATTCCCGCCGACTATGAAGACCGCTTCGCGTCGCTCTGGCTCGCCCGCAAGGATGCCGACTGGTGGATCGACAAGGTCTATGGCTTCGCCGCCGACCTCGGCGCGACCACCGTCCGCACCCGCATCTCGCGCAGCGTGATCGACGTGAACCGCGATCCCTCGGGCGCCTCGCTCTATCCGGGCATGACCACGACCGAACTCTGCCCGACGACAAGCTTCGCGGGCGAGCCGCTCTACCGCGACCGGACGCCCGACGAGCAGGAGATCGCCGATCGCCGCACCCGCTATTTCGATCCCTATCATCAGGCGCTGACGGCGGAGATCGAGCGGTTGCGAGCCCGCCACGGCCAGGTCGTACTCTACGACGCCCATTCGATCCTCAGCCACATGCCTCGCCTGTTCGACGGCCAGCTGCCGCTGTTCAACATCGGCACCAACGGCGGCTCGACCTGCGCCCCCGCGCTGCGTGAGGCGGCCGAAGCGGTGGTGGCCGGCAGCGGCGAGAGCCATGTCGTCGACGGGCGTTTCCGGGGCGGCTGGACGACGCGCCACTACGGACAGCCGCAGGAGGGGGTTCACGCGATCCAGATGGAGCTGGCGATG
>JAIYAJ010000029.1 GCA_027489105.1 Zymomonas sp. | reverse complement strand
GGTGACAGTAAGCGCTTGTTCCGTGGTGAGGCCATTGGCGGTGGCACGCAGTACCAACTCGTAGGCATTGTCGCGCGTGGCATCGGACGGTGCCTCGAAATCCGGCGGCGTGCGGAAGCTGAGCGCGCCGCTGGTGGCATCGATGCGGAACTGCCGGGCGTCAGTGCCGCCGAGCGACCAGGCGATGGCATCGCCTTCCGGGTCGATCGCGGTGGCGATCAGGACCGGCGCCGCGGCATTCTCGGCATGGGTCACGCCGGCGGGGCTGGTGATGCGCGGCGCGTCGTCCACTTGCGTGACCGTGACAGGGATCGCCTGGCCGAACTGAGTGGTATTGCGCAGCGTCTGGAGTCTGCTGCCGGAACCGAGCACGAGATCGGGCAGTGCGTCGCCGTCCATATCCTCGAAGGTGACGGTGAGATTGCCGGTAACCGAGCCGAGCGGCCCGAACGGGTCCGCAGCGAATCGCACATAGCCGTTGCCGGTATTGCGCCAGGCCTGCAACTCCCGGGAGCCGATCCCGTACACCAGATCGGTCAGCCCGTCGCCATCAAGGTCGGCGAAGGCGGCGTCGGTGCCCCCCTGGGTGACCGGCGGAAACGGCGAGGCGACCGCGCTACCGAAGCCGTCAGGCGTGGCGAGGTAGAAGAAGCTGTAGCCGTACTGGCCGATGACGAGCAGGTCAGCGTGGCCATCGCCATTGGCGTCGGTGAAGACCGGGACCTTGGAGTCGAAAAGGTCAAAGGCCTTGCGCGGCTCCGGCTCCTGCACGAAGCCATCGGGCGTGTTGCGCCAAGCCAGCAGTTGGTCCGCGTTTCCTAGCGGCGCAGTCGCATACATCATCAGGTCGTCCCGGCCATCACCATCAAGATCGGTGAAGGCAGGGGATTTCAGCTGGAAGCTGCCGGCGAAGGCAGGCAGCGGGTTCTGTGGGAAGGCGACATAGCCATCGCCCGTGTTGCGCAGCGCGATCGGCGCGGACAAGCCGCTGCCGATCACCAGATCCCGAAGCCCGTCGTCGTCGAGGTCGACGAAGGCAGGGTACAGGCTTCCTGACAATGAGGTGCCTATGCCGGCCAGCGGGTCATCCACCATCGCGGCGAAGCTGGGCGTGGCGGTGCCTCCCGCATGCGCCCCGGCGGCGTCGATCACATCGACCTGCAGCACGCGCCTGGCAGCTGGGGTGTCGCTGGTATTGGCATAGGTCAGGCTGCGCAACAGGGCCTGCACGGCGGCCACATCGGCCACCATGGTCAACGTAACGGAGAAGCGGCCTTCGGCGCTTTCCGCCATACCGATGACGACTCCACCGAACGTCACCGTGCCGCCGTCGAATCCGATCTGCCCCGGCGAGTTGCCCTGCTGCCGGATGCCGATGCGGTCTTCCGGCAGCAGGCCGGTCACCACGACCCGGCCGCCGGCCGGGGCCTCGGCCCGGGCATAGGTGGCGGAGGGCATCAACAGCGAAGGGGCGTAGCCCTCGGGCGTCAACATCCCGCCGTGGCCCACCGCCAGCTGGCCGGCCTGTGGCGTTTCCTTGACCTGAATGGTGACGGCTTGGCTATCGGCGCCGACCGCATCGACGGCGTGCAGCACGATATCGTAGCTGCTGTCCCGCCCCGCATCGCGCGGTTGCTCGAAGCGCGGGGAGTCGCGGAAGAGGAGGTCACCGGTCGTCGGATCAATGGCGAACAGCGCGGCATCGGTGCCGGAGATTGACCAGACCAGCGGCGAGCCATCGGTGCCGTGGGTCATGGCGCGGAAGACCCGGCCGGTGGAACCCTCGGCCACGTCGATCGTGCGAAAGGCCAGGATGTCCGGCGGCTCGACCACATCGACGACCGTGACGCTCACGGTAATGACGTCGCGGTAGGAGGACGCGTACTCGGCCCCGGCAATCATCAGCAAGGTCACCGTGTAGGTGTTGTCCCGGCCGCTATCTGTCGGCGCCTCGTAGTCCGGTGGCGTCACGAAGCGCAGGACTCCGCCCTGGTCGATCTGCAGCCCAGGGACTATTCCGCCGAAGGCACCTTCGTAGGGGTAGCCCCCGTCGCCGGAGAAGACCTCCCATGTGATTGGAAGGCCTGCGGGATTGATGGTGGAGAGCTGGTACGAGAAGCGGCGGTCATTCTCGTTCACGCGCAGCGCCGGGACCGGGACCGGGAAGGCCTCTCTCACCACATCGGTCACCTCGATCGTGATGGGCGCGAGATCGGTGTAGATGCCGGACTGCAGCACCAGGGTGACCTCGTAGCGATTGTTCGCCCCGGCATCGCGCGGCGCCTCGTAGTTCGGCGGGGCCACGAAGCGGACCGCGCCGGTGGCGTCGATCGTGAAGCGGGCCGCATCGGCGCCGGTCAGCCACCAAGTGAGTGCACGTCCATCCGGATTGATGGCGCTGGCCTGGTAGGCGATGCCGGTGCCGTTCTCGGCAAACGGCAGGATGATGGTGGGGTCGACGATGCGCGGTGGATCGTCCTCCGCCGTCACGGTCACCGCG
>JAIYAJ010000060.1 GCA_027489105.1 Zymomonas sp. | reverse complement strand
CGGCGGCGGCGCTGAAGCCGTGGGGGAGCTGGCTGCCGTGGGCGTGGCCCCATGACGGGTTGCAGCATGACAAGGGTTCGGGCGCGGCGCTGGCCCAGCAATATCGGGAGCAGGGTCTGGCGCTGCTGCCGGAGCGGGCCTGTTTCGAGGATGGCGGGAATGGGATCGAGGCCGGCATTGCGGAAATGCTCGATCGCATGCTGTCCGGCCGATGGAAGGTGTTCGACCATCTCGAGGACTGGTTCGCCGAGTTCAGGCTGTACCATCGCAAGGACGGCATCATCGTGAAGACGCGAGACGACCGGCTGTCGGCGTCGCGCTATGCAATGATGATGAAGAGGATGGCGCTTGCCGCGCCGAACGGATTGTCTTCCCGAGCCGTCGTCAACATGGGCGGCTGGATGGCCTGACTGCCAAAGCGACTCCCGCAGGTGTCGCCGTTCGACCTTTAGGTGAGCAGCCGTCGGCGGAAGAGGCGCAATCTGGAATGAGGAGAACCCCCGATGAACGGCCTTGCCGCACCAAGCCGCCCGAGGGAGGCTGTCAACAACGGACGGGATCGTCCAGTTTCATTACCCAAGATTCTGTTTCGCCGCTCTATGGAGCGCACACCTCCGCGCAGGGGATCGAGTCCCGCCAATTCCATGCCGCAGCGTGGTCGGACTGGATCGGGGCCCGGTGTGACGGTCAAACCCACGTCCTACGTGGACGCGGCACGGAAGGTCCTGGACAAGGCGGCGCTTGCCGCCGACGTCGCGGCCGTCGCCACTGCGGCGGGAGGGATCACAGCGCCCGCGGCGTTGGCGGCAAAGGGTCTCGGATGGGTTGCGGAGGGGGCTCTGCTCGGGGTCAACGCCTATGATGCCACCACGAACGGCCGGGCTGGGCCGCTGTGGGCCCAAGTCACAAGCTTCCCGTCCCGGCTTCTGCCGGGAGGCCGCGCGCTTCAACGTACGTTGAAGCTTGTCAGAGGTCCCGCCGGGCCTCTGCGCAACACAATCGGGCGATTCAGGCGGTCGCACTTCGATAATGAGGGAGTGAAAGAGGCTGGCGATGTTGTGCGTGATCGCTATGTTCAAACGCTCACGGACGAGATCTTCGATGATGAATAATTTCATCCATCATGCCAGCCGCATCGTTGTGCTTCCTTTTGCCCTGCTGGTGCGGTTCATCGGCCAGTGGACCGCCGAATATCAGAGCGGTCTGGATCTTTTGATCAAGGGTAAGGATTTCTCGGCCCGTATGGAGGGCTTCTCGCTGACGAAGCGCGTCGATGCGAAGTTCTTGCTGCTTGCCTCAATCCCTATTGTCATACCGATCTTCGTGAGAGAGCAGATCGGAAATTTTCCGCTGTTCAATGTCTTTATAGGCATCGGTGCAGTGTGGGGGATAGTGATTTTTTCTCTGGGCACTCGTGCTTATTGGAAGTGGTTCTGCAATAATCGAGAACTGTATAGATGGCGCAGACATTGAGCGACTGCTCATAATTTAATCGATAGATGTGCATATCTCAATTGATCTCGGCATCAGAGCGCTGACAGCTTGATCAGGACGATGCTCGACGTCCTATCGTCGCTAAGCCGCCCCCGATAATCTCGCGCCCCAGCGACCCGCCTGCTGGCAGGCTCGCGGCTGCGTACTTCATGGGAACCGAAAATGGACGATATCGTCAAGGAGGCGGTGGAGGCCTTTGCCGCCGCCGAAGCGCATGAGAGTGACAATCGCGCGGCGGCGCTCGACGATCTGCGTTTCGCGCGGCTGGGTGGGGCCTGGCAGTGGCCGGAAAAGGTGCGGCGACAGCGCGAGGCGGAGGGGCGACCCTGCCTGACGATCAACCGCATGCCGAGTTTCATCCGGCAGGTCGTCAACGACAGTCGACAGAACAAGCCGGCGATCTCGGTCCATCCGGTCGAGCGCGGTGACGCGAAGACGGCCGAGGTGATGAGCGGGCTGATCCGGAACATCGAGACGATGTCGAATGCCGACATCGCCTATGACACCGCGGTCGATTGCTCGGCGGCGATGGGGTTCGGCTATATCCGGATCAATCTCGACTATGCGACCGACGACGGGTTCGAGAAGGACCTTGTCATCCGGCCCGTGCCCAACCCCTTCGCCATCTATGGCGATCCGTTCGCGCAGTCGTCGGACGGGTCGGACTGGTCGAGCGCCTTCGTGATCGAGCAGATGAGCGAGACGCATTATGCGCGCCGCTTTCCGACGGCCGATACAATCGACTTTTCGAGTTCGGCGTGGAGCGGGTCTTCCGGCTGGCTGGACGGCCAGGAGCGCAGCGTTCGCGTCGCCGAATATTGGAAGCGCGAGGATGTGGTTCGCCAACTCGTCCAATATGCGAGGCCGGACGGCGCGATCGCGGTCGCGCATGTCGACGAGCTTCCCCGGTTGCGGGCTCTTCTGGGCCCGATCGAGACGATCGGCCAGCCGCGTCCGGTGAAGTCGTTCGAGGTGACGCAATATGTGCTTAACGGATCGCATCTGCTGTCCGAGCAGGCCTGGCCGGGGCGGTTCATCCCGATCGTTCCGGTCTATGGCGAGGAGGTGAATGTCGAAGGGCGGCGTCATTTCCGCTCGCTGATCCGGGACGCGCGCGATCCGCAGCAGATGTTCAACTATTGGCGGACGATGGCGACCGAACTGGTCGCGCTGGCGCCCAAGGCGCCGTGGGTGGGCCGGCGGGGCGCTTTCGCCTCCGATCCGCGCTGGGCCACGGCGAACAATGCGACGCACGCCTTCCTCGAATATGACGGGCCGGAGCCGCCGATGCGACAGCCCTTCACCGGGGTGCCCGCCGGCGAGCTGCAGGCGGCGATGAACGCTGCCGACGACATGAAGGCGGTGATGGGACTGTACGACGCGTCGCTCGGCGCGCGGTCGAACGAGACCAGTGGGCGCGCGATATTGGCGCGGCAACGCGAGGGCGATGTGGCGACCTTCCACTTCATCGACAATCTCAGTCGGGCGATCCGCCAGACCGGCCGCATCCTGATCGACCTGATCCCCAAGGTCTACAACAGCGACCGGATGATCAGGGTGCTGGGGCAGGACGGCAAGGCCGCGATGGTGCGGATCACCGATCCCGACGGCGCGCCCGATCCGGCGGCCGATATCTACAATCTGACGATCGGCAAATATGATCTGACGGTGAAGGCGGGGCCGTCCTATTCGACCCAGCGCGAGGAGGCCGCGACGATGCTGACCGAGTTGGTCCGCGCCAACCCGCAGAGTGCGAGCCTGCTGGGCGACCTGATCGTCGAGAATCTCGACCTGCCCGGCGGGGAGAAGGTGATCAGGCGGTTGCAGGCGATCCTGCCGGATGCCGTCCGCCAGGCAGAGCAGGGGCAGGACCCCGCGCGCGAGGCCACCGCCCGCCAGGTCGAGCAGCTGCGCCAGGCGCTGGAACAGCTGGGCGGCCGGTTGCAGGCGGCCGAAGCCGATCGGCAGCGCGAGGACCGGCAGCTGGACATCGCGGCCTACAAGGCGGTGACCGACCGGCTTGCCGCCGTCGCGGGCCAGTTGCCGGCGGAGCTGCTGCAGATGCTCGTCGTCGAGACGTTGCAGGATGTCGCGCAGACGGCGGCTGCGGTGCCGGCGGAAGGGCCGCCGGTGAATGGCGGATTGCAAAGTGAGGCGGGCTTCGGCGCGTCGCTGTGACGAGCGGACATCGGTCGAGGTCGTGAACTCATAAAAGCAGACAGGGTATGGCCGTTTTTGGGCGTTTGCCTCAGATGGCGCGAATGGCTGTAACGGGGTGGATTGTGTTGAAAAAGGCGGTGTCTGTCGTTGGGCGACATGATGGCGGAGGAACGTTGACGAGTTGCCTCGGCGCTCACCGCGCTCCGGCCATGGCCGGCATCGGGATCAGCTTGGCG